>JAXDBZ010000107.1:0-3252 GCA_034678345.1 Candidatus Eiseniibacteriota bacterium
CCTTCGTGGCGTGGAGCCACAGCGTCGCCGTCTCCAGCCCGGCGCCCGTGCCGAGCGACGCGCCGAGGTAGTCCACCTGCTCGGCGATGTCGAGCGCGCTGCGGCCGCCCGCCCCCTCGTCGAGCATGTTCGCGGTGAAGGTGGCCAGGCCGGGCATGTCCTGCGGATCGCACGCCGCGCCGGCGCGCACCAGCAGTCCCACGTCCACCACCGGGACCTTGTGCATCTCGACCACGGCGAGCTGCAGCCCGTTCGGAAGCGTCTGCACCTGTACGGCCGGCAGCCGCAGCGGGGGCAGCGGCGCCAGCGTCGGGGGCTTCGTACGGTCGGGGCCGGCCGGGGCCGCCGTCGCCACCGCCGCGCCAAGGACGAGCAGCAGAACAGCGACGCCGCGCACGAGACGGATCGGGTGCGCTCTCATGGCAGCCTCCCTTCGCTCACCGCCAGCTCCGTCTTGCCCTGCGGCACCACGCTGAGCACCACCTTGTGCGCCTCGGCGAGGTAGCGGCGGGCGACCCGCTGCAGGTCGGCCGGGGTGAGCCGGCGGTAACGGTCGAGGTCCTGTTCGAAGTAGTCCGGCGTGCCGGTGAAGTAGGCGTACTGGTTCAACTGGTCGGCGATGCCGCCGAAGCCCCCGACCTGCTGCATGCCGTCGAGGGCGCGCGACTCGACGCCGTTCACCACGCGCTCGAGCTCGCGCGGGGTCGGCCCCCCGGCCGCGAACCGCGCGATCTCCTCGGTCACGACCTTCTGCAGCTCGTCCAGTCCGTGGCCGGGCCGGGCCGTGGCGATGACGCGGAACTCGCCGTCGAGGCGCTGGCCATCCTGGTAGGCGAACACGTTGCTGGCGATCTCGAGCTCGTAGACCAGCCGCTGGTAGAGACGCGAGGCCTTGCCGCCGGCCAGCACCTGCGCGACGGCGGTCAGCGCGGCGTCGTCGGGGGCGAACGCCTTCTGCGTGTGCCACGAGTCGTAGAGGCGCGGCACCTGCACGCGGTCCTCGAGCGTGCCGTACACGTCCGCGGCCAGCGCGAAGGGAGCGGGCTCCGGACGCTTCACCTCCGGCCCCCGCGCGATGCCCCCGAACCAGTGCTCCACCAGGCGTCGCGTCGCGACCGGGTCGAGGTCGCCGGCGATCGAGAGCACCGCGTTGTTGGGCGTGTAGTAGCCGTGGAAGAAGTCTTTCACGTCCTGCAGCGATGCCGCCGAGATGTCGGCCATCGAGCCGATGACCGGCCAGGAGTACGGGTGGCCGGCCGGATAGAGGCGCTGGAGGATGTTCTCGTCGGCGAGCCCGTAGGGCTGGTTCTCGTAGCTCTGCCGGCGCTCGTTCTGCACCACGCCGCGCTGCAGGTCCACGTCCTCCGCCGTCATCTCGGTGACGAGGAAGCCCATGCGGTCGGAGTCGAGGTAGAGCATGAGCGGCAGGGCATTGGCCGGGCCGTCCTCGAAGTAGTTCGTCCGGTCCGTGGTCGTCGAGCCGTTGTTGTCGGCGCCGGCGGCCTCGAGCAGCCGGTCGAAGTCGCCGGTGGCCACGTTGGCCGAGCCCATGAACATGAGGTGCTCGAACAGGTGCGCGAAGCCCGTGCGCCCGGGTTTCTCGTCGCCCGAGCCGACGCGGTACCAGGTGTTCACGCTGACGATGGGCAGCGAGTGGTCCTCGTGCAGGATCACCTGCAGCCCGTTGGGCAGGGTGAAGGTGGTGTAGGGCACGCGCAGCTTCGCCGCCGCGGCCGACGCGACCGGTGGCAACGCGGCGAGCAGCGCCAGGGCGAGCCCGACGGCCGCGCCGAGGCGGCGGACCGACCGGCTGGGACGTCCACTCATGCGGACCTCTCCTCGTTCGGGTGGAGCCGGCCGTACCGGACGCCCACCCCAGGTGGGCCGGCACGGTCCGGCCGGGACGACGTCGGGATTCATACCCCCGGAGACCGCCCGGCGCGAGCCGGGCGCCGCGGCGGAGCGCCGAGCGCGTGCGCGGAGGGCACGAGCGCGGTCCCGCCTCCCGGCGGGACGGGAACGGCCCAGGTCGGCTCCCCGCCCGGAGGCGGGGCCGACCCGGGCCGCGGTGCGGCCGCCGGTGGCGCTACTGGACGTTCCGCAGGATCCCGAGCAGGAACTCCCAGTACCTCTCGACCGAGCCGATGTAGACCTTCTCGTCGGGCGAGTGCACGCCCTCGAGCGTCGGCCCGAAGGAGATCATGTCCATGCCGGGGTACTTCTCGCCGATGATGCCGCACTCCAGACCGGCGTGGATCGCCTTCACCTCGGGCGTCTTGCCGTACAGCGACCGGTAGGTGTCCTGGGCGACCTTGAGCAGCTCGGAGTCCAGGTTCGGCTTCCAGCCCGGGTAACCGTCGCTCTGCTTCACCTTGGCCCCGCCCAGCTCGAGGATGAAGCGCACGGTGTCGCAGATCTCGTCGATCTCCGAGGCCACCGAGCTGCGCTGGCTGAGCACCATGTCGATGGACTTCGCCGAGGACTTGATGGCGGCGACGTTGGTCGAGGTCTCCACCAGCCCGGGGATGTCCGTGCTCATCTTGATGACGCCGTGCGGCAGGGCGACGAGGGTCCGCAGGACCTTCATCTGGATGCCCTTCTTGAACGCCGCGCGCCGCCGCGCCCCCTTCGCCTCGGTGAGCGTCAGGTTCAGGCCCGGGTCGGCATTGCCCAGCTCGGCCCGGAAGGTGGCCTGGCACTTCGCCACCAGCTCGACCGCCACCGGCCACGCCTTCTTCGGCACGAACACCAGCGACTCGGCCTCGCGCGGGATGGCGTTGTGCTTGTCGCCGCCCTCGATCGTGCCCATGCGCACGCCCAGCTCGGACAGCGCGACCAGGGCGCGGGCGATGAGCTTGATCGAGTTGCCGCGGTTCTTGTCGATCTCGAGCCCCGAGTGCCCGCCCCGCAGGCCCGTCACCTTGAGCAGGCCGGCCGCCATGGTGGCCGGCGCCGCGTCGGTCGCCAGCGCCCAGCGCGCCGTCGTGTTCCGGCCGCCCGAGCAGCCGACGTAGAGGGCCCCCTCCTCCTCGGAGTCGAGGTTGAGCAGCGTCCGGCCGGTGAGCAGGTCGCCGCCCAGGGCGTTGGCGCCGGTCAGGCCGGTCTCCTCGTCCACGGTGAACAGGAACTCGAGCGGCCCGTGCTCGAGGCTCCGGTCCTCCATGATGGCCAGGTTGGTGGCCACCGCGATGCCGTTGTCGGCACCCAGCGTGGTGCCGTCGGCCATGAGCACGTCGCCCTTGCGCACCAGCA
>JAXDBZ010000108.1:0-18131 GCA_034678345.1 Candidatus Eiseniibacteriota bacterium
GGGGGGGGGGGGGGGGGGGGGGTGGGGGGGGCGGGGGGCGGCCCCCGGGCCGCCGGAGAGCGTCTGGGTCATGCGGGACCTCCCTGGTCCTCCTCGCGACGAGGGACCCTTCCAGATGGTCAGGCCGCGGCGGCGTGGCTTGCGACTGCCTCGCGCCGGCGCGGCTCGACCCGCGAAGACTCTTTCATCCTTGTCCGCGGCATCCGCGGAAGCGGCCGGCCTCTTGCGTGATTGGAAGAGTGTTCCGTTCGCACGCGAGGAGTCGATCACTGCGAACGGTGAGCTGGTTTATCCACCCGCGGGCCGGTCGCGCGCAAGGCCAAAATCAGCCGCGCCGGACGCGGTCGGGATGCATGCAGGTCACTTTGACGCTGGAACGGCGCGCGCCGGATGGCGCACGGAATTCCTCAGGGCAGTCGGACCGAAGGTTGCACGTCGCTGCTGCTGCGACCCAGCACGTCGGGCGAGACGACGAGCGCGACGTCGCGGCTGTAGTAGTGGATGTTCCAGCCGGTCGAGTCGGCGCGCTGCCCCTGGTAGGCGAGGTAGCCGGCGCCATGCCCGACCCGGGGATGGCGCTCGTCGCCGGCGGTGTTCAGGTTCGCCGGCGCCGCAGGGGCCGGCGGGGCGGCGTCGAGGTGGGCCTCGTAGATGTCGAATCCCCCCGCACCGCCGACGCGGTCGGAGGCGAAGCACAGGTAGAGTCCGTTCGGCGTCAGGGCCGGGTCGAGGTCGCGGGCCCCCGGCGCCCGCAGGGTCCACAGGCTGTCCACGGTCTGCTGCGTCCGGTCGTAGAGATAGAGGTGAGGGGCGCCCTCGCGGTCCGAGACGAAGACGATCCGGTCCCCGGTGCTGTCGGGCGCGGGCGACCAATCGTCATACGCCGCAGGCTCTTGCAGGCCAGGCAGGGGCACGAACAGGCGCGTGTCGCCGTCCATCATGCGGATGCGTCGGTGCCCGAGCGTGTCGCGCACGAAGGCCAGCCGCCGCGTGTCGCCGCTGAAGACGGGCTCGGTCTCGTTCCCGGCGGTGTTGAGCGCTGGCAGCGACACGTAGGAGCAGCTCACCCGCTCGTACATGTAAATGTCGGTGCCGCCGTTGGTTCCCGGATTCCGCACGAACGCGACCAGTTGGCCGTCGCGCGACAGGGCCGGGCTCGAGTCGGCCGCGCTCGTGCTGTTGAGATCCTTCAGGAGGCGGAAGCCGGCGCTCTCGACGTCGAAGAGATAGACGTCGAACTGGCCGGGGGTTGCCCGGTCGCTCGCGAACGCGATCAGGTAGTTCCCCTCGTTGTCGCAGAGCGTGGACGGCGACGTCCCCTGCGACGAGCAGCCGACGGCGACCATCGCCGTCAGCAGGAGGCCGGCGACCAGCGCGCGGCGAAGTGCACGACCTGCCACGAAGCACCTCCTGGGTCTGGGCCCGGCGCGGGTACCCCCGTCCCCGCGCCTCGACCGGACTCTAGTCTCCCCGCTCCGCACGCGGCAAGCCCGGCGCGGCCGGGCCCGCTGCCGGTTTCCCTTGACAGCGGATGGAACGGTGGGATGTTCGTTTCAGGTGCGCTTGAAGGAGCGAGCGTGATGTCACGTGTCATCCTGTTCCACTGCCATGCGACGGCGGAGCAGGCGCTCCTCGACGAGGACGTGAGTCTCGTACACTGCGACGAGAGCGAGGAGATGCTCTGCGAAGTCGCGTCGCACCGGCCGGACGTGGTGGTCTACGAGGTCCGGCCCGAGAGCCTGTCGGATCTGGCAGTCCTCCGCCTGCTGCGCCGGATCGCGCCCCGCCTGCCCTTCGTGCTGGTGGGTGAGGGCATCGCGCCCGAGACGGGGATCCCCGCCGAGCTGGCGCCGCTCTACCACCCGTCCCCGCGTTCCGAGGAGGCGGGCCTGCGCGAGGCGGTGCACTGCGCGCTGGCAGGGCACGCCGCGAACTGAGGCACGGCGGAAGGCGCGCGCCGGCCGGAGGGGAGACCCTGTCTCGCGCGTGAGACGGGGCGCGCCCCAGCCCCGGCGCGTCCCAATTGCCCTGTCCGTACTTGGCATCGCCCTGCCTTGGCTCTTGCCGCATATTCGCAAGGATACTGGGGAGGCGAAGTACGCCTGCCAGAGCCGCTAGGGTCGGCCGCAGCCTCTGCGGTCGGCCCGGCCGATCCTCTCGGGGGGGGGTGTCTCCTTTGGGAGTGGGGCCGTGGCTTACGCGCGTTCTGGGCCAAACCCGAATCCTCGGACGGGCCAGCCATCAGCGTGGACCGCTCCGGCGCGGCGCCGCCCATGTCCGGGGATGGTTCCGCGAGGCGGCGGAGACGGCACCCGGACTTGAAACGTCCTTGACGCTGAGGGACTGGCGCTCGAAGCGAGCATCGTCGGCCACCACGCGGGGCTGCCGCAGAGCCCGGCGGCGCTCGAGTCGCGGCTGGATGGCAGGTCCGACCTCCAGGAGGAGGTTCGCGTCAATGCGGCTGCGCTGGACATCCTCGGACAGCGGTTGCCGGCGCCACCGGACTTCATGCGTTCGACCACGAAGAGGCAGCCGCGTCTCGGGCGTGAGTTCCTGACCAGAATGCTTCTGTCGGTGCTCGTTGACACCGACTGCCCGAATGCGGAGGCGGCCGCGGGGAGCGACCTGCCGGCCTCCTCGACGTCCGCGCATGTCCGTGCGTCATACAGCGATATCGCCTCGCTCGCGGGCGCGCTGGACGGTCCAATCAACACGAGGGCCGCGAGCGTCGGGTGTGCGAGCACGTCGCGTCCCGCGCGGGGGCGCGTGGGTTGCAGCGTGCGCGAATCTGAAATCCGCAATCTACTCGTAACATCATATCCCGTGCGCGTCGCGACGTTACCGCTTGAGCGGGCGTCCGGACGGCCGTAGATTCGACTCCACGGATTCGCGAGCTTGGATTCTCCCGCCTGCGACGTCCGGAGGTCGCCATGGGTACTGCAATGTTGCCCCGTATCGGGCGCAGACGGACCACGCCTCGATCATCACACGCGCGGCTCTTGGCCCAGGCACTCGTATCGTGTGCCGGGCTCCTGATCGTTGGCTTCGGGGTGCGGGCTTCGGTGTGGGACGCGCCCCGTCGATCGCTGACCGATGACGAGAAGCTCAGCCTCACGGTGAGCCAGTCGGACGCGATTGTCATCGCCAGCGTCAGGGAGGTGAGGGACAGCACATTCGAGCTGCGGTCCGACCCGGAGTCCGCCTCCAGCGAGGGCGTCTCCTTCGTCGCCGTGACGCTCACACCGCAGCAGTGGCTCAAGGGCGAGCCGGAGCCGGGCGACCTGCACGTCGGGATGTTCCCGACGATGGACAGGGTGCTGGACGACGTGCAGCGGTGCTTCCGAGAGGGTCCGGTCACCGCAGTGTTCTTCCTGCGAAGGTCCCCTCGAGGCTGGATGGTTTCCGACGATCCCGGCGGCTTCCTGACGGGGCGTCTCCTCGTTCTCGACCAGCCGACGAGCGGCACTCCAGAACTCCCCGCGTTGCGGGCGGCGGTAGCCCGACAGAGCCTCGACTCGCTCCTCACCCGGGCGGATCTCGTCATACTCGGTCATCCGGGCGCCCGGTCGTCGTGCGTGCGCGTGGACAGCGTCGTCCTGGGCGAACCCCCTGGCGCCACCATCCATGTGGAGAGTCCCGTCTGGGGCGTCATCGAACCCGGCGAGTCGGTCCTCTTCCTGCGTCGGCTGGGGCCGGGCACGTTCGAGACGCTCGACTTCTTCGCTGGCAGCGTGCCATTCCAGTCCGACTCCCTCGTGCGCCAGGGGATCCCGCTTCGACGGCTGTTCGAGCGTGCCGCGGAGTTGCGGCCAGGTCGTACGGCGCGCTGAGGAAGACGGCCATGAAGTCCCGGGGCCGGTGCGTCCTGTCCCTCGCCACGTTCCTGTCCCTGCTTCCGGCTGCCGTCGCGGCCCGTACGACGGACTGGGAGGGGCCTTTCGTCTGTGCCCCTTGGTACTGCTACTACTACAATGGACGATACTGGTACAAGCACTGGTACCCCGGCTCGGCCGACAACGTCTATGTGTCCGGCTCGACGACGGGTGTAAGCACCGCGCAGCTCTCGACCGCCGCTTCGTCGGCAGCCTCGCAATGGACCGCGCGGGCCAGCGGACTGCCCTGGCTGACCTTCTACCAGGGCACCGTCGAGACGTACTCGTACGTGAAGTTCGTCTCGGACCAGACTTGGCTTGCCGCCGGGCTGAGCCCCACCGCGCGGGCGGCCACATTCTGGGTCGACAACGCCAACGGGACCGTCGCCCACTGCCGCATCTGGCTGCGGATTCGAGCGACGGACCAGCCGGGATGGTGCGCCGACTGTGCCGCGGTCGGTGCCGACTGCATCACATCGCCGGGCAAGTACGACCTGCCGTCGGTCTTGGCGCACGAGTTCGGGCACTGGTGGGTCGTTGGCGACACCTACGACCTGACCTGCGGCGAGAACATGGACCTCATGTACTGGATGGTGTCACCCGGACAAGTGAACCGCATCCCATCGTCGGAGGACGTGGCAAGCGCACAGTCGCTGTACGATCAACCTGTTGACGTTCTCGCCTCGCTCTCCCGGAGCGAGGCGACCCCGGAGAGGGTCACGTTGGTCTGGTCGCTTGGAGCGGGGGTGGGCTCGGCGATGGTCGAGCGCTGCGCCCCGGGAGCCGGATGGTCTGCGCTCGGGCTGGCGGTCACGGATGGCGTCGGCTCTGCGCGGTATGCCGACGAGAGCGTGGTGCCCGGCACCCGTTACGGATACCGACTCAGCCTGTCAGTGGATGGTAGCGAGGTGGTGGCCGGCGAGACCTGGGTGGAGGTGCCGCGCTGGCAGCTGGCGCTCGGGGCTCTCACGCCAAGTCCCTCGCGTGACGGTGTCCTGCGCCTCAGCTACGTCCTCGAGAGCGCGGCTCCGGCGTCCATCGACGTGCTGGACGCCGGCGGCCGGCTGGCTCGACACGTCGATGCCGACGCCGGCGGCCGCGAGCCGCACACGCTTCGCCTCGGAGATGACACTCCCTTCGCTTCCGGGGTGTACTGGGTTCGGCTGAAGCAAGGCACGGGCGTCCAGACGACGCGAGCCGTTGTGGTGCGTTGAATCGGGTGCGCTCTCGGGCTGGTATCGGATGCGGGAATCGAATCCCACGCCGCCGGCCCGGCTCGGAATCTTGAGTCTCGTACATACCGACGAGAGCGCGGTGCACTGCGCGCTGGCGGGGCACGCCGCGAACTGAGCGCGGCGGAAGGCGACGGGTCCGGGGCTGAAGGGCTTCCCCTGTCTCCGGGACGGGCCGGTGGCGCCCTACGCGACCGCCGAGCCGAGGCCGAAACTGGCCAGCGCCTCCTGCTGCGTGGCGTAGATGGGCAGCGCGTCGCTGAGATGCGTGACCCCGAGCAGCCAGCGCTGCAGGTCGGCCGCCCCGCACAGCGCGACGTTCCCGCCGGCCGCCACCGCCAGGCGCTGGCCCCGGGCGAGGACACCCAGGCAGTGGGCGGTCAGGATGCGGGTGGCCGAGAGGTCCACGATCACGTGGCGGCCCTGCTCCGCGAGCGTGAAGAGCTCCCGCTCGAGCTCGTCGCAGGCGGCGCCCTCGCACAGGTCGCCGTCCGGCTGGAGCACCACCAACTCGTTCACCGCGCGCGTCGTCATCGTCCTGTCTCCTCGGCGAGGGGTCCGTGGGTCCTGCGGCCTCGTCACCCCCTAGGACGGAACGAGCCGGAGAAAGGTTTCGCCGCCGGTCCCGGCGCCGCGGGCGAAGGCACGAGCGCGGCGCGCAGTGCCAACGGGGTCAGGAGGTTGCAAGGGCGGGCGGACCGGATTCGCTCGACCGGCCGCGGGTTTTGCGCTATCAACTAGCCATCATGCCCATCCCCGTCCGGCTGGTCCTGCTCGTCGCGGTGCTCGGGAGCCTGTTCCTGCCGCCTCCGGCGCTGGCCTCCACGGCCGGCGCGGCCGGGGTGGACATGATGCCGGTGCTGCTGGCCACGGTGCTCATCCTGGTCGGCGCGCAGCTCGGCGGCTCGCTCTTCGCCCGCATCGGGCAGCCGCCCGTGCTGGGCGAGTTGCTGGCCGGGGTGCTCATCGGCAACCTGGGCCTCCTCGGCTGGCACGGCCTCGAGGGCCTGCGCCAGATGCCCGCGCTCGAGATGCTGGCGCAGATCGGCGTGCTGTTCCTGCTCTTCGAGGTGGGGCTCGGCACGAACCTCGCCCAGATGGCGGCGGTCGGCACCTCGGCGATGCTGGCCGCCACCCTCGGGGTGATCGCACCCATCGGTCTGGGCTTCGTCGTCGCGCTCCTCTTCTTCCCCGCGCAGCACCCGCTCAGCCACTGGTACATCGGCGCCGCCCTGAGCGCGACCAGCGTCGGCATCACCGCCCGGGTGCTGTCGGACCTCGGCCGCACCGCGAGCCGCGAGGGCCGCGTCATCCTCGGTGCGGCGGTGATCGACGACGTGCTGGGGCTGCTGGTGCTGGCAGTCATCAAGGGCGTGATCGTGGCCACGGCCGCCGGCCGGGCCTTCGACGTGGGCTCGGTGCTGGTCATCCTCGCCAAGGCCGTTGTCTTCCTGGCGGTGGCGGTCGTGCTGGGGCGGCAGCTCTCGAAGCGCGTGTTCCAGCTCGGCGCGCTGCTGCCCGGCGCCGGCGCGCTGCTCCCCTTCGCGGTGGCGTTCTGCTTCCTGATGTCCTGGCTGGCTGGCCTGGTGGGGCTCGCGCCCATCGTCGGGGCCTTCTCCGCCGGGCTGGTGCTCGACGAAGTGCACTACCGCGAGCTGCGCGCGCGCGACGCCGCGGGCCGCGACGTGCAGACGCTGCTCGGGCCGCTCACCGGCTTCCTGCTGCCCATCTTCTTCGTGCTGATGGGCATGCGCGTGGACCTGGCGGTGTTCGGCTCCGGGGCCGCGCTGGGCTTCACCATCGCGCTGGTGGCCGTGGCGCTGGTGAGCAAGCAGGCCTGCTCGCTGGGCGTGCTCGACCGCAGGACCGACCGCCTCGCCGTGGGACTGGGCATGATCCCGCGCGGCGAGGTCGGCCTCATCTTCGCCAGCATCGGCGCCGGCCTGTTCATCGCCGGCGAGCCGGTGGTGACGCCGCTCATGTACTCCTCGGTGGTGGCGATGGTGGCGGTCACCACGCTGCTCACGCCGCCCCTGCTCGCCTGGCGACTCAAGCGCCTGACGAGCTGAACGCGTGAGCGCCCGCGAGCGCGGCGCCGTGCACGTCCCGCACCTCACCCGGAGAACACCATGATGCGTCCGCACTGGTCCGCCCTCGTCGCCACGCTCGTCCTGCTGATCGCCCTCGGGGCGCATGCCGCCCCGGGCCCCGTACTGGAGGTGGTCGGCCCCGCGGGCACGAAGTCGTTCACGCTGGCGGAGCTGAAGGAGCTCCGCGCCACGTCGGGACTGGCGGGCACGCTGAACACCGCCGGCCGTATCGTGAAGCCGACGCGCTTCCAGGGCGTCGCGCTCGCCGACGTGCTGACCGCGGCGGGCGGGTTCGACGCCGCGCACGAGGTGGTGGTCACGGCGAAGGACGGCTACCGCATGTCCTACACGCACGCCCAGGTGACGAAGGGAGACTTCGCCGCCTTCCACCCGGTCACGGGCGACACCCTCGCGACCCACGAGCCGCTCACCCTGCTGCTGGCCTGGGCGCACGAGGGCAAGGCGCTCGACGAGGCCGAAGACGGCCCGCTGCGCACCGTGGTCGTGAGTGCGAAGGGCGGTGCGCTGGCCGAGGCGCACCTGTCGGTCAAGAACGTGGCGAAGGTGGCGCTGGAGCCGGCGAAGCGTGGCTGGGCGCTCCGCCTCGAGGGCGCGCGCACGGAGACGATCGACCAGGCCACCTTCGAGTCGGGCGCGGCGCCCGGGTGCCACGGCACGACCTGGAAGGACGAGCAGGGACGCGCCTGGACCGGCATCCCGCTGTGGCTGCTGATGGGCTGGGTGGACGACGCCCGCAGGCACGGCACGGGCGCCTTCGCCGACGATCTCGCCGCCGGCTGCACGGTGGAGCTGACCGGCGCGGCCGGGGCGCGCGTGCGCTTCGCCGGCGAGCGGGTCGCGCGCAACGATGGCCTGCTCGTCGCGCATCGCCTCGACGGCGCGCCGCTCGCAGGGGCGGCGTTCCCCCTGCGGCTGGTCGGGCCCGACGTGAAGGCGGGCGAGGACCTCGACGGCATCGTGACGCTGGTCGTCCGCGCGAAGGGCGCGGGCGGGGACGCCCCGGCGAAGTGAGCGCTCTCGGCAAGATCGCCGCCGGCCAGTTCGAGCGGGTGATCGCGCCGCGCCTCGGCGCGAAGCGCGACGAGGTGCTGGTCGGGCCGCGCGCCGGGCAGGACTCGGCCATCGTGCGGCTCGGCGCCGGGCGCGTGCTGGCGGTGACCACCGATCCGCTCTCGGTCGTGCCCGCGCTCGGCCTCGAGGCCTCGGCGCGGCTCTCGTGCCACCTCATCGCCTCGGACCTCTGGACCACCGGCATCGCGCCGGCGTGGGCCTCGATCACCTTCAACCTGCCGCCGCGGATGACCGACGCCGAGTTCGAGGAGTTCTGGCGCGGCATGAGCGACGAGTGGGCGAAGCTGGGTGTGGCGGTGGTGACCGGGCACACCGGGCGCTACGAGGGCTGCGACTACTCCATCGTCGGCGCCGGCACGCTCATGGGCGTCGGCGAGGAGTCCGGCTACCTCACCCCGGCGATGGCCACGCCGGGCGACCGGGTGATCGTGACCAAGGGCTGCGCCGTGGAGGCCACCGCCATCGCGGCGTGGCTCTTCCCGAAGCGGCTGGGCGAGAAGCTCGGCGAGGCGGGTCTGGCGCGGGCGCGGGCGATGCTGGCGCAGGTGAGCGTGGTCGCGGACTGCCGCGCCGCGGTGCGCGTGGGCGTGCGCGAGCGCGGCGTAACCGCGCTGCACGACGCCACCGAGGGCGGCGTGCTGGGCGGCCTGCTCGAGCTGGCCCGGGCCTGCGGGCACGACCTCGCGGTCGAGCGCGCGCGCATCCCGCTCGCGAGCGAGGCCCGCGCCGCCTGCGCGGTGTTCGGCACCGACCCGTACTGGACCCTCTCGGAAGGCGCGCTCATCGCCACGGCGCGGCCGGAGCGCGCGGCGGCGCTCCTGGCGGCGCTGGCCGACGCGGGCATCGCCGCGGCCGAGGTGGGCGAGGTCGTGCCGGGCGGCGGCGCCCTGCGGCTCGCGGAGCGGGACGGTGCGGTCACCGTGCTCGTCGAGCCGCAGCCCGACCCCTACTGGCCGGCCTACGGCCGCGCGGTGGTGGAGGGCTGGGAGTAGGCAGCGGGATGAAAGGGGCCCCGGGGGCTCGCGCCCCCGGGGCCTCGCCGTCGGAGCGGGCGACTACTGCGGGGTGAGGACGACCTCGCCCAGTTCGGTCACGTTCTGCGCCGTCACCGCCACGCCGGTCAGCACGGTGTCGCGGTAGCCGGCCTCCGGGTGAACGGCCACGTCGTAGACTCCGGCCTTCAGCAGCATGACGGCGAACGAGCCGTCGAGCGCCGGCATCGTGGTCGCGATGGTGTCCGCGCCGGAGACGACGTGCACCCACGCGGCGGTGCTGTCCGGCACGAGCGTGCCCCGGATGCCACCCACGTCATGGGTGGGCATGACCCGCACGGTCGGCTTGAGCAGGTACGCGCCGGCGCCGGTCCGGTGCACGGAGCGGGCGGCGTCGAAGTCGAGCGCCAGCTCGAGCAGGCCGCCGGCGGGGACATCGAACTCGCCCACCAGCTTGTAGCCGCTCTGCAGGCCGCTCGGGACGGTGAGCGGGTAGGTCACGCCGTCCACGACCACGTTCGAGCCGGCGCCCAGCTTGAGCCGGATCTGCGTGTAGTGCCCGGCCGGCACGAGGCCCTGGGCGATGGTGGTGAAGACGCCGTTGCGCAGGGTCAGCAGGTCGTAGGTCGCGGGCAGGTCGCTCAGGATCTCCCAGCCGCCGACCGAGTCCTCCATGCCCTCCGTCTCGAGCGAGTCGGCGAGCCCACGGTGGATGGCGATCTGGGTGACCACCAGGTTCACCGCGTCGAACTCCCCGGGCGCGTCGGTCATGGTGAGGCGCACGGTGCCGGACGTGGACGAGACCGGCGAGTGGGTCGAGCAGCCGGCGGCGGCCAGCAGCCCAATGGCGAGAGCGACGAGGAGCAACTTGCGCATGGTGGATTCCCTCTCTCGGGGTGATGGGCAGACGGCCGGGCGCGGACCGCGCCCCGGGCGGCAAGGATACACCCGCATCCGCTTCCGATGCGGCGAATGTGCCCGTCGTTCCGCGCCGCGAATGGGGCATCCGCCCCGCGCGCCGAAGCCGTTGCACGCGAGCCGAATCCCGGACCGGGGTAGGCGTATCCAAGAGGTCTCTGGACCCGATGCACGACCCGAACGACCGGCGCATCCGCGCGGCAGCATCGCGCGGAACGCCTTCTCCAGGAGGGATCATGGCAACGAAGAAGACCGGCGGGAACCGGCAGTTGGTCGCCCTGCTCAACCAGGCGCTGGGCTGGGAGCTGCGTGCCCAGGCCATGTACGCGCACTACGCCGCCTACGTGAAGGGGCTCGAGTCCCTCGGCCTCGCCGGGCATTTCGAGGCGGAGGCGGCCGAGTCGGTCGGCCACGCCAAGAAGGTCCGGGACGTCATCGCCGCGCTCGGTGCCGAGGCGGTGACCACGCGCGACCGGGCACCCATCGTCCACACCGAGAGCACCCGCACGATGCTCGGCGAGGCGCTCAAGACGGAGAAGGCGGCGGCGGCCACCTACAAGAAGATCCTGCCGCTGGTGAAGGACCAGCCGGTCTTCTTCCACGCCCTGCTGCACATCCACATGGACGAGCTGAAGGCGGTGACCGAGGTCGAGAACCTGCTGGCGCGCTGAGAGGCGCCGGCGACGACGAAGGCCGGGCGGGATGTCCCGTCCGGCCTTCGTGCGCTCATGCGCGTTGACGCTACGTGGCGAGGCCCGCTATCTCAACACCACAATCCTCGTGGTCTCCGACTCGGCCCCGGTGGCAGGGCCCGAACCGCTCCGCCAGGACAATGACCTGGCGGCACCCGAAGACGAATTCCGCCCTATGTCAGCGCCACCGCCGGCCCGGGAACGTCTCCGTCAGCCTCGCCACCCAAAGGCGGAACTGAGACTCGGGCATCTGCTTCCGACGGGCGGCCGCAACAATCAACGATTCCGCCCCCGCGCTGTCACCGAGGACCTGTCGGCAGACGGTGGCGAAGGCGACGGCGTCAAGACGGTGAGGCAGCTGCGACAGCTTCTCGAACTCGCCGGCCGCAAGGTCCGTGGCCCCGTTCCGCAACAGCATCATCGCCAAGGCCTCGTGATTGGCTTCCCAGTTCGGGTCACTCCGCATGGCCGCACGGAGGTCCTCTGCACCGGTCTTCACCTCCACCATGCCGGCCAACGAGTCGAAGCGGAAGAAGAAGTCCCGGCCCCGGCCATCAGACGGCGCGCGTGGCGTGTACTTCGAGTAGAAGTCCGCCTGCAGCGTCGAGTCCTCGTACCAGACCCGGATGGCCGGGCTCTGGCCGGCGACGAGTCCTATGTTGTTCGGGATGTGGCCGAAGTAGACGCGGGAATGAGGGGGCAGACTGGCGTGCTGGAAACGCAAGTGGTCCCGTATCGCCGAGAGGAGATGCCCGGCCCTCCTCTGGTACCACTCGTTGCCCCAGTCCCACGACATCGTGTTTGCGTGGGCCCACTGAAGCACAGCCAGACACAGGATCGTCACTACCGCGAGACGCGGGCGGTCCTGCAGCCAGAGCGACAACAAGAACCAAGCTCCCAGGGCGCCGAGGCATCCGTAGTAGGCGTGCCACCCGATCGACGGCAGGAACAGTGGAAACCAACCCACCGCGACCCAGCAGATGCCGAAGATGGCCAGCCGAACTCGCGAGGAATGAGGCTTGGCCGCGGGAGGTGATGATCGTCTCATCATCAGCCAGGCACCTCCCGTTAGCGCTGCCGTGGCCACGGCGAGGCGAAGCACTTCCGCCGCCCCGATCTCGACGGGCCGGGGCAGCACGTCGAGATTGAGCACTGAGAGGAGCGTCTTCGCGAGGATGCCAAGCTGGGACGGGCGGCTCTCTCCCTCCGGCGTCATTCGCCATGTCGGGTCGATTAACCGCTTGTGCAGAGTCGGATGCACCAGGATCCATGTCCCAACCAACACCCACAGGTGCGCCGTTCTTCGGAGCGCGGCAAGTACCGTGCGGCGTTCCACGAGGACGGCGTACGCACCAAGAAGCGCCGGCAGGACTGCGGACGTCTCCTTGCTCAGGAGCGCGAACCCAAGAGGCACGGCAGACAACCACGTCCGACCTGCGGCGAATAGCAGCATCGCGGCCATGGCGAACAGGACCATCCAGAGGTCCTGGCTACCTGAGATCCACAGGAGGGGCGTGCCCCACAAGGCAAGACTCGCCGAACCCAGTGTGGCAATCGCGGCGGCGCGGGGGGAGATCAGCCTGCGGACCAGGGCTGCATAGAGGCAGAGTGCGGTCAACCACAAGAGGAGACCGGCAAGTCGGAAGGCGACCTCGTGAAGACCCGCAACCCTCTGGATCAACCAGAAGTGCACCTCACGAGACCATGGCCGGTACCAGCCGAACTGTGTGTTGTTGGGCGACCAGAGTGCCCACACGGAGGCGCTGCGAGTCTCGTCGAGGAATACGTAGTCGTCGCCGATGAACGGGAGGTTCAGAGCCGGACCGTAAGCGCTTCCCGCGAAAGCAGCGAGAATCACCGCCAGCAGGACGAAGAACAAGGTCCTCTTGGGCACTTGGAGCCGCTGGCGCACGTTCATGGGTCTCATTGGTGTCGGCTGGTTGCAGACGCCGCGCGCCTCTCGCGACGGACAACATCCCTAGGTGGTTCTGCCCGTCCACCGTCCCGCAAGGCGCGACAATCCTATGCTTGATACTGCTTGGCGCTCAACGACGGTCTCGCCCACCACCCGCAGGCTCGCGGGAGCCCAGCAGGGGAAGGTCCGGGGTGCCGACGCCGCGTGGAGTAGGTGGCACCCGAGTGGCGACGCTCGCGCTCCCGCTACGGCGCGAGCGCGCTCTCGGGTGGCGCGCGCAGGGCGCGCGCGACCGGCACGAGGTCCTGCTCGGGGTCGGCCCAGGGCGAGCGGCGGAAGAAGAAGTCGAGCCGTGCCTGCGGGTCGGCGGCGAAGGCGGGGTCGGCGGCCAGCTTCTCGTGGAACTCCCGCGCCAGGGCCGGGTCGTCCTGCATCATCCTCCGCGCCATCGGCTCGACGACGTAGGCCTCGCCGTACTCCTTCTTCTCGAGCACGGTGTCGAAGAAGTTCCAGCGCAGCAGCCCGTCGGGCGCCCGCGCCTCGAGCAGGTGCAGGGCCACCAGCGCCGAGCGCTGGTCGAGCGGCACCCACACGTCGCCCGGCCGGAACGCGCGCACGCGCCGCACCGGCTCGACCTGCTGGATGTCGAGGAGGAAGTGGCCCTCGTGCGGGTCGGGGACCACGCTCCAGCGGACCACGCGCTGCTGCTCGACCGTGTCGGCCCAGGCGCGCGCGAAGCGGCGGGTCCGGATGCCGTGCACGGCGAGCACGTCGAGCACCCGGGTCCACTCCTGCGGCACGAGATAGCCCGCCGGCTGGGTCACGGTGATCCCCGGCACCACCTGGTCGAAGCGCGACAGCAGCGTGTCCCACGGCTGGTCGGTGTACCGCACGACCGGCGCGCCGGCGATGTCGCTGTGGCGCCACACGGGGCGCAGGCCCTTGTACGGGAACATCGTGCTGTCGGCGGTGAGGCGCGCGCCGAGCACCACCTGGCGCCGCGCCGGGTCCGCCTCGCGTCCACGCGCGATCACCTCGGCCTCGGCCTCGGCCACCGCGCCGGTGAGCGCGACGGGCCGGGCGCACACCTCGGCGAGCAGGGCCGAGACCAGGTCGTAGGTGGCCCGCACCCGCGCCGCGTAGGGCTTGAGCATGTGCGTCTCGACGAGGATCGCCGGACGGCACTGCAGCGTCGGGTAGCCGGTGGAGAAGCGCGGCGGCGTCTCGCCGGACCAGAGGCCGCTGCGCAGGTCGGACCAGTCGCGGAACATGAGGTAGGGCGCGGCGAGGTGCCCCATGCGCTCGAGCGCCGGGACGACGCGGCCCTCGAAGGCGGTCTCCAGCCAGCGGCCCACCGGCGCGGGGACCGTCGGCCCGGTGTTCACGCCCCAGGTGACGTCGTAGCGGTAATCGGCGCCGTCGGTGGTGTGCGTGTCCACGAGCAGGTGCGGCCACCAGCGGGTGAAGACGCTCGCCAGGAAGGCGCGCATCTCGACCGCCTCAGCCTTCAGGAAGTCGCGGTTCAGGTTCAGACCGACGGCGGTGGCGCGCCAGCCCATCTCCTCGGGCCCGTTCTGGTTGATGCGGTTGTAGCGCCCGCTCCTCTCGTGCGCATCGGGCGAGATCATCGGCACCACCAGCAGGATGCAGTGGTCGAGCACGGCCTGCTGCGGGCCGCCGAGGGCGATGTCGCGCAGCAGCGCCAGCATCGCGTCCTTGCCCTCGATCTCGCCCGAGTGGATGCCGCACTGCACCAGCACGACCGGCTTGCCGCTCTGCCGCGCCAGCTCGGGCGTGAAGGCGCGGTCCTTCGCCGCCACGACGAGGACGAGGTCGCGGCCCTGCGGGCTCGTGCCGTAGGACTGCACGCGCAGGTAGGGCGAGGCGGTGGCGAGGCGCCTCAGGTACTCGACCGTCTGCTCGTAGTCGGCGGTGAAGCGGTAGTTCGTGCGTTCGGCGCGCGTCTGCCAGAAGACGGGCACCTCGGCGAGGGCGGGCATGGGGCGCGGGGCGAGCGGAGGCAGCGAGTCGGTCACGACCGGGGCGGGGGCCGCGGTCGCGAGCGCGGCGAGCAGCGCGATCAGGCTGAGCATGCGCGGCAGGATAGCACAGCGTGCGCGGGGGCCGGCCGGGCGACTACCGCACGACGACCAACTTGCGCGTGGCGGACCGGTCGGCCTGCGAGAGGCGCACGAGATACAGGCCGGGCCGCAGGGCGGCCAATCCGTCCAGCTCCGTCTGTTGCACGCCGGCGCCGCCGCGCAGCTCGAGCGAGCGCACGCGCCGGCCCGCGAGGTCGAGCAGCTCGAGACGCGCGGGTCCGGGCGCCGGCAGCGAGAACGACACGCGCGCGGAGCGGCGCGCCGGGTTGGGCTCCAGCCCGCGCAGGGCGAGACCCGCGGGCGCGGCCTGGCCCGCATCCACCAGGGCGGCGGGCAGTACGGTGAAGTCCGAGTCGCTCATGGCCGCGTGGGCGGGCACGGCCGGGTCGAAGACGCGGATGCGCGCCTGCCGCGAGAGCGGCCCGGTGACGTTCCAGGCCCAGCAGGTGTCGGTCACCGCCCGGGCCAGCGTCTGCCAGTTCGCGCCGCCGTCGCGCGACAGCGCGACGTCCACCGCGGGCACGCCGGCGCCACGGCTCCAGGCGATGGTGCGGCGCGTGCCGGTGACCCACAACTCGCCGCCCGCCGGGGCGGTCACGGCGAGCGTGTCGGACAGCGCGCTCACGCAGGCGGAGAGCAGGATCGAGACCTTGCCGGCATTGATCTTGTCGGCCACCGCCAGGTCGGCCATGCCGTCCCCGTCGAAGTCGCCCGCCGCCAGGCCCCGCGCCCACGTCCCCGCGGGGAACGTCTGCGGCGCCTCGAAGGTGCCGTCGGGCGCGCCGCCGGTGTGCCGGCCGCACAGGAAGGACGCGGCGTTGGCCGAGGAGCCGTTGGCCACCGCGAGGTCCGTCGTGCCGTCGCCGTCCCAGTCGCCGGTGACGATGCCGTAGGGCGCGAGGCCCGCGGGATGGTGCGCCGCGGCCGCGAACGTGCCGTCGCCGCGGCCGAGCAGGACCGAGACCGAGTTGCTGCCGGCGTTGGCCACGGCGAGGTCGGTGACGCCGTCGGCGTCGAAGTCGCCGGTGACGACGGCCTTCGGATAGGTCTGGCAGGCGTACGTCACCGGTGTGTCGAACGTGCCGTCGCCGGCGCCGTCGGCGCCGAGGCCCCGCAGGACGACGACGCCCGCGGTCGCCGTGACCGCGAGGTCGGTGATGCCGTCCTCGTCGAAGTCGCCGGTCACGAGGCCGCTGCACGCCGAGCCGGTCGGGTAACCCACCGCCGCGGCGAAGGTGCCGTCGCCCATGCCGTCGGCGCCGTTGCCCAGCAGCACCGACACGCTGCTCGCGCCACCGGCGGTGGCGAGATCGGTGACGCCGTCGGCGTCGAAGTCGCCGGCGACGACGCCCCACGGCGACGAGCCAACGGCGTACTGAACCGGCGCGCCGAAGGTGCCGTCGCCGACGCCGGCGCTGCCGTTGCCGCGCAGGATCGAGACGGCGTTGCCGCCCTGGTCGGCCACCGCGAGATCGAGGATGCCGTCGGCGTCGAAGTCCGCGCTCACCACCGCGGCCGGATAGGCGCCGGCGGGCAGCGCGTGGTCCACCGCCGCGGCGAAGGTGCCGTCCCCGTTGCCGGGCAGAATCGAGATCCGGTCGGCGGTGAGGCAGGGCACGGCCAGGTCGAGGTCGCCGTCCTCGTCGAAGTCGGCGGCATGGCAGCCGAGCGGCGAGGCCCCGACCGCGTAGCCCACCGGCGCCGCCGGGGGGCACACCGTGTCGCGCACCTCGCCCGAGAAGGCGGAGGAGTCGGCCGCCCGCACCGCGCGCACCTTGTACCAGAACGTCCCGAGGGCGAGGTCGGAGAGGGCGGTGTCCGCGGTCCCGCCGACCCGGTCCGGTTCGAGGTCCTGCTGCCAGGGGCTGCGGAAGACCTCGTAGCCGATCACGTCCGGCGAGCCGCTCGCCGTCCACGCGAGGTGCGCGCCCGTCGAGTCCGTGGTGACGGCGAGGTCCATCGGCGGCTGGACCGCGGCGGCGGCGAGGCACTGGGCGCTCTCGGCGGCGTAGCGCATGACGGTGCGGCAGGCGGGATGGAAGTCGAGACGGAGGTGGTCCTCGCCGCCCAGCAGGTGGCAGTAGGACATGATCGTGCCGAGGTCGGGCGGCACGATGCCGACGCCGCCGGTGTAGCACGAGCCCTCGGCGGTGTAGCAGGAGTCGAGCAGGGCGCCGCTCGGCGCGTAGCCGTTCGCCTGCCACCAGCAGCTGTGCGTGTGGCGCGAGCCGAAGTTGTGCCCCAGCTCGTGCGCCATCACGTTGATGTCCCAGGTGGTGACGTTGGTCGGGTAGGTGTTGCTGCCCGTCAGGTTCGAGATGACGCTGAAGCCGTAGCCGGTGCTGCACAGGCTGCCGATCCAGGCGATGCCCCCGCCTAGGTTGCGGCCGGAGACGAGCTGCGCGAGGTCGCGGTCAACGCCGGCGTGGGCGCTCTGCCAGTACGCGGCGAACTCGTCGAGCTGGGCGCCGAGTTCGTCGGCGCCGTAGGGATCCGACGAGGTGGTCCAGACGTTCAGGTACGAGGCCTGCAGCGTGACGTTGATCTCGCGCTCGTAGATGGCCGAGGTCGTGCCCAGCATGACGAGCGCGTAGGCCACGGCGCGGGTGGAGTCGCTCCCCTCCTTGGCGAAGAAGTCGTAGTCGCAGTCGAGCGCCAACTCGCAGACGAGCCGCGTGGTCGTCGTGCCGACCTCGTCCGGCAGGAGCGGCAGGCCGGCCGGCAGGGGCACGGCCACCCGCGTCATGGCGTCGGAGGGGCAGTCGAAGCCGCTGTGGGGCGGCGCGGGCAGGGCCGCCTCGGGCACGACGACGTGCCGGGTGCGGGCGTCGCGGGTCGCGGCCGGGGCGACGAGGAGCCAGTCGTCGCCGCGCCGCACGCGGCCCGTCACCCCGTGCGGGCCCAGGGCGAAGACGGCCAGCGAGCCGGGCTCGCCCTCGACGCGGCCCTTGAAGAACGCGAGATCCGGGCGGTACGGCGCCGGCCCGCCCGCGCCGGTCAGCGTGACCACGGCGCCCCGGGCGAGCACGTCGAAGCGCTCGAGCACGATCTCGAGGTCGGTGCCAGCGGCCCGCGGCAGCGCGAGCCGGCCGCCGCCGGCGCGGCGGACGTCCCGCAGCGCGCCGCGGTCCACGGTCACGGCGAGCCCGCCGCGGACCAGGACAGGCTCCACGTCGGTCCGCCGGAAGAGTCCCGGGCCCGCCGGGGGCCGGGACGCCGTTGCTTA
>JAXDBZ010000109.1:0-9054 GCA_034678345.1 Candidatus Eiseniibacteriota bacterium
GTGGGGCGGCGGCCGCGCCGGCCCGGCGGTTCGACGGCTCGGAACGTGCGGGCGAATGTAGCACATGCGGCGCGGCGCGACCCCGCAGCCCGACGCCACGAGCCAGCGGGGCGAAGACATGAGGTAACGGCCGAGCGCATGGTGCCTCTGCTCGGCCGTTGCCTCGTGCGAGCCCCGCTGGCCCACGGGTGTGAGGCCCGCGGGCCGGGACTCCCCTAACGCACCACGATCACCTTGCGGGTGCACACCTCCGGGCCCGTCGCCAGCCGCGCGAAGTAGACGCCCGGCCCGGCCGGCGAGCCCGAGGCGTCGCGCAGGTCCCACTCGGCCGAGTGGCGCCCCGAGCGAGCGATCCCCTGTTCCAGCGTGCGCACGCGCCGTCCGGAGAGGTCGTAGATGGCCAGGTCCAGCCGCGCACCCTCCCGGCCGGCAGGCACCCCGTACCACAGCCGGGTCCCGCCCCGCGCCGGGTTGGGGGCCGGCAGCCCCAGCTCGACCGCGGCGAACGCCGCCACCGGCTCCTCGTCGCCCTCCCCCACGTCGCTCGGCACCGGCGTCAGCACGTAGCCCGTGCGCAGCGGGTCGTGGTGGAACTGCGGCCACGGCGGGACGACGCCGGGCGAGAACGGGAAGTCGTAGTCCCACACGTACACGTTCTTGTCCCAGCAGGCCACGGCGATCTCGGTCATGCCGTCGCCGTCGATGTCGCCGAGCGCGGGCGTGCCCAGCACCTCGCCGCCGAGCTGGATGGGGAAACCGGGCAGCACGGTGGCATCGGCGCCGGACAGGGCGGTCAGCTGCCCGTTCGTGTCGCCGATGACGACGTCCGGCCAGCTGTCGCCGTTGATGTCCGCCACCACCGGCGAGCACTCCGCGCTCGCCGCCGTCAGGACGCTGTAGCGGACGTTGTTCCACGCCGTGGCGCTGGGGGCGCTGACGATGCCGCCGTTGCGGTTCCAGACGTAGATGCCGCCGCCGGTGCTGGCCTGCACGATGTCGAGGTAGCCGTCGCCGTCCATGTCGGCCAGCGCTGGCGAGGGCGTCTTGCTCATCCCCTCCATGCGCAGCCGCACGGGGAAGCCGGGCCGGCGCGAGCCGTCGGCGCGGATGACGTAGAGCGAGTCGCACATCGCCGGCACGACGATGTCCAGCATGCCGTCCTGGTCGAGGTCGCCCACCGCCGGACCGGCGCGCATGCCGGCCGGGAGGTCCACCGGGAAGCCGGGCACGTTCGAGCCGTCCGGCCGCCAGGCGTAGAGGAAGCTGTTCGCGGCGCCGTAGATGATGGACTGCGTGCCGTCGTTCTGCAGCGGCGCGATCGCGGCCGTGCCCGGGTTGAAGGAGCCCAGGGCCGTCTTGAACACGCCGAAGGTACCGGGGTTGGCGTCGCCGTCCAGCAGCTCGCTGCCGTCGGCGCGGAACGCGTAGACCGTGGTCCCGTTGGAGCCGATCACGATCTCCTTGAGACCGTCGCCGTCCACGTCGCCGACCGCGGCCGAGGACCAGAGGTAGTCGGCCAGTACCGCCGGCCAGCCGGGCTTCACGTTGCCGGCCAGGTCGTACACGTAGAGGCTCTTGTCGTACCAGCTCGGCGCGATGATCACCTTGCCGCTGCCGTCGAGGTCGGCCGAGGTGGCGCCGGCCGCGTAGTAGCTGCCCAGCACGGTGAAGTCGCCCGAGGTGGACCCGGAGCCGTCGGCATCCACCGGGGTGAGACCGTCCGGATGCCAGGCGTACAGCAGGTCGGAGCCGACGAAGAGGGTCATCGTGTAGCCGGGGTACAGGTGGTCGATGAGCATCGGCGAGGGCGTCGTCCGGCCCATGGGCACCGGGAAGATGGAGTGCGGCGGCGGATTCGTGCTCACCGCCTGCGCGCCCGAGAGCGCCGACTCGTTGCCCGACTGGTCCACCGCCGCCACCTTGTAGTAGTAGCGCGTCAGGGCCTCGAGCCCACCGTCCTGGTAGTAGGAGGTCCGGTCGGTCGGCACCGCGTTCACGCGGGTGTAGGTGCCGCCCGACGTGGTCGAGCGGTACACGTTGTAGCCCAGCAGATCGGACTCCGTGCCGTGCGCCCAGGTCAGGGAGATGTCGCCCTGCCCGCCCACGCCGGACAGCGACACCGGCACGGCCGGCGCGACGACGTCGAGCGCCTGGCGCAGCCGCTCGCCATAGGCGTCGGAGACCACCAGCTCGAACTGCGGGCCCGCGCCCGCGCTGTCCACGTGGAACACGAAGGCGTCGCCCGTCTCTTCGGCTGCGGGTGCCAGGTCGCCCCAGGCGGCCGTGCTGTCGGTCACCGTGGCCCGCACGTTGGTGCAGCGCAGCTTCGCCGTCACCCCCACGGCGTTCCCCGTGCCGAGGTTGTGCAGCGTGATGACGTACTGGACGGTCTCCCCCACCTCGGGGATGCGGTCCAGATCGCCGGGCGAGTCCAGTATCACGTGCCGGTAGTGCCGCAGCTCGGGAGCGCGCGCGGTGAGCTGGAAGCGCGCCACGAAGTCCCGGCTCGAGGCGTCGGCGAGGTCCAGCCGGAGGGGGATCTCGCGCTGGTCGTCCGCGTCGAACGGCAGGTTCACGCGCAGCCCGGTCACGGGGGCCGCGCTGTCGCCGGCCGCGACCGTGCCGAAGCTGGCCGCCGGCTGGAGCACGGTGACGAGGGTGTCCGTGGTGCTCAGCGTGCCCGCCAGGCCCGAAACCGCCGCGCTCCCCCGGTTGGCGAGCGTCGGGTACAGGTCCACCGTCTCGCCCGCGTCCCAGTAGCCGTCGCCGTTGCCCACCGTACCGCCGCTGCCGTCGTCCACCACGAGGACCGTGCCCTCGGCCAGGGCCAGGGCCGTGCTCGCCACCGCCTCGATCGTGGTCTGGAACGGGCGGCAGTTCGTGCCGGTGACGGTCAGCGTGAGCGGCCCGAGCACCTCGGGCTGGAAGGACAGGGTCACCTCGCCCCCGGCGTCGGTCAGGCCGGTGGCGAACACGTCGCCGGCCCGGTAGACGGTCACCCGCGCCCCCTCGAGGTCGCCACCGTCGGCCTGCACGTGCACCGGCAGGCTCACCGTGCCCAGCCCGACCTCGGTCGCGACGTTCACGCCGAGCGTTCGCGCCGCCGCCGTGTAGATGCGCAGCTCGGGATCGCCCAGGAGCACCAGGGTCATCTGGGTCCAGCGGTGCGTCCCGTTGAACTCCGACGAGGCCACGAAGGGGACCTTCTGCTCGGCGTGCAGCTCGCCGACCGCGTTCATCCCCTCCTGGTACAGGAGCTGGAAGTAGACCTCCTGGTAGAGCTGCCCGGTGGTGGGGAAGTCGTAGCGGGTCGAGCCGACCAGCGAGACGGCCCCGCCCCCCGGCGCCTTCATGAGCGCCTCGGCGATGCACGGGTAGTCGATGGAGGCGGAGCTGCAGTTGATGGCGTACAGGTTCATGAGCCGGTCGCCGTTCGTCAGGGCGGCGGCGTCGGCGCCGGTCAGGTTGTCGTCGGCCACGTGCATGACGTTGCGGTAGCCGTGCCCGACGTGGACGGCCAGGTTGTAGCCGCGGTTGAGTGAGTCGATCACCGTGAGCCGGGTCTCGGGCAGCGAGCCCGGCCGGTGGGTGGGCCAGGTGTAGTTCTCGTAGAGCCGCGCGTAGTGGATGTTGGGGACCGTGTCCATGATCGGCAGGATGTCGGTCTCGATCATGCTCGCCCCGTCGAGCGAGGGCGTCTCGCCCGGCTCCCAGTCCTGCGGGAACAGCACTTCGGCGAAGAAGAGCGTGTTCTCGAGATAGTCGCCGATCGGGTCCTTCTCGTACCGGAGCGCCTTGGCGACGAGATGCTCGGCCTCGGCCGGCGTGGTCGCCGGCAGGCGCCCGACGTAGATCTCCGGCAGCAGATCGCACGAGTCGCCGTAGGCGACCGGGTAGGAGACCCGCCCCTCGCCGTAGAGGCTGTCGCCGTCGGCGTTCCAGTTGCCGTCGAGGCACGAGAAGTAGTGGTCCGTGGCGATGAACTGGGGGTCGTAGTAGGTGGTGTAGATGAGCCGGGTGGGGACCACCTCGGTGTCGCCGCCGAGCAGGGCCCATTTCGTGCCCCAGCGCGCGTAGGCGTCGCGCAGGAAGTCGCGGACGCGCTCGGCGTCATCGGCGCCGCGCGGGTACTGCTGCCGGATGAACGACAGCGTCCGCACCACCGCCGGCACGCCCGACTCGGTCTTCCAGTCGGCCAGCACCTGGAAGGCCGGCGCCATCTCGTCGTTCGTGACGATGACGTACTCCACCGGGCTGCCCAGCAGGGACGGGATCTGCGTGGCCTTGAAGGGCTCCGCCTTGCGCACCTCCGGCCGCGCGGTCGCCAGACCGGTGCGTTCCCACTCGGACACGACGCGCTCGCGCTCGAGCGGGCGCGCCGCGTCGGGCTCGAGCACGAGTTCGACCCGCACCCGCTCCACCCGCTCGAGCGCGCCCGTGGCCGGAGCCCAGCGCGCCGGCGCGACGATCACGTAGGCGATGTTGCGCCCGCGCTCGAAGCCCTGCAGGCCGATCCGCACCGGCGCCTCCGGGACGAAGCCGGCGCTGCCGAACACCGCCGGATCGGGCGCGGTGCGCTCGATGCCGGCCAGGTCCTGGCGCGGCCGCTCCGTGCTCGGCACGCGCACGCCTTCGGCCAGCGGCGCGGTCTCGAGCTCGAGCACCCGCACCTCGGCCAGGCGCAGGCCCACCGGCAGCTCGACGCGTTCGCCGAGCATGGGCAGGTCCGCCTGGCCGGGCCGGTCGTCGCGCGCCGCCCCGCGCATGGCCACGAGGGAGGTGCCGTCGGCCCGGGGGCTGACGCGGAAGCGCGCGGCCTCGTAATGGAACTCGCGCTCGATGACGACCGAGGCCGACGCGGATCCGACCGCGAGGGCCAGCAGGAACGAGACACCGGACAGGACCGGCAGGGACAAGCGGGGGAGCTTCATCGTGGAGACTCTCCGGGCACGCGTCGACCTGGGACACGGGACGATCCGACCGCGGGGTGGGCCGGAGCGGCGATGAGGAGTGGGACGGGCTTGGTGCATGGTCTCATGGGATGCTCGAGCCGGCCCGAGAAGCGCAGGGTGCTTGCGACGTCGTCTAAGGATAACCCGGCGGCCGACCTCCCGGCCAGCGCCGGCTGGTCACCCCGGAGGAACCCGGGGCGCGTCCGCCCGACCCCACCCCGGAAGCCGGGCCGGGGCAGACGGCGCAGGCAGGGCCGTACCCCGGGTGAAATGGCAGCGCCGCGCCCTCGGTCCGGACCAGCCAGGTCCAGGGCAGCTCGGCCAGCGGGACCGCCACGAGCTCCCCGGCCAGCCGCGTGCCCACGACGGACTCGTCCGGACGCCCCCGCCCCGGCGCCGGGTCCGTCCAGCCGTCGAACTCCCGCGTACGCCAGCCGGTACGGAACGGACCGACCGCCGGCCCGCGCAGCGGCATGACCAGTTGCGCGAGGGTACCCGCCAGGTCCCCGGTCCAGGATCGCTCCTCCACCAGTGCAAGATGCGAGAGTCCGCCCAACCGCTCCCGCTGCAAGCGGGACCCGCGGAGCGGCCTTGCCTCCGCGTAGATGCCCACCGCCGACCAGCCTCCTTGCAGGACTCCTGCCACCCTCGCTCCGGCCCCGTCCGCGTCCCAGACCATCGTGACGTGGAAGGCGTTGCCCAGCCCCCCCCGTGCCATCCATTCGCGCACCTGCGCCTGGTCGAAGGCGGGGAAATCGAAGGCCCCGGCCCCCCCCGGCCACTCGCGCGGACGCGAGGCGAGCGTCCCGAGGGATTCGAGCACGCGATCACGGTTCACCCCGTGCGCCAGGGCGCGCCTCGCCGCGATGCGGGACGTCGGCGGCAGATCCGGCCGCATGACGAGCAGCAGATGGCGGGGAGGGACGGCCGCGCGCGCTTCCAGCCGGTATCCCGCCGGCAGCCGGGCGGGATCCATGCCCGCCGGCAGCGGCCAGACGAGATCGGCGCCGCTGCCGCGCAGGAAGGTCAGCACGCGCGCGGCCAGCGGCTGGAAGCGGACGACGATCGTGTCCGGGCCCTCCCCCGGTTCGCGCCGGAGCAGGGTGAGCGAGCGCCCCGGTTCCCCGGCGATCACGCGATAGCGGCCGAGGCCGCTCGATCCCCGCCAGCCGTCCGCCGGCCGAGCCGACCACGGAGCGCTCACGCCCGGCAACGCCAGCCTGGCCGGCAGCGCGGAATCGGGCCGCCTCAGGCGGAGCACGAGGGTGGTCTCGTCCGGCGTCTCGATGCCGAGCGGCGGTAACGGCCGTCCGACGCGCACGCGCTCGATGCCGGACACCGCCCCCAGCAGCCAGGCCTGGGTGGACTGGTCCGTCCGGCCCAGTCCGGCGGTGAGGGCGCGCCGGAAGTCGCCGCTGCGGCAGGGCGTGCCGTCCGCGAAGGCGAGGCCCGGCCGCAGGCGGAAGGTCAGCGCCAGGCTGTCCGCGCTCCATTCCCAGCCGGCCGCCGCGTCGGGCACGATCGCGCCGCTCGTGTCCTCGGCGGTGAGGCCGGCGGACAGCAGCCGCTCGAGCGACCAGCGCAGATCGTCGGGCGGCCCTTGCGGGTCGAAGGCGGGTTCCGGGCGGGCCGCGATCCACCGGCAGACCGTGCCGCGCGCGGGCGCGCGGCTGCCGCAGCCCGCCGCCGCGAGGGCGGCGGTGAGTGCGGCGGCGAGCAGCAGGGCAACGAGGGGACGCGCACGGGCCTCCATGGCAGGGGCAGTCTAGTCGGCACCGGGCGCGCGGGGAAGCGGGGCCCGCGGGAACGCGGGGCGCGCGTCCTTTCGCGTGCCGTGCCCGCGTGCTAGCGTGCCCTCCGTGCGTTCCCCCAGGCCCTTCCCCGCATGAACGACGGCGCCCTCCCGGTCCCCGATCACGGGCTCGAGGCCATCCTGGACGGCCTCAACCCCGAGCAGCGCCAGGCGGTCACCCACGGCGAGGGCCCGCTGCTCATCGTGGCCGGCGCCGGCACCGGCAAGACGCAGGTGATCACGCGCCGCATCGCCTGGCTCATCGCCGCCAAGCACGCCCGCCCCGAGGAGATCCTCGCCCTCACCTTCACCGACAAGGCCGCCGCCGAGATGGAGGCGCGCGTGGATGTGCTCGTGCCCTACGGCTACACCGGCAGCACGATCTCGACCTTCCACGCCTTCGGCGACCGGCTGGTGCGCGACTACGGCATCGAGCTGGGCCTGACCCGCGACCTGCGCGTGTGCACGCGGGCCGAGGTGCTCGTCTTCCTGCGCGAGCACGTGTTCGAGCTGGGCCTGTCCCGCTACGCCCCGCTGGGCGACCCGGAGCGCTTCCTCGGCGACCTGGTGACGCTCTTCGACCGCGCCCGCGACGAGGACGTCTCGCCGGCCCGCTACCTCGAGTTCGCGCGGCGGCTGGCGGCGGAGGCCGGCGACGATCCGGAGCGGCGCGACCGTGCCGCGGCCGAGGCCGAGAAGGCCCGCGCCTACGAGCGCTACACCGAGCTGCTGATGCGGGCCGGGCGCGTGGACTTCAGCGACCAGCTGGCCCTGGCGCTGCGCCTGCTGCGCGAGCGACCGCGCGTCCTGCGCGAGCTGCACGACCGCTTCCGCTACGTGCTGGTGGACGAGTTCCAGGACACGAACCACGTCCAGTTCGAGATGGTCAAGCTGCTGGCCGGACGGCGCCGCAACCTCACCGTGGTGGGCGACGACGATCAGAGCATCTACCGCTTCCGCGGGGC
Source organism: Candidatus Eiseniibacteriota bacterium (assembly GCA_034678345.1). Taxonomy (GTDB): domain Bacteria; phylum Eisenbacteria; class RBG-16-71-46; order RBG-16-71-46; family RBG-16-71-46; genus JANXPZ01. The sequence goes on from JAXDBZ010000109.1 coordinate 7,710, forward strand.
CAAGCTGGCCAACCTGATGGGCTTCCTCGTCGAGTACCCGCAGGCCGGCGAGGTCCTGCTGCGCACGAACTACCGCTCGCGCCAGAACCTGCTCGACGCCGCGCACCGGCTCATCCGCAACAACGACCCCGACCGGCTCGAGGCCCAGCGCGGCTACGATAAGCGCCTGGTCGCCGCCCTGCCGGGAGTCGGCATCCTCGCGCACCACGAGTTCGTCACGGCGAGCGACGAGGCCGACTTCGTCGCCCGCCGCATCGCCGACGGTGTGGCGGCGGGACGCCGCCCCGGCGACTTCGCCGTCCTCGCCCGGGCGCACGACCACCTGACGCCGTTCGCGCAGGCGCTGAAGGCGCAGGGCCTGCCCTTCCACCAGAGCACGAACCGCGGCCTGTACCGGCGCGAGGAGGTGCGGCTCTGCCTGTCCATGCTGCGCGTGGTGGCGGACCCCGACGACAGCGGCAGCACCTTCCACCTGCTGGGCTCGGACCTCTTCGGCGCCGATCCGGTGGACCTGGCGCGGCTCTCCAGCCACGCCCATCACCGCAACCGCAGCCTGCGCGAGGTGGCGGCCCGCCTCGAGCCCTCCTGGCTGGGATTCGAGCCGGCCGCCGCCACGCGCGAGGCGGCGGCCCGCTTCACCGAGACGACCCGCCGGCTGGGAACACTGGCCGCGGCGCGACCCACCGCCGAGGTGCTGTACGCCTTCGTCCAGGACAGCGGGCTGCTCGGGCGGCTCATCGTCGAGGACACGCCCGACGCCGAGGAGCAGGTGCGCAACATCTCCAAGCTCTTCGCCATCACCCAGCGGGTCGGCGGCCTGCTCGAGCACGACCGGGTGGACTCCTTCATCCGCTACCTCGACCTGCTCATCGAGTCGGGGGACGATCCGGCCGCGGCCGAGGTGGACATCGAGGTGGACGCGGTCCACGTGCTCACCGCGCACAACGCCAAGGGCCTCGAGTTCCCGGTGGTGTTCGTGGTCTCGCTGGTGGACGACCGCTTCCCGGCGCGGGGACGGGCCGAGGGCCTGCCGCTGCCGCCGGAGCTCGTCGCCGAGCCGCCCGCGCAGGGGGACGTGCGCCTCGAGGAGGAGCGCCGGCTCTTCTACGTCGCCATGACCCGCTCGCGCGAGGAGCTGGTCCTGACCCACGCCGCCGACTACGGCGGGCGCACGCGACGGAAGATGAGCCGCTTCGTCGCCGAGGCCCTGGGCATCGCCCCGGCCGCGCCGGGCCGCCAGCGGCTCGACCCGCGCGAGGCGATCCAGCGCTTCGCCCCGGTGGCGGGGGCGGCCCCCCGGGGGCGACCCCCGCAGCGCGACCAACAAGGGGAGAGGCAGGGGAAC
>JAXDBZ010000110.1:0-3017 GCA_034678345.1 Candidatus Eiseniibacteriota bacterium
CCCGGCAGGGCGCGGGGCGCGGCGGCCGGCCGGCGTGGGGCGAGGAGCGCGCGGCGGCGCCGGCCCGCGGCGGTGCCGCGCGCCAGGCGATCGGTCGCGAGGTCTGTCACGAGGTCTTCGGTCGGGGTATCGTGGTGGACGCGGAGGGCACGGGGGGCGACCTCAAGTGTACGGTGCGCTTCGCCACGGGCACGAAGAAGGTCATGGGACGCTTCCTGACGGGGATGAGCGATGGGGATCCGGCCTGAGGAGGTGCGGCGCGTCGCCGAGCTGGCGCGGCTCGAGCTGCGCGACGAGGAGGTCGGGCGGGTCGCCGCCGAGCTGAGCGCGGTGCTCGAGTACGCGGCGGCCATCCGGCGGCTCGAGACCGGGCCGGAAGCGGTGGACGCGCCGGCGGCGGGCGAGACGGCGCTGCGGCCGGACGAACCCGCGCCGCCGGCACTCGCGCCGGAGCAGGCGCTGGCCATGGCGCCGCAGAGCGTGGACGGCTACTTCCTCGTGCCGGCGTTCGTGGAGAACGTGGAGCCGTGAGCCCCGGGGAGCTGTGGCGGCTGCCGGCGCACCGGCTGGCGGAGGAGGTGCGGCGGGGGGGATGCTCGGCGCTGGCGGCGGTCTCGGCCGGCTGGGACGGACCGGCGGCCGCATGGGAGCGCGACGTCCACGCCATCGTGCACTCGGACCCCGAGGCGCGCGCGGCCGGCGCCGCGGCGGCACCCGCGGGGCCGCTGGCGGGCGTGCCGGTGGTGGTCAAGGACAACCTCTGCACGCGCGACCTGCCGACCACCTGCGGTTCGCGGATCCTGGCCGGCTACCAGCCGCCCTACGACGCCACGGTGGTGACGCGGCTGCGGGCGGCGGGCGCGGTCGTCACCGGCAAGGGGAACATGGACGAGTTCGCCATGGGCTCGTCCACGGAGCACTCGGCCTACGGCCCGACGCGCAATCCGTACGACCTCGGCCGGGTCCCCGGCGGCTCGAGCGGCGGGACGGCGGCCGCGGTGGCCTACGGGCTGGCCCCGCTGGGGCTGGGCAGCGACACCGGGGGCTCGGTGCGCCAGCCGGCGGCCTTCTGCGGCGTGCTGGGCCTCAAGCCGACCTACGGGCGACTATCGCGTCACGGCCTGGTGGCCTTTGGCTCGTCCCTCGACCAGGTGGGCCTCTTCGGGCGCTGCGTGGCAGACGTGGCGCTGCTCTACGGCGTGCTCGCCGGCCCCGATCCGCGGGACGCGACCTCGCGTCCGGGCCGCGCGCCCGAGGTGAGCGGGTGGCGCGCGGGCGTCGCCGGCGTGCGCTTCGGCTGGCCGGCCAACCTGTGGCGCGAGGGAGTGGACGCCGAGGTGGTGGAGGGCCTCGAGGCGGCGGCGGCGGGGCTGGAGCGGGCGGGGGCGCATCGGGTGCCGCTCGACTTCCTGCCGGGCGAGTACGCGGTGGCCACCTACTGCCTGCTGGCCACCGCCGAGGCCAGTTCGAACCTGGCCCGCTTCGACGGGGTGCGTTACGGCGCGCGCGAGGAGGGGGAGGGCGACCTCGGCGCGTGGTACGCGCGCACGCGCAGCGCGGGCTTCGGCGCCGAGGTGCGCCGCCGCGTGCTGCTCGGCACCTACGCGCTCTCGGCCGGCTACTACGACGAGTACTACCTCACGGCCCAGCGGGTCCGCGCCCGCATCCGGCGCGAGTACCAGTCGGCGCTGGAGCGCTGCGAGCTGCTCCTCATGCCGGTGGCGCCGACGCTGCCGTTCCGCCTGGGCGAGAAGCTGGACGAGCCGCTGGCCATGTACCTGAGCGACATCTTCACCATCGGCGCCAACCTGGCGGGCCTGCCCGGCGTGAGCGTGCCGGTGGCGCCGTCGGCGGCGGGGCTGCCGCGGGCGGTGCAGCTGCTGGCGGGCGACGACGGCGAGGGCCTGCTGCTGCGGGCGGCGCGGGCGCTGGAGGCCGGCGGGACGGACGAGGGGGACTTCCGGTGGCCGACGAGGCGGTGATCGGGCTGGAGTGCCACATCCAGCTGCGCACGCGCAGCAAGATGTTCTGCGCCTGCGCGGCGGGATACGGCGCGCCGCCCAACTCGCTCGTCTGCCCGGTCTGCCTCGGCCTGCCGGGGGCGCTGCCGGTGGCGAACCGCGCCGCGGTGGAGGCGGGTCTGCGCCTCGGGCTGGCGCTGGGCTGCGCGGTGCCCGAGCGCAGCGTCTTCGCGCGCAAGAACTACTTCTACCCCGACATGCCGAAGGGCTACCAGATCACGCAGTACGAGGCGCCGCTGTGCACGGGCGGCGCGCTGCCGCTGGCCCCGGGTCCGCGCCCGGTGGCGATCCTGCGGCTGCACCTCGAGGAGGATACCGGCAAGTCGCTCCATCCCGCGCGCCGGGGCGACCGCGCCGTCTCGCGGCTGGACTTCAACCGCGCCGGCGTTCCGCTCGCCGAACTGGTCACCGAGCCGGTCTTCCGCGAGCCCGCCGAGTGCGCGGCGTTCCTCACCGCCCTGCGGCGGCTGGTGCGCTGGCTGGGGGTCTCGGACGGCGACATGGAGAAGGGGCAGCTGCGCTGCGATGCCAACGTGAGCCTGCGCGACCCGGGAACGGGGCGTCCCGGCGTCCGGACCGAGCTCAAGAACCTGAACTCCATCCACGGGGTCGAACGGGGCATCGCCGCCGAGATCGCCCGCCAGCGGGTGCTGCGCGCGGCCGGGGACGAGGTCGCGCCGGCGACGCTCCTCTACGACGTGGAGCACGACCGGCTGGCGGTCATGCGCGTGAAGGAGAGCGCGCACGACTACCGTTACTTCCCCGAGCCGGATCTGCCGCCCCTGCGGGTGGACGCGGCGTGGCGGGAGCGCGTGCGCGCGGGGCTGCCCGAGCTGCCGTGGGCGCGGGCGGAGCGACTGGCGGCGGAGCACGGGCTGTCGGCGCACGAGGCGGAGGTGCTGTGCGGCCAGCGCGAGCTGGCGGACTACTTCGAGGCCTGCGCGGCGGTGGCCGGGGGCGGCCCGGCGTGTACCTGGGTGACGCGCGAGGTGCTGG
>JAXDBZ010000111.1:0-5975 GCA_034678345.1 Candidatus Eiseniibacteriota bacterium
GCCTCGGCGGCCTCGGCCGCGGCCCGCGACCGCGCCAGCTCCTCCCGCTCCTCCTCCAAGCGCGCCCGCGAGGCCTGCAGCTCGACCAGCAGTCGCTCGAGCGCCACCGCCTCGGCCGGGGTCAGCGAGCGGGCCCGCTCGAGCAGCACCGCCGGGAGGCCCAGCCGCTCGGCCCCCCCCCGCGCGTGGCTCGCCCCCGGCACGCCCGCCAGGAACCGGTAGCGCGGCGTCATCGTCTCGAGGTCGAACTCGAGGGAGCCGTTGACCACGCCCGTCACCTCCCCCGCGGCGCGCTTCAGGCTGCCGAGGTGCGTGGTCACCACGCCCCAGGCCCCCCGCGCGGCGACGTGCTCGAGCAGCGCGCGGCCCAGGGCCGCGCCCTCCTCGGGGTCGGTGCCGGCACCCAGCTCGTCCGCGAGCACCAGGCAGCGCGGCCCGGCCTCGCGCGCCATCTCCGCCAGGGACCGCAGGTGGGCGGCGAAGGTCGAGAGCCCCTCGTCCACCGACTGTTCGTCGCCGAGGTCGGCGACGATGCGGTCCACCTCCGGCAGGGCGCTGCCCTCGGCGGCGCACACGGGCAGCGCGGCGTGCGCCAGGGCCACCGCCAGCCCGACCGTCTTGAGCAGCACGGTCTTGCCGCCCATGTTCGGGCCGCTCACCAGCAGCACGCGCCCCGGCTCGCCCAGCTCGAGGTCCAGCGGCACGACGGTGTCCCGCGCCCCGCCCATCGCCAGCAGCGGATGCCGCGCGCCGCGCAGCCGCAGACGTCCGCCCCCCGGTGCCAGCGCGATGGCGCCGAACTCGGCCGCCCAGCGCGCGCGGGCCGCGAGGCCGTCCAGGTGCACGAGCACGTCCTCCAGCGCCGTCAGATCGGGCGCCGCGTGCCGCACCGCCGCCGCCAGCTCGAGCAGGATGCGCCGCTCCTCGGCCGCCACCCCGGCGCGCAGCTCGATCACCTCGTTGTTCGCGTCGCACAACTCGAGCGGCTCGACGAAGAGCGAGTGGCCGCTGCCCGAGACGTCGTGCACGATGCCGCGCCGCCGCGGGAAGCCGGCCGCCGGCACCAGCGCCACGAAGCGCTCGCCGTGCCGCGTCACGTAGGCGGACTCGCCGAAGCCGCGCGCCCAGCGCTCGAGGCGCTGCTCGAGCCCGCGCTCGCCCTGCTCGAGGCTCCGTCGCAGGCGGCCCAGCTCGCCCGAGGCGCCGTCGCTCAGGCGGCCGTCGGGCTCGAGCGCCCCGCCCAGCCGGGCCCGCAGTGCCTCGGTTTCGGGCAGGCCGGCGACCCGATCCGCCAGGCCGGGGAAGCGCTCGCGCAGCGCCGCGTCCTCCCAGCAGGCGCGGGTGTCGCGCGCCGCCTCGAGCCAGCCCAGCACCGCGACGAGCCCCGGTCCGTCCAGCGACTCGCGCGCCTCCGGGTCGAGGCGGCCCGCCAGCCCGCCGGAGCCGACGCGGCTCCACGGGCCGGGCTCCCGCTGACGCCGGATGGCCTCGTCGAGCAGGCGCACCTCGCGGGTCCGCGTCGCGGCATCGGGCAGCGGCCGCCACGCGCTCAGACGCGCCCGCGCGCCCTCGCCCGTGGCCCGCGCGGCGACCGCGGCGGTCACGCGCTGGTATTCGAGAAGACGAAGGGAGTGATCGTCCACGCCGCTCCCGCCGGCGCGGGGTCCCTCCCGCGCTCGCACCTGGATGTCACGAATCGCGGGAATCCGCCCCCGCCGGGGTCCCGGGCCGCGTCCGCGCGCGCCGCTCCACGTCGTGCAGCGCGCGTCCGAGCCCGTGCAGCAGGGGCACCCGCGCCTCGATCGTGTCGCAGGCACGCGTGCCCATGCCGATGAGCGCGTGGGCTGTCTGCGCTTCCGCCACCAGCCGCCCCGTGCCCAGCCGTTCCGGCAGGAGCACGAGCAGCGACACCAGCGCGAGCGCCCACGCCATGCCGATCATCGTCCCCAGCGCGATGCCGAGGACGCGATCCAGCCAACCCGCCGGACCGGCCTGAACGGCCATGCCCAGCAGGCTCCCGCACCAGTGGAAGAGTCCGGCGACCACGAGGCCCGCGATGCCTGCCACGAGAAGACGCGCGAGCCAGAAGAGCGCAGCGGGCCGGGCGCCCAGCCACTGCGCTCCGACCCACCGTGAGACCATCACCGCCACCCAGAGCCCGACGACGAAGCCCAGGATCCCGAACGACTGCCGGACCGAGCCCCGCACCAGACCCCGGACGGCGAACACCACGACCAGACCGAGGATCCCCCAGTCCAGTGCGGTGAGGCTGTGCCAGAAGTTCAGACTCTTCAGATCTCCTGCTGGCGGCGCGCCAGGTTCTTGCGCCTGGCCGCGTTCAGCTTGCGCTTGCGCCGCTCGCTCGGCTTCTCGAAGTGCTGATGACGGCGCAGGTCGGCCATGATCCCAGCCTTCTCACACTTCTTCTTGAAACGACGCAGGGCACTCTCGAAGGACTCCCCGTCCTTCACCCTGATTCCGGGCAAACCATCCCCCCCTCTCTGCCCAGCCGATATGGTTGTTGATGTTGGACAGCCGTGCAGACGCCCACAGGGGAACTACTTGGGCGCGAACAGGCATCCTGAGTCTATGGCCGCTCCCACCCAGCGTCAAGGCGCAGGGGCAACCGCCCCACGCACACGCCGCCCGCACGCCCGCAAAGGACGGGAGCACCTGCTCTCAACGTGCTGACTTGCTTCGAGTTACGGCGTAGAAGGGTCGCCGCTGGCCCACCAGGCCGCCCACGCCAGAGCGGCCGTCTCGGCCCTCAACCGGGCGTCGGCCAGGCGAATGGGCCGGAATCCCGCCTCCAGCGCGGCGTCGCGCTCACCGCCATCCAGGCCGCCGGAGGGTCCGATGAGCCCGACACCCGGAAGCCCCTGCCCGGCGGTGGTTCCCGGCACCGGGAGGCCATCCGCGTCGGCCAGCCAGCGGCCGCACCCCGCCGGAAGCCCCGCCAGGGCCCGATCTAGGGGCGTCGGCTCGAGGATCGCCATCCGGTGGACGCGCCGCGACTGGCGCAGCGCCGCCACCGCGAGCCGCTCCCACCGCTCCCGCCGATCCGCCGCACGCCGCCAGGCGCCGCGCGCCGTGTCCACGGGCTGGAACCGCGTCACGCCCAACTCCGCCAGCTTCTCGACCAGCCAGTCGGCCCGCTCGCCCTCGGGCGCGCCGCAGAGGACCCACGCCGGCCGCGCGAGGGGCTCGTGCCGCACCGCCTCCACCTCCACGCGCACGCCGCCCCGCACCGTGACGAGCCGCAGCGTCGCGCGCGCCCCGCGCCCGTCCGTGGCCTCGAGTCGCTCGCCGGCGCGCGCTCGGCAGACGCGGGCCACGTAGTGCGCCTCCGCGGCGTCCAGGTCCACCTGCGTCCCCGGCCCGGCCAGGGCCGGCAGGTAGAGCAGCGCGGGCAGGGCCTCAGCCACCCAGGGCGTCCTTCACCCGCTCGAACAGGCTCTTCGACGGCCCCGGCGGCTTCAGGCCCTCGGCACGGCCGAGCTGCTCCAGCAGCCGGCGCTCCTCGCCGCTCAGGCGCGTCGGCACCCAGACGAGCAGGCGGACCATCAGGTCCCCCGTGCCGCCCCGCAGCGAGGGCAGGCCCTTGCCGCGCAGCCGCAGCACGTGCCCCGACGGCGTGCCCGGGGCCACACTCACCGTGGTGCGGGCGCCGTCTACCAGCGGCACCTCGACCTTGCCGCCCAGCGCGGCCGTCACGAAGCTCACCGGCATGTCCACGTGCAGGTCGTCGCCGTCCCGGTCGAAGACCGCGTGCGGCTTCTCCTCGATGAGCACGACGAGGTCGCCCGCCGGCCCCCCGCGCGGTCCCACGTCCCCCATGCCGCGCAGCGGGATGAAATTGCCGCTCGCCACCCCCGCCGGCACCCGCACCGCCAGCGTCTCCGTGACCGAGGTGCGCCCCTCGCCCCCGCATTCCCGGCAGCGCTCCCGGACCACGCGGCCCTCGCCGTCGCACTGCGGGCAGGTGGAGACGTTCACGAACTGCCCGAAGATGGACTGCTGCACGCGGCGCACCTGGCCGCGCCCGCTACACTGCGCGCAGGTGCTCTCGCCGGTGCCGCCGCGCCCGTGGCAGGCCTCGCAGGCCCGCAGGTGCTTCACGCGGATCTTCTTCTCGACCCCGCTGGCGATCTCCTCGAGCGTGAGGCGCACGCGGACCTGCAGATCGTCGCCGCGGCGCACCCGGGGTCCGCCGCGGCCCCGCCCGCCCCCGAAGAGCTCCTCGAAGCCGCCCATGTCGCCGCCGAAGTCGCGCATGAAGGCGCGCAGCGCGTCGGCGAGGTCGAATCCGCTGAAGTCGAAGCCCGTCGGGCCCGCGCCGGCGGCCCCGGCGTGCCCGAACTGATCGTAGCGGGCGCGCTTCTCGGCGTCACGCAGCACCTCGTAGGCCTCGCTCGCCTCCTTGAAGCGCTGCTCGGCCTGCCGGTCGCCGGGGTTGCGGTCGGGATGGCTCTCGAAGGCGATGCGGCGATAGGCCTTCTTGAGCTCGTCCTCGCTCGCGCCCCGGGGGACGCCGAGCACCTCGTAGTAGTCGCGCTTCGGCATCAGGCGTCCCCGCCGCTCTCCCGCGCCACCACCACCCGCGCCGCCCGCAGCGCGCGCTCGCCCCGGCGCCAGCCGCGCAGCACCACCTGCGCCACCCCGCCGGGAGCGACCCCGGCCGCCGCCATCTCCAGCACGGCCTCGTGGAACGCCGGATCGAACGGCTGCCCGAGGGGATCCACCGGCGTCACGCCCTGGCGGGCGAGGTAGTCGGTGAGCCGCGCCGCCACCATCCGCACGCCCTCGGCCCACGACTCGGGGGCGCCCGCCTCGCGTGCCGTGGCCATCGCCCGGTCGAGGTCGTCGAGCGCCGCGATGACCTCGAGCATCACGGCCTCCTCGGCCCCACGCCGTGCCTCCTCGCGCTCGCGCGCCGCGCGCCGGCGGTAGTTCTGCAGCTCGGCTTCCGCGCGCAGCCAGCGGTCCTTGAGCACGCCGGCCTCGTCCGCCGGTGGGGCCGCCGCCGCCCCGGGCGCCGGCTCCGCCGCGGGCTCCGTGGCCGGCGGCACGTCACCCGGCGTCTCCGGGCGTCCGTCCGCCGCCTCGCCGTGCCCGCGCGCGTGGCGCTTCACAGCAGGTCCGCCAGCCGGCTGCCCACCACGTCCACCACCGCGAACGTGCGGGCGTAGTCCATGCGCACCGGACCGAGCACGCCCACCGCGCCCCGCACCGCACCGGGCAGCGCGTAGCTCACCAGGCTGCAGCCGGCCAGCGCCCGGTCCTCGTCCAGGCCGATGCGCATCACCACGTGTCCCTCCACGCTCGCCACCATCAGGCGGTCGAGCGGCGAGCCGGCCTCCACCGCGCGCAGCACCGGACCCAGCCGCGTCGCGTCGGCGAACTCCGGCGACTCGGCGATGTGGATGGCACCGGAGGTGAACAGCGGCGTGGACAGCGGGCGGCTCCAGCCGGCCATGGCGGCACGCGCCACGCTGCGAACCGCCGAGCGCCGCACCAGGTCGGCATCCGAGGCCAGGCGCCGGCGCACCTCGGCGAGCGGCAGGCCGGTCAGCCGCTCGCGCAGCACCCCCGCCACCTCCTCCAGCTCCGCGCGCTCGAGCGGGCCTTCCAGCTCGAGGACCAGCGTGCGCACGCCACCCCCGCCCAGGCTCAGGATCATCAGGCTCCGCCGCGGCTCGAGCGGCGCCAGCTCGAGGCCGCGCACCGGCTCGTCGTCGAGCGAGGCCGCCACCGCCAGCCCCAGCTGGCGGGTCAGCGACGAGAGCAGCCGCGACGCCTCGTTGAGCAGCTGCTGGATGTCACGCGTCGAGCGGGTCAGCGTGGCGTCCACCTCGGCCACGATGCCCGGCGGCAGCACCGCGGGCGCGAGCAGGGTGCGCACGTAGAGCTCGATGCCGCGCGAGGTGGGCACCCGGCCGGCCGAGGCGTGGGGGGGGGGGGGGCGCCCCCCCCCA
>JAXDBZ010000112.1:0-2503 GCA_034678345.1 Candidatus Eiseniibacteriota bacterium
CGCCCGTGACCGACACGCGCGACTCGATCTGCGCGTGCCACATCGGCCGCGGCCATGCGCCGGGCGCGCGCCGCCGGGCGTAGGCGCCCGTGAACTCCACCGGCGCGATCCACGTGCCCAGGAAGTCGGCGTCGATGCCGATCACGACGTCGGCGCGGTCGAACCGGTAGTGAGGCAGCACCCGCACGTCGTGCGTGGCGGCGTGCGCGTCGAGGGCCGCCGCGGCTGACAGCGCGTCGTACTCGACGTGCGCGCCGTCCTCGAAGGTGGCGAGAAAGGCCTGGATCTCGCGCCGTGTGGTGGGGCTGTGCACCGTCGAGGTGAGGACCCGCACGGCCCCGCCGTCGCGCCGAATCGCGTCGAAGCGGGCCGCGAGCGCGGCGTCCACCTCACTCCACGAGGCAGGCCGCCCCGCGAGAGCGGGCCCGCGGAAGCGCCGGTGGTCGTAGAGCCCGAGCAGGGCGGCCTGTCCTGCCGCGCACACCCCGCCCGAGGACAACGGGTGCTCGGGCAGGCCCTCCACCTTGGTGGGGCGCCCGTCGCGGCAGGTCACCAGCAGCCCGCAGGCGGCCGCGCAGGCCGCGCACGTCGAGGCGTAGGCGGACGTCCCGCCCGGCACGATCCCCTCCGGCTGCACGACCTGCGGGATCGCCTCGCGCACCGGAGCCCGGGAGCACGACACGCCGAGCGCCGCCGCGCCAAACCCCGCCAACCGCAGGAAGTCCCGCCGGGATGGGCGATCAGCCGCCTCCTCCGGGAACTCCGGTTCCGGCTGCCGCGCGGCGTCAGCGGCTCTCTCGCGCTCGTCGAGGCTTCTCCAGTAGGCGTTCGTCATGGCGCCTCAGTAGTGGCACGCGGAGCAGTCGATCGACGGCGACACGGGCCGCCCACCGATGCCGGTGCGCGCCGACTCACGGTGGCAGTTGACGCACCAGCCCATGCTCAGGTCCGCCGCCTGGCGCACGCGCTCCATCGTCTCGACGGGGCCGTGGCACGTCTGGCACGCGACGCCGGCGGCCACGTGCGAACGATGATCGAAGACCACGAAGTCGGGGAGGTTGTGCACGCGCGTCCAGGCGATCGACCGCGGCTCGCGGGCGGGGTCGCGCGCGAGGGTCGCATCGAGGGCCATGGCGTCGTACAGCTTCCGCAGTTCCGGCGACACCACCGCCACGCGCGGGCGGCCTTCTTTGGCCGCCTGCTCGTCCTCGGCGACGATCGCGCCGAGCGCCGCGGTGACGAACCGGTGGCAGTTCATGCACACGGTCTGCGACGGGACCCCGGCAAAGCGTCCGTGCTCGGCGTTCGAGTGGCAGTAGAGGCACGGCACCTGCAGGTCGCCCGCGTGCAGCCGGTGCGAGTAGGCGATGGGCTGCGCGGGCTCTTAGCCCTGGGGGTTGCCCGGGCGGTTTGACGGGCTCGCGCGGGCGACCAGGAGCGTGCCCGTCAGCAGGACGGCGGTCAGGAGCAGGACGGTGACGACGCGCTGCGTCATGTCAGTGGCTCGCTCCCCGGCCCATGCCGGCGGCAGCGCCGGCCGCCGGGGCCTCGGCATACTTGAGCACCCACGCCGTCGACAGCGAGACGAGGGTCAGGAAGATGAACGCGACGAAACCGATCGGGTATCCCCGGAGGCCAAGGTCCCGCACGGCGAAGGCCATCACTGGCGGGACGACGAAGCCGCCGAAGGCGCCGAGGCCGCCCACCCATCCGGTCGCACCGCCCACGGCCTGGGGCACGGCCTGCGGCACCATCTTGAAGACCGCGGCATTCGCGATGCCCATGCCGAAGGCGAGAAGGAACTGGCCCGGCAGCGCCAGCTCGTACTGCTGGGCGTTGACCATGACCAGCGCGCCCGCCAGCATGATGAGAAGCGCCAGGATCGCGGTGTTCTCGCCGCCCTCGCGCAGTTGGTCGGCCATGACGCCGCCTACGATGCGCACGGCGGAGGTGACGACCGCGTAGGCCGCCGTCAGCGCGCCCGCGGTGACGACCGACACGCCGAAGTACCCGTGCCAGTACGTGGGAAGCCACGCCGTGAGGCCGATGAATCCGCCGAAGGTCGTGAAGTAGATCAGCACCAGCGCCCACGTGCGCCACGCCCGCGCCGAGACGGCGAGGCTTTGCCGCAGCGTCCCCGTGGGAAAGATCGCCTGCCCGGCGGCGCGAGCCGCCTCCCGCGCGGCCGCCTCGTCGGCGCCCTGCCGCCTGTACTGGAAATACCACGCGTCGCGTCCGATCAGCGCGTACAGGGCGGTGCCGAACGCCAGCAGCGCGAACCAGGCGAGGTAGGAGCCGGCGAGTCCCCATGCGGCGAGAGCGAACGGGAGGACGAGCGAGAAGACGCCGGGCGCGAGGTTGCCGAAGCCGGCGAAAACGGCGAGGGCGCGCCCCTGGCTCGCCTGGGGGAACCAGTACGAAACCTGGGCGGCGCCAACCGAGAACGACGCGATGGCGCTGCCGCTCAGCAGCGCGAGCACGAGCAGCACCGGGTAGAGGGAGG
>JAXDBZ010000113.1:0-3368 GCA_034678345.1 Candidatus Eiseniibacteriota bacterium
GGCGACAAGAGCGACGTGCACCGCACCCGGGTGCGCAACCCGGACATGATCAAGTTCGACGTCCACGACCGCGTCAATTACGCGGTGGAGAAGAGCTTCCTCAACGTGGACGAGGCCCGCAAGGAGATCACGCTGGAACTCACCATCGACACGCGGATCTCCCAGGTGATGGAGTACTTCGAGATCTTCATGACCCGGATGCTCGCCTGCCGGAAGGCCGCCATCTTCCTGGGGACGTCCTTCGGGCTGACCGTCAACGGGAATCGTCTGACCTGAGCGTCCGCCGCGGCCCCGGGGAGTGCCGGGGCCGGCCGGCGGCGGAATGGAGGAGGGACCAGTGAGGCATCGTGTGTTCGCGGTCGCCGGTGTGCTGGTCGCGCTGGCGCTGGTGCTGGCGACGACCGCCTGGGCGCGCAATCCCAACTGCGCGGGCGGCATCCAGTACGTGGTGCAGGGCATGCGCGACAAGGAGAAGGGCAACCTCGAGGACTACCGGCGCGAGATGCTCAAGGCGGTGGACCGCCTCACGCTGTGCTCGAGCGAGGACCCCGAGGACTTCGAGGCGCTCGCCTACCTGGGCTGGGCCTATGCCGAGATGGACAGCGCCCGCGCCGCGGGCGAGGCCTTCGAGAAGGCCATCGGCGGCCTGAAGGCCAAGGGCGACAAGAAGGCCGACTGGGCGACCAGCAACCGCGAGTCCTACTGGGCCAAGTACTTCAACGAGGGCGTCGCCGACATCCAGGCCGCGCAGGCCGCCTACTCCGACTACACGAAGGAGCCGGCGGACGACGCCGAGCAGGCGCTCAAGGCCGAGGCGACGAACAAGTACGCCGCGGCGCTCGCGGCTCTCGACCGCGCCACCTACCTGAAGCCCAACGACGGTCGCACCATCCGCAACCTCGGCACCGTCCACGCGCTGATGGGCGACCTGGTGAAGGCCGAGGCCGTCCTGCGTCAGGGTGTGGCGAGCTGCCCGGGCGACAGCGACCTGGTGGACGCCCTGGCCCTGGTGCGCCGCAACTACGCCGGCCGGCTGCTGGACGAGAAGCGCTACGACGAGGCCATCACCTTCTACACCGAGCTCCTCCAGGCCAGCCCGAACGACGCGGACCTGCACTCCGGCCTGGCCGACGCCTACTTCAAGCGCGCCTTCGGCTACGAGAACGAGCTGACCGCGGCCCGCAACGCCATGGGCACGGCGAGCGCCGGGGCGGAGCTGAAGGCGGCGACCGAGAAGGTCGAGGCGCTGACGGCGAAGCGCAACGGCGACTACCAGCAGGCCGGCAAGGAGTACGTGGCGGCCGCCGCGCTCAAGTCGGGTGACGCCGACCTCATCTTCAACGCCGCGCTGGCCTTCCAGAACGGGCGCGACTACGCGGCCGCCGAGGCGCAGTGGGGCGAGTTCCTCAAGATCAAGCCGTCCGAGACCGAGGCCATGTCGGCGTTGGGCGCGGTGCTCGCCGAGACGAAGCGCTTCGACGACGCGGCCGCCATCCTGCACCAGGCGCTGCTGCTGAAGCCGAAGGAGAAGAGCCTGCACCGGCAGCTGGGCGGCGTCTACGCCAGCGCGGACAACCAGCCCAAGTCGTACGAGGAGATGGTGGTCTTCATCGCCCTCGAGCGCGGCACGAAGGCGGAGAACGCCGCCGAGGCCGCGAGGAAGGCGCCGGCGGCCAGCGACGCCGCCAAGGCGCTGGCGGCGAACGGCGAGCCCGAGGAGATCTACTTCTGGGAGGCCGAGGGCAACAAGTACGAGACCTGGTTCTACTGGCAGAAGAACCTGGCGTTCACCTTCCAGGGCGGCAAGCAGGTCGCCAAGTCCGACTGGGGCGCGCCTCCGCCGAAGCTGGCGAAGCCGGCCCCGACCGCCAAGCCCGCCGCCAGGAAGAGATAGCGGCGGGTCGGCGGGGCATCATGGGCCCGACGAGCGGCCGGTCCGGGGGTTCCGTCGCCCGGACCGGCCGCGACGTCTGAGGAGGACGAGATGGCACATCGGCTGGCCGAGCGGACGATCGCCGTGCTCGGCTTCGGCAACCAGGGCGAGGCCCACGCGCTGAACCTGCGCGACGCCGGCAGCGAGGTCGTGGTGGGCGCGCGCGCCGGTGGCGGCGCGGAGGCGCGGGCGCTCTCTCTCGGTTTCCCCACGCTCGACCTCGCCGGGGCGGCGAGCCGCGCCGCCGTCGTGGCCGTGCTGCTTCCCGACGAGGTCGTGCCGGCGGTGTGGCCCGGGCTCGCGGGCGCGCTGGCGCCGGGCACGGCGCTGGTCTTCGCCCACGGCTACAACCTGCTCTACGCGAAACTGGACGTCCCGGCGCGCGGCGACGTCGTGCTGGTCTCGCCGACCGCACCGGGGCGGGTGCTGCGCTCCCTGCGCGAACGCGGCGAGACGGTGCCCGGCTATCTGGCGGTGCACGTGGACGCGAGCGGTTCGGCGTGGGAGCTGGCGGCCGAGTACGCCGAGCGGCTGGGCTGCGCCCCGGTCTGGCGCACGAGCGTGCGCGAGGAGACCGAGGTGGATCTGTTCGGGGAGCAGGCCGTGCTCTGCGGAGGGCTCCACGCGCTGCTCACCGCGGCCTTCGAGACTCTGGTCGAGGCCGGCTACGCCCCGGAGATGGCCTACCTCGAGTGCATCCACCAGCTCGAGTACCTGGCCGAGCTGCTGCACGAGCGCGGCATCGCCGGAGCGCGGCGGTCCATCAGCGCCACGGCGCTCTACGGCGACCTCACGCGCGGGCCGCGCGTCGTGGGCGAGGCGACCCGCGCCGAGCTGAAGCGGATGCTGGAGGAGATCCGCAGCGGCCGCTTCGCGAGCGAGTGGGCGGCGGAGGTCGCCGCGGGCGGGGGCTGGCTCCGCGGACGGGTCGAACAGGCCGCGCGCCACCCCCTGGAGGAGGCCCGCCGGCGGGTCCTGGAGGCCACGGAGGGCACCCCCTGATCCGCCGGGAATCGCGCAACGTCTTGCGCAAAAGCCGATTGACAGACTTTCCGCCGGCTTGCTAGCCTGCGGCCCTGAAGCTGCCACTGGCCCCCACCGCATCGGCCCGGGTGGCGCTAGGAGGACGAGATGACCAAGGCGGACATCGTCGATCAGATCGCTGAGCGCACCGGCCTCACCAAGAAGGACGTGGCCGAGACCGTGGACCACTTCCTGAACGCGGTGGCACGCGCTCTCGCCAGCGGCAACCACATCGAGATCCGCGGGTTCGGCACGTTCCGGGTGAAGGACCGCAAGCAGCGCATCGCGCGCAACCCGCGCACCGGCGAGGCCGTTCCCGTCCCTCCGCGTCGGGTCCCGGTGTTCAAGGTGTCGAAAGAGCTGAAGGACATGGTCGCGCAGGGCTGATCGCGACCGGCAGCGTGAAGGCGGG
>JAXDBZ010000114.1:0-18202 GCA_034678345.1 Candidatus Eiseniibacteriota bacterium
GACCCTCCGCCTGCAGGGGCCGCGCCTCCGGCTCAGCCGCGCGTCACCGCCTCCGCCCAGCGGTTGAACAGGCGCAGCGCCCGGTCCGCCGCGCGGAAGACCGGCACGCCGCCCGCCTCCATGAGCGCGACCATCGGGTCGTAGAGCGCCCCGGCGTCCACCACCGCGACCCACGGCTTCGTGCTCTCGCGGAAGAGCCGGGCCATGCGGTGGGCGATGGATTCGGCGCGGGTCACGTCCTCGCCGTGCCCCTCGCCGCGGGCCAGCGAGTTCCAGGCCTGGGTGAGCGGCACCAGCCCCGCGATCCCCAGGTCCACACCCGGGTCGGCGAGGATGAGGCGCAGGATCTCCTCGGTGTCCGCGTCGTTCATGATCGGGGTGAGGTCCATCGGGTCGTGCACGCTCACGATCTCGGCGATGCGCGCGCGCTTCAGCACCTCGCCCATCGCCGCCACCGTGGCCGGGGCGAAGTCGGCGAGCGTGAACGCCCCGAGGTTGTCGGCGATGGCCACGCACTCGAAGCCCGCGTTGCTGAGGGCCCCGAGCCGGGGGCCCGCCGGCCGGCGGCCGCGCAGCGCGAGGAAGAGCCGGGCCAGGTCCTCGAAGTCCTCGAGGGTGTCGGCCACGACCACGCCCGCCGCCTCGGCCAGCCGCCGCGTCGCCGCGTAGTCGCCGGCCACCGCCGCGGTGTGGCTGGCGGCGGCCGCGGCCCCGGCGCTCGTGCGCCCGGCGCGGTAGAGGATCACGGTGCGGCCGCCGGCGACGATGCGCCGCGCCGTCTCGAGGAAGCGCCGGCCGTCCAGCGGGCGGAACCCCTCGAGGTACACGGCGAAGACCTCCACCGCCGGGTCGCCCTCGAGGAACTTGAGGTAGTCGGCGGCGGTCAGGTCCATCTGGTTGCCGATGGTCAGGATGTAGCGCGGGTTCATCGTCCCGAACTTGCTCGCCTTGGCGACGGCGAAGGCGCCGCTGCCGGCGACGAAGGCCAGCGGGCTCTCGGCGCCGCGCGCGAACGGCAGCTTGTAGTCGGGAATGAAGAGGGTGTTGTAGCGGCCGGGCACCGAGCGGATGCCCAGGCAGTTGCCGCCGTTGATGACCGGGCCGCCCCAGTCGGTCGCGCGCGCGGCGGCGATGGCCTCGCGCATGCGCGCCACCAGCGGCGCGCTCTCGGGCTTCTCGTCGAGCCCGCCGGGGATGAGGATGACGCTCTCGGCCCGCTGGCCCTCGGCGATGGCGGCGATGGCCTCGGGGGCCTGCGCCGCCGAGATGCTCAGGATGAGCAGGTCCTGGCGGCCCGGCAGGGCCTCGAGCGAGGGGACGCACCGGACGCCGTCGATCGCCTCGCTGCCCGGCTTGACGATGGTGATGTCGGTGGCGGGGAAGCCGTCGGCGAGCAGGTTGCGCAGGATCATCCGCCCGGGATTCACGCCCTTCTCCGACACGCCCATCACCGCCGCGGTGCGCGGTTGCAGCAGCCGGCCGATCTTGGCGATGGGACGCGGCGCCGGGCCGGCGGACGCGGCCGCCGGGCTCAGCTTGAGCAGCGCGTCGAGCGCCACGAAGCGGCCGCCGGCGAGCACGAGCGGGTTCACCTCGAACTCGGCGATCGGGTCGGGCACGAACGCCGCCGCCAGCTCGAGGAAGCGCGTGACGGCGTCGGCCAGGGTCGCCAGCGGCACGAGCGGCGGCCGGCCGCGGTGCGGCTCGGTGACCAGCCGCACGACGGCGACCCGCGCCAGCGCGCGCTCGACGGCGGCGCGGTCGGCGAGCCCGGGGGCGAGCAGGGCCAGCGCGCGGTCGTCGCGGATGCTCTGCGCCAGGAACTCGGTGTGGATGCCGCCGGCGCCGAGCGTGACGACCGGACCGAAGTCGGCCGTCCAGCGCATGCCGAGCAGCAGCTCGTGCCCGGGGCCGGGCTCGTGCTCCACGAACTCGGCCAGCAGGTAGCCGTCCACCGCCTGTCCGGCGAAGCGCCGCTCCATCTCGGCGACGCCGGCGCGGATGGCCGCCGGCGTGTTCTCGATCACCGCGACGCCGCGGGCCTCGGTCTTGTGCAGGATCGCCGGGGCGACCACCTTGAGCACCGCGCGTGCGCCGGGGAACGGCGGGGCGACCAGGCGCGCGGCGTCGGCGCTGCCGGACAGCACGACCCGGCGCGGCACCGGCACGCCGGCGGCCTCGAGCAGGTCCATGCCCTCCGGCTCGGTCAGCACGCCGAGGTCGCGGTGGCGGGCGGCGGCGAGGAGTCTCTCGATGCGCGGCCGGTCGAGGCTCATGACACGGCCCTCCAGCCCGCGTCGAAGGCGGCGAAGTTGACCTGCAGCGCCTGCTCGCCCTTGGCGCCGAAGGTCGCGCGGATGGCGCCCTCGAAGGACTCGCGCTGCAGCGGCAGCAGGTGCGCGGCCGCCCCCACCATGACGGTGTTGCGGCTCAGCGCGTTGCCGGCCTCGCGTGCCAGCCGCTCGGCGTCCACCCGCACCGCGCGGGGCAGGCGGCCGATGCGCGCCAGCACCTCGGCGATGGGCGGGTAGTCCGGGATGTTGATGAACGGCTCGGTGGCGGTGACCACCGTGGCCGTGGGGGAGAGGTAGTCGAGGTAGCGCAGGCTCTCGAGCGGCTCCATCGAGAGGATCATGTCGGCCGTGCCCAGCGGGATGAGGTCGCTGGCGATGGCGTGGTCGGCGAGCCGCAGGTGGGAGAGCACGCCGCCGCCGCGCTGCGCCATCCCGTGCACCTCGGACTGCTTCACCTGCAGCCCCTCGGCCACGGCGGCGCGGCCGATCAGCGCGGCCAGGGACAGCACCCCCTGCCCGCCCACTCCCGCCAGCATGATGTCGTACTTCATGATGCCTTCACCTCCGCGAGCTTCCGCTTGCGCCGCGCCGTCTCCAGGCACTCGCGCACGGCGATGACCACCGACAGGCCCCGATGCTCCATCTCGCTCCGCAGCAGCTCGGCGTTGGCCGCCACCTTCCGCGGCATGGCCTCCACCACGTGGCAGTGCGCGGGGTCCACGCCCAGCCCGAGCACGATGTCGCGCAGGCGCGAGGACGGCGCGATGGTCGTCTGCCCGCCGGTCATCGCCACCGCCTCGTTGTCGAGGATCAGCAGCGTCATGTCGGTGTCCTCGTGCACCGCGTCGAGCAGCGGCGTGAGGCCCGAGTGCAGGAAGGTGCTGTCCCCGATGACCGCCACCGCCGGCCGCAGGCCGGCCTCGGCCGTGCCCTTCGCCATGCTGACCGACGCGCCCATGCACAGGCACGACTCGATGGCCGAGTAGGGCGGCAGCGCGCCGAGCGTGTAGCAGCCGATGTCCGAGGTCACGGCGCTGGTCTCCATGCCGGCCAGCGCCTGCTTGAGCGCGTTGTACATGTGGCCGTGCGGGCAGCCCTGGCAGAGCTGGGGCGGCCGCCCGGGCAGGCCGCCGCGCTCCGCCGCCAGCAGCGGCCGCGCCGGCAGTCCCAGCGCCGGGCGCACGTTGTCGGGAGTCAGCTCGCCGTCGGGCGGAAGCTCGCCGCTCAGCTTGCCGGCCACCGGCAGCGGCGCGCCGAGCGCGCCGCGCACCTGCCGCTCGACGAACGGGTGGCCCTCCTCGATCACGAGCAGGCGCTTCACGTGCCCGGCGAGACGCCGCAGCAGGGCGATGGGCAGCGGGTAGGCGCCGACGTGCAGGTGCGAGGGGCGGCGTGCCAGCTCGCCGGCGTTCTCCTCGAAGTAGTTGCGGGCCAGGCCGGTGGTGATCACCCCCAGCTCCCGGTCGTCCGGGTTCAGCGTCAGCCGGTTCCAGCGGCAGTCCTCGCTCCAGGCGGTCATCTCCTGCTGGCGGCCGAGCAGGTCGTGCCACTGCCGCCGCGCGTTGCCCGGCAGCAGGATCCACGAGCTGGGGCGCGGGGCGCGGGCGAGCGGGTTCTCGGGCCGGGCCTCGGCCGCCACCTCGATGTCGGTGCGGCTGTGCGCCAGCCGGGTCACCAGGCGCATGAGCACCGGCACGCCGAAGCGCTCCGACAGGTCGTAGGCCTCGACCGTCATGTCGTAGGCCTCCTGCTGGTTGGCGGGTTCGAGGCAGAGCACCCGCGCGAAGTCGGCGTAGAAGCGGCTGTCCTGCTCGTCCTGCGACGAGTGCATGCCGGGGTCGTCGGCGACCGCCACGACCAGCCCGCCGTGGGTGGCCACCAGGGCCGAGTTCACGAAGGGGTCGGCCGCCACGTTGAGGCCGACGTGCTTCATCGAGACCAGCGCGCGTCGGCCGGCGAAGCAGGCCCCCAGCGCCTCCTCCATGGCCGTCTTCTCGTTGGCGCACCAGGCGGCGAAGGGCCGGCCGTGCTTGCGGCGGTACTCGAGCAGGTACTCAAGGATCTCGGTGGCGGGTGTGCCGGGGTAGGAGTACGCCGAGGAGATCCCGGCGTGCACCGCGCCCAGCGCGACGCATTCGTCTCCAAGCAGGATCCTGCGGGGCATATGACCTCCGGCACGTCGTCGAGGCCGCGGACGGGTCCGCCGCGCGCCGTGGCGCAGGGCGGCCCGGACACCGGCACGGACCAGCGGTGGATCGTCCGCGCATCCTAGCCGACGCCGCGCGCCGGCAGAAGGCGGCGGCCGGCCGCCCGCGGCGGAGCCGGCGGTCGCGGCCCCGCCGGGCCCGTGGTACCCTTGAGTCGGCCTGATTCCAAGGATTCCGCGCGGTTCCGGGCCCCTCGAGGGCCTCCCGCGCGCGCATCGTCGCACTGCCCGGGGACCGATCCCATGCCCTCCCGCTCGCTCGTTTCGTCCGTCCCCGCCCGGCGCCGGCCGGTCGTGGTGCTCGCGGCGCTGGTCGTCCTGCTGGGCTGGGCCGAGCCGGCGCCGGCGCTCAAGGTGGCCACCTGGAACCTGATCGACTACCCGAACACGGGTCTCGCCAGCCGGCAGCCCAACCTGCGCACGGTGGTGGCGGCAATGGACCCGGACGTGATCATGCTGCAGGAACTCAAGAGCACGGCGGGGCGGGACTCGTTCCTCACCAACGTGCTGAACGTGGTGCAGCCGGGGCAGTGGGCGGCCACCAGCTTCCTCACCTCCTGCGAGAGCGCCGTCTTCTACAAGCCGGCCAAAGTCACGCTCACCCTCTCGGCGGTGGCCATCGCCACGGCCGGTCCCCGGGACGTGCTGGGCGCGCGGATCCGGCTGACGGGCTACCTCTCCAAGCAGGCGGAGCTCCGTCTGTACTCGGTGCACTTCAAGGCGGGCGAGACCGACTCCGCCACCCGGCGGCTGGAGTGCACGGACCTGCGGAACAACATGAACGCCGCCACCACGGCGGTGACGCCCAATTACCTCGTCGGCGGCGACACCAACTTCTACGGGAGCTACGAGGGCGGCTACATCCGCCTGACCGAGAGCCAGCCCGACAACGACGGCCGCTGCTTCGACACCCTGAACCTGCCGGGGGAGTGGAACCAGAGCGGCTACAGCCTCTATCACACCCAGTCCACGTGCAGCAGCGGCTGCCCCAGTGGCTGGTCCACCGGCGGGCTCGACGACCGCTTCGACATCATCTTCCACTCGCTATCGCTGCAGGACGGCGAGGGCCTGGACCTGGTGAGCGGCGGCTACGACACCTACGGCAACGACGGTCTACACTACAACTACAGCGTGAACGCGGGCGGCTACAACTACGACGTGGGGCTCACGGTCGCCAACGCCCTCTTCTACTCGTCCGACCACCTGCCGGTGGTGGTGACCCTGCAGGTACCGGCCAAGGTGGCGGCCGCCTCGCAGCTGGCCTTCGGCCCGGTGATCGTCGGCGCCACCGCGGAGCAGCCGCTCACCGTCGCGAACGGCGCCACCGCGCCCGCCGACGAACTCAGCTACACGTTCGTCGCCCCCGCGGGCTTCTCCGCCCCGGAAGGCTCGTTCACCGCCGAGGCCGGCATCGCGGGCAACGTGCACGCCATCGCCATGGCCACGAGCGTCGCCGGCCTGATGGCCGACACGCTGCGGGTGTCCTGCGACGACCCCGACTCGACCGCCAAGCCGGTCCTGCTCTCGGGCACGGTCCTCGACCACGCCGTGGCATCGCTCGACTCCATGGTGGCCCTGACCGCCACGACGCTGGATTTCGGCACGCACCCCGGGGACTCGTTCGGCGACCTGCCGGTCCGGGTCCACAACTTCGGCTGGGACGCGCTGCAGGCCAGGCTGGAGGTCACCGAGGGGGTCATCACCGGCGGGGACGGCCGCTTCTCGATCGTGGGCGGGTTCGAGGCCGCCGAGCTGGCCGGTGTCGGCCGCACCTACGCCGTTCACTTCGACGCCGAGGACGCCACGGTGGACTCCACCTACGAGGCCACCCTGGTCTTCTCCGGAGAGGACGAACCGCTCCCGGGCGCCGCGGCGGCCTCCGACCTCACCGTGACCCTGCAGGCGCGGCCGACGGCGGGCGGCACGGGGGTCACTCCCGGGCTGCCCGAGCGGATCGCCTTCCACCCGCCGAGCCCGAACCCCTGCCGCGGCACGGCCACCCTGCGCTTCGATCTGCCCGAGGAGAGCGACGTGTCGCTCGAGCTGTTCGACCTCTCCGGTCGCCGCGTGGCCACGCTCGTGCGGGAGCGCCAGCCGGCGGGGCGGCACGCCGTGCAGTGGCACCCGCGGTCCGAGAGCGGGAGGGGACTCGAGGCGGGACTCTACTTCGCGAGCTTCCGCGCCGGCGCCTTCGGTCAGACCCGGCGGCTCGTCCTGATCCCGTAGCGGCCCGGGGAGCGGCGGGCGGCGAACGCGCAGCGAGTGCGCCGTTTCGGCTCTGTCTCAGACAGAGCCTGGCCGCTCCACCAAGCCTTGACAGCCCGCTGCCGGCCAGCGTAGGGTTCCTCTCTTACCTATGCGCCGACTCCTCCCGCCCGCCCTGGTCCTCCTCGTCCTCGCGCTCTGCGCGGTGCCCGCGCACGCTCAGGACCGGGGCAGCGTCTCCGGCCGGGTCGTGGACCAGCGCACCAAGCACGCCATCCCCTTCGCCAACGTCACGCTGACCGGCGCCAAGCTCGGCGGGCTCACCGACTCCGAGGGCCAGTTCCTCGTCCGCGGCGTGCCGCCCGGGACCTACGAGGTCACCGTCCGCTTCCTCGGCTACCGGCCCGAGAGCCGGGCCGGCGTGACGGTCACGGCCGGCCGCAACACCGTCGTCAACTTCGACCTCGCCGAGATCGTCGTGCGCGAGGAGAAGGCCATCGAGGTGAGCGCCGAGCGCCGCCTGGTCGAGGTCAAGCAGGGCGCCACGGTGCGCAGCGTCACGGCCAGCGAGATCCGCAACCTGCCGGTGCAGACCATCGGCGACGTGCTGCAGCGGCAGGCGGGCGTGAGCACCGACCAGGACCAGGTGCACATCCGCGGCGGGCGCGCCGACGAGACCATCTTCGTCATCAACGGCGTGACCAACCGCGACCTGGTCACCGGCCAGTCCACCGCCGGCCAGATCAACGCCCGCTCGGTGGCCGAGGTGAACGTGGCCACCGGCGCCTACGACGTGCGCTTCGGCAACGCGCTCTCCGGCGTGGTCGAGGTCAAGCTCAAGGAGGGCGGCGAGGAACTGAGCGGCGGCATCACGACGACCGCGGGCAGCTACGGCGGCCGCGCCTTCCAGCTGGTGGCCGGCGGGCCCGACCCGCTGTGGAGCCCGGTGCTGCGCCGGCTCGGGCTGAAGCTGCCCGGCACGGTGTCCTCGATCCTCGACGTTTCGGGCAGCCTGTACAACACGCGCTACGTCTACCTGCCGCCGGCCAAGAACGACTTCTACACGACCACCATCGAGCCGATCTTCGTGCCCTCGGACATCCCGCGGCTGCGCTCGAGCTACGAGGACAGCTTCTTCGGCCACCGCTTCACCTACGGCGACTTCTTCACGCCCTCCGAGGACAACCGCTGGGCGCTGCGCTACGGCCTGACCTGGAAGCCCAACGAGCGCGACAAGGTCACCTACGACTTCTCGAAGCGCATCGCCGTGGACCAGGGCTTCAGCCGCAACTTCATCAACGCCCGCGGCGACCTGGGTGACCCCAGCTACCCGTGGCGCTGGTCGAACCGCATCCAGCACGCCCCGACCATCTTCGAGGACAACGTCCAGAACTCGCTGACCTGGCGGCGGTCGCTGGCGGCCACCGGCTACACCGAGCTCCAGTTCTCGCGCTACTTCTACGCCCAGCGCCAGGACGTGATGGGCAAGATGTGGACGGAATACGAGCAGCCGGACGACATCTCCTACTTCGACAGCACCGACGTCCGCCGCGACGACTACTTCTACGACACCGGCGACGACAACGAGTGGTCGGACCGGCGCACGACCACCTACCAGCTGCAGGGCATCTACCTGCAGCGGCTGCGGCGGCACGAGATCGAGGTCGGCTTCGACCACCAGGCCCAGTCGGTCCAGTACGTGACGATCGAGGACCCGTGGATCGAGGACGTGAACAACCTGGGCGGGTCGCACGACGTGTGGTCGGTGCATCCCTGGGTCGGGAACCTGTTCATCCGCGACCGGCTCGACTACGAGGGCTTCACCGGGAACATCGGCCTCCGCGCCGACTACTGGTTCCTGGGCCGCGAGGCCGAGGCCGCCGTGGCCGATCCCGACAACCCGAATCTGACCCCCGAGACGCGCGAGAAGTTCTACCAGGAGACGCACTCGTTCTTCGGCCGGCGCTACAAGCTGAAGTTCTCGCCGCGCGTCATCGTCGCCCACCCGATCACGCAGAACAGCAGCTTCTTCTTCAACTACGGGCAGTTCACCCAGAACCCGTCCTACCGCTACGTCTATTCGCGGCTCACCTCGATCTCGAGCGAGTCGTTCCCGCTGCTGGGCAACCCCAACCTGAATCCCCAGGTCTCGGTCAACTACGAGCTCGGCGCCAAGCACATGTTCCTGCCCACCGCCGCCGCCAACTTGACCTTCTTCGTCAAGGACACCTACGACTACCCGACCGCGACCCAGTTCAGCGCCGGCGAGGCCGAGGCCGGCCAGGTCCCCAAGCCCGTCTTCGTCTACCTGAACGGGCACTTCTCCCGCGCACGCGGCTTCGAGATCGAGATCGAGAAGCGGCGCAGCCACCACTGGGCCGGCAAGCTCACCTACACGTACCAGCAGACCAAGGGCAAGAGCAGCGACCCCAACGAGCAGAAGGTGGTACAGGAGAGCGGCGGCGACGCCTCGCAGACGCGGCTGTCCGAGACCTACGTGTACTGGAACCGGCCACACAAGCTGGCGATGAACTTCGACGTGCGCTTCGACGAGCAGGCGCCCTGGGCCTGGCTGAAGCACAGCGGGCTCAACGTCTACGTCCAGGGCAACTCGGGACGCGCCTACACACCGCAGAACCCCTTCACCTCCCAGGCCGGCGAGCCCAACTCGAAGAACGGGCCGTTCCAGATGACCACGGACATCCGGCTGAACCGGTCCGTGCGCATCTTCTCGCGGCGTCTTGACATCAGCGTGGTGGGTGTCAACATCTTCAGCAACCACCTCATCAACCGCATCGATCCCGTCACCGGGCGCGGCCGGGTCTGGGGCGAGGGGCTGTACGACCCCGTGCTGTACCCGAGCGCGCGGAACAACTGGTACCTGAAGACCTCAGCCGTGGACGATCCCTCCAACTACGGCGACGGCGTCCAGTGGAGATTCTCGCTCGACTATGACTTCTGATCCGCGGAGAGTCGTCCTGACGCTGACCTTGGCGGGCCTGCTGCTGGCCGCGGGGACGGCCCGTGCCCAGTTCGACCTGGGCGGGCAGCGCGCCGGCACCTCGTCGGGGGCGTTCCTGAAGATCGGCGTCGGGGCGCGCGCGGTGGGACTGGGCGAGGCCTTCGTCGCGGTGGCGAACGACCCGTCCACCATCGTCTGGAACCCGGCCGGGCTGGCCTCGCTGCTGCGGCAGGAGGTGCAGTTCTCGCACACGGAGTGGCCGGGCGACATCAGCCACGACTTCTTCGTCTGCGTGCTGCCGTCGCGCAAGCTGGGTGGCTCGCTCGCCGTCCAACTCGGCATGCTCAGCACGCGCCTCGACGAGACCGACGAGTTCCACCCCTTCGGCACGGGGCGCGAGTTCTCCTATAGCGACTTCGTCGGCGGGCTGGCCTACGGGCGGCGCTGGACGGACAAGCTGCTGATCGGCGCCGGGGTCAAGTACGTGCGCGAGGACCTCGGCTCGCAGGTGGGTGGACCGGTCAGCTCGGCCTTCCTCGTGGACCTGGGCTCGATCTACTACCTGGGCTACGGCAGCGTGCGCATCGCCACCTCGCTCAGCAACTTCGGCGCGGAGATGACGCCGAGCGGCTCGTACGTCTCGCCCTACACGGGGGAGAAGCGCAACTACGACGGGTTCGATCCGCCCATGCAGTTCCGCTACGGGCTCGCCTTCGAGGCCATCGAGAACGCCCAGCAGCGGCTCACGGTCGCCACCGAGATCACGCAGCCGGCCGACAACTCGCAGCGCATCAAGGCGGGACTCGAGTGGACCTGGATGCGGCGCGTCTCGCTGCGCGGCGGCTACAACTTCAACGCCGACGTCATGCGCCTGTCGGGCGGCTTCGGCGCCGTGGTGCCGATGAAGCTGACGCAGGCCTCGGTGGACTACGCCTACACCGACGGCGGCCCCCTGCTGGGCGTGCACCGCATGTCGCTGGGGTTCCGGTTCTGATGGCCGCCCGCCTCCGCCATCGGCTCCCGCGCCTCGCGCTCGTCGCGTTGGCCCTCGCCCTGCTGGCGAGCGGCTGCGGCACGACCTTCACCCTGCCCACCGAGGACACCAGCGGGGCGGTCATCGCCGGGCAGGGCACCTACCAGCGGATCGCCACCTGGACCGGCATGACGAACATCCAGGACGTCCTGCTCACGCCGAGCGGCGAGTTGTTCCTGCTCTTCCAGGATGAGCTGGCGAAGACCGGCATGGTGCGCCGCTATCCGCAGTCGCGGCCCGAGCCGCTCGGCACGGTCTTCCCCGGGCTGCGCAACCCCACCGCGCTGTGCTTCGGCGCCAACCGCATCTTCGTGCTGGACCAGGGCGACACCACCGCCGCGCGCGGCAGCCAGCCGTGCCTCTACACGACGGAGTACGACGCGGACGTGAACCCGGCACTGATCACGCTCCGCGGCTTCTCCCGCCCGATCACGGACGTGTCGGCCTACTGGCACGTGCGCGAGTACCTGCTCGACGGGACCCCGGCGAGCAGCTTCAGCGACACCAGCTTCGCCTGGGTCACCGGCATCGCCGCCGACGCCCTGGGCCGGGTGTACGTGGCGGGCTCGATCATGTACTGCATGGTGGACCCCTTCAACGACCAGGTCCGCACGCTCGAGTACCGCTACCGCGTCCGGCGCTACGTGCGCGGCACCGGCGACCGCTACGTCGTGGACGGCTCGTGGAAGCGTGACACCGACTACCGGGTGCTCGAGGGCACCGGCTTCGGCTCGACCCGCGACCCGCGCGGCATGCAGTGGGCGAGCCCCGAGGGCGCCGCGCTCTACTTCGCCGACCGCGGCAACAACCAGGTGCAGCGCTACGGCGACCCGGCCGGGGGCGCGTGGTCGTACAAGCTGGACCTGGGCGGCTCCGGGCCGGACAGCATGCTGCTCGTGCAGCCGCTCGACGTGGCCGTGGACTCCGCCGGATTCGTCTACGTCGTGGACGCGGGGAACCAGCGCGTGCTGCGCTACACCCCCGACGGCGACCGCGTGCTGCCGTGGGGCCGCGTGGATCGCACGCCGGACGAGACCGGCCGGCTCGTGTCGCCCGTGGCGGTGGCGGCGGACAACCGGCAGGTCTACATCGCCGACCGCGGCGCCGGCGAGGTGCTGCGCTACTGGAGGCGGGATTGAGACGGGCGACGAGTCTGACGGTGGCCCTGCTGCTGTGGGCGGGGGCGGGGGCGGCGGCGCCGATCGAGCACGAGCCGGTGACGATCCGCCCGCTGGGCGTGGCGCGCACGGTCCCCGACACGGTCCGGTTCGACCAGGAGATCGCGAACGGGAACGCGATCGCCATGACCACGACCAACTACGGCTTCTACGGGAACAACTTCTACCGGCGCGACGCCTCCTTCGAGTACCCGGCCAACCGCGGCTACGAGCACATGGTGCGCGGCGGGCTGTGGGTCGGCGCCCAGGCCACGGACGACGACGGCGAGTTCTTCGGCGTGACCTGCGGCACGGTGGACGCGGCGCAGGGGCCGAACAGCACCGAGGCGAGCGAGTTCACCCCGGGCGGCCTGAACATCCTCAAGCGCTCCACGCTGCCGACCAGCACCTACTACGACCCGCTGCGCGCCATCAGCGAGTTGGACTTCATCTCCGACTTCAACGACTTCACCGATGTCACCGTGGCGAACAGCGAGCCCCACCGGCCGATGAACATCGAGGTCCATCACGAGACCTACCAGTGGAACTTCGCCGAGTTCCAGAACATCCTGTTCCTGCACATCTCGGTGACGAACCGCGGCCCGCTGCTCAAGGACCTCTGGGTCGGCATCTACACCGAGATGGCGAGCGGCTGCAAGAAGTGCTACGTGAACTGGCCGCCGAGCGCGAGCGACCCGAGCGGCACGGGCGGTTACTTCTCGAAGAAGTGGATCGTCTTCGACGACTCGCTGTCGCTGATGCGCGAGCACTACTGCCAGGGTTTCGCCTCGCCGCCGGAGCCGCCGGAGAGCGGGTGCAACCTGGCCATGGCCCCCTACTGGGCGGGGCTGCGCTACCTCGGCACCCGCGGTCTGGCGGAGGACACCACGACCCGCCGGCTCTCGTTCTCGGCCTGGAGCTGGTCGCCGGGCAGCACCTTCCGCGACGAGGACCGCGAGCGCTACCCGCTCATGAGCACGGGGGTCATCCAGCCCATCGTCGGCGACAGCCTGCTGCCCCACACCGGCGACCCGGTGGAGTTGTTCTCGGTGGGGCCCTTCCCGCTCGTCTACCGCGACAGCACCATCACGGTGGACTTCGCCTTCGTCGGCGGCGCCGAGGTCCGCGACATCCAGCTGAACTCGAAGTTTGCCCAGTTCGCCTACGACAACGACTACACGCTGCCGGTCCCGCCGCCTTCGCCGCGCTTCGCGGTGGTGGCGCGCGACACGGCGCTCGACTTCTACTGGGACGACGAGTCGGAGAACGCCTACGACGTGACCAGCCCCGATCCGTACGACTTCGAGGGCTACCGGCTCTACATCGGTGAGGACCCCGACACCATGGCGTTGGTCGCCCAGTTCGACGTCGCCGGCGACACGGCCAGCTTCAACACCGGTTTCGACGTGGTGACCCTGTCCGAGCCGCAGCTCGTGGACACCCTGCTGATGAAGTACAAGTTCACGGTCCGCGGCCTGCGCAACGGCTTCAAGTACTACTGTGCCGTGACCGCCTTCGACCTCGGCAACAGCCAGATCTCGCCGCTCGAGAGCGGCCGCTCGCAGAACCAGCTCATCGCCGTGCCCGGGCCGCAGCCCGGCGAGCGGTCGGACCGCGGTCCGACGGTCTTCCCCAACCCGTACCGGGTCGAGGCCCGCTGGGACCAGGGCACGAACGTGCGCGACCACTACCTGTGGTTCGCGAATCTGCCCGAGCGCTGCACGCTGCGGATCTACACGCTCGCCGGCGACCTGCTGCTCGAGAAGGAGTTCGACGGCAGCACCTACCATGGCGCCGGGACGCGCGGCATCTACGATCCCTCCACCTCGCTCGCGCCCCCGACGCTGTCGGGCACGATGTTCGGCTGGGACCTGCTCACGCGCCAGGGTCAGGCGATCGCGACCGGGCTCTACCTGTACTCGGTGGAGGACCACACCAACGGCGACAAGTACACGGTCGGCAAGTTCCTGGTGATCAAGTCCGACCGGGAGTCACGATGATGCGCCCCCGCACCCTGCTCGCCACCGCCGCCCTGGCCGTCCTCGCCCTCGGTCTCCTCGCCGGCTGCTCGAAGGAGCTGCGCCCGATCCAGAACCTGGCGCCCGAGACCTACGTCTTCGTCCAGGGGCCGGTGGACGTGGTGAACCACCGCGTGCACCTGTACTGGTACGGTACCGACCCCGACGGCGACATCGTCGCCTACGCCATCCGCTGGGTCTATCCGTTCCCCGCGCCGCAGGACGTCCCGTGGGACACGATCTGGGTGGCCGACGATCCCAGCCCCACCGACTCGATGTTCACGATGTACACCGGGGACTCGGCGCAGGTGACGCCGCGCTTCGAGGTCTTCGCCATCGACAACGAGCGCCTGGCGGATCCCACGCCGGCGGTGCAGACCTTCTCGCTCAGCAACATGGCCCCGACGGTGCGCATCACCAACCCGATGAACCTGGCCGACACCACTTACGCCTCGGTCACGCTGAGCTGGGAGACCACCGATCCGGACGGCGGCGGACCGGGTCTGTACTACCGCGTTTGGCTGGACGGCAACGAGGCGGCCTACGACTCGACCAGCGAGGCGACCTTCACCGTGCCGAGCGCGCGCTTCCTGCAGGGCGGCACCTACCAGTCCGGCCCGCGCACCCTCTACGTGCAGGCGGTGGACGACGGCGGCCGCAGCGGACCGCCGACGAACATGACCTGGTTCGTGCGGGCCCCGGCGGCCGTGCTCGAGGGCAACCGGGGGCGCCTGCTGCTCATCGACGACGTGCCCAGCGCCGGCGGCAACAACCAGCTCTTCGACGCCTTCTACAAGGGGATCGCCGACCTGCTCCCGGCGGGGACGTACAGCACGCTGCGCCCGCAGTTCAACCCGGACGTCTTCCGCAGCGGCCGCGACGTCGCCCAGACCTTCCGGCAGTTCCAGGCGGTGCTCTGGTACCGCGGCCAGGAGATCACGGTGTCGCCGCTCATCCGCTCCTACCAGGACAGCATCGGCGCCTGGCTGGACGGGGGAGGCAAGCTCTACCTGGACGGCCTCTACCTGGTGGCCGGCCTCCGGACCCCGGGTGCCTTCCGGGAGGAATTCGTCACCCGGCACCTGGGCAGCAGCGGGCTGCTCAACTGCTACACGGCGGTCGGTGGCGGGGTGACGGACTCGACGGCCGGCTGGAGCAGCCGCGCCAACAGCGTCTTCCGCTCCTCCGTCTACGGGGAGTCCTTCCGCGCGATCGTCGCTCCGCCCAGGATGCCGGATTCGACCGGGGGGGTGCGGGTCTTCGCCGTCAACGACACCAGCCAGGTGGCCCTCTGGGCGATGCTCAACCAGCTGGAGCCGCCCAACGCGGAGTTCGAGGCCCCCGTCGGCGTGGCCGTGCCCCAAGCCATGAACGGCCGCCTCGTGATGGTCACCCTGCCCCTACGCTACGCCCCCCCGACCCAGGCGTCCAACATCCTGCGGCGCATCCTGAACGAGTTCGGAATCGGCATCCCCCTGCCCTGAAACAGGGTGGGGGGACGCCGCCAGGGCGTACGCGCTAGTCCCTTTTTGGGTTGAGACTTAGCGCTCCCGTGCTATAGTTATTACAGGCTTCTCGTGTGCCTTGGCGGGGGGCGAGTCGCACCGGGCGGGCCGGCACGAGCCGGGCCGCGTGGGGATTCGCTCATACCCGCGGGTTTTTCCCTACCCTGAGGAGGTCCGACGACCGCCCTGCAGTGCCAGCCTCCCGCACCTTGACCACCGCACCAGGAAGAGAGGGGTCGAAATGAGTCGCCTTGCTCGAGTTTTGCTCACCGCCGCACTGCTTTCCTCCTTCGCGACCGCGGCAGTCGCTGCCGTCAAGTACCCGCCGGGTCCGCCCTACCGCTCGTGCCCGGACAGCGTGACGATCTTCCAGGTCCAGCGGCACGACACCCTGGCCAATCCGTGCATGCCGGCGCTGGACGACACGGTCTGGGGCGTCGGCGGCATCGTCACCGCCAAGCGCCCGCGCTCCACGGCCCGTCTCTACATCGAGAACTCGAACGCGGCCGACTACAATGCCATCCAGATCTACGTCACCGACCAGGCCTACAACGGTCAGTTCGCCCTCGGCGACAGCGTCGTGGCCTACGCGCTCGTCAAGGAGTACCAGGGCGAGACGCAGCTCGACGGCAGCGTCGGGGTCAGCAAGATCGTGCGGAAGGTGAGCAGCGGCAACCCGCTCCCGCCCTTCCGCATGCACACCACGACGGACCTCCGCTACACGCCGGCGACGGGCTCCGGCAGCGCCTACGCGACCGCCATCACCTCCGAGGGCGCGCTGGTCAAGGTCAACGGGCCGCTGAAGGTGGCCCGGGTCGAGACCGTCAACCTCAGCGGTAACGGCCTGTTCGCGGGGACGAACTGGCTGCTGGTCAACGGCGACGGCTCCGCCCCCGGCGACAGCATCCTCATCGACGGCTACACCCTCACGCCGACGAACATCAACAACCCGCCGCTCGGCTACACCGTGGACTGGGTCCAGGGCATCGTCGGCCGCGCCACGAACGACGGCATCGACTGCTGGATGATCCGGCTGCGCGGTCCGGACGACCAGTCGGTCCAGGCCCCGCCGAACCTCTCCGAGGCCTACCCGATCGCCGACAACAAGGTGCGGGTCATCTTCGACAACAACCTCGACATCACCACCGCCGAGAACGAGGCGAACTACGCGCTGGGCTCGGCCCTGAGCGGCTCCACCGTGGATCTCGCCGAGCTGGTGGGCGGTGCCGGTGCGGTGGTGGACCTCACCATCACGGACGTCCAGCCGCGCCTGACGCTCGAGACCATCCAGACCGAGAACATCGGTTCGGCCGCGTGCCCGGGCTGCCTCTCCGGCCAGCAGTCGAAGACGTTCATCCTGGGCGTGATGACGCCCGCTGAGCTGCAGGCGCCCAACGCCGACTCGCTCGCCGCCATCCCCTGCCTCGACAAGTCGCAGTTCGCCGGCGGTGGCTTCGCCCAGGGCGAGCGCGTCTCCGTGCGCGGCGTCTTCGTGCAGAGCTACGGCAGCCTCTACTACCTCGAAGGCGCGGCCGGCGGCCTGCGCAACGGCGTCTCCGCCTACAATCCGCCCTACGCGATGGTGCCGGGCAACGAGTACATCGTCGCCTCCCGCGCGCAGGAGTACTACACCGAGACCGAGCTCTCGAACATCGTCGGGGTCATCGACCTCGGGGCGTCCGCGGTGCCGGCGCCCATCCTCGAGACGCTGCCGGTGCTCGCCGACGGCGGCTGCGATCCCACCCAGACCATCACCAACGCCGAGGACTACGAGGGCCTGCTGGTGCGGGTCGAGAACGTCAAGGTGGTGCCCTTCAACACCGAGCCGACGATCCCCTCGATGGGTGGCTCGTTCCGCGTCGTGGGCCCGTACCCGACTTGGACGGACACGCTCCTGGTGTCGTCGCTGGGCAACCACTATCCGGACTACACGCCGGTCGTGGGCAACATCCTGAACATCAACGGCGTGATCCACATCGACAGCGACGTGCCGCGCCTCCTGCCGCGCAGCGCCGACGACATCACCCCCGGCACGGCCGACGTCACGCCGACGCGGACCGGCATCGCCTTCGCGGTCTCGCCCAACCCGGCGCGGATCAGCAGCATCAGCTTCTCGCTGCCGCGCTCGGCCGACGTGGACCTGTCGGTGTTCGACCTGGCGGGCCGCAAGATCGCCACGCTGGCCAAGGGCAGCATGCCGGCCGGCCAGTACACGCGTGAGTGGAACGGCAGCGACGCCGGTGCGGGCATCTACTTCGTCCGCCTGCGCGTCGGCTCCGAGACCTTCAGCCTGCGCACCGTCAGCCTGAAGTAACGCAGCGGTTTCACCCGTGCGGCCGGGTCCTTCGGGATCCGGCCGCACGCCTGTCCCGGGCTGGAGGTTCGGCGATTGCGCCGCCGCGTGCGGCGCTCCTATAATCCGCCGCTCACGACGGGCGCGGCAGACCCGCCCGTTCGCTTCGCCGTCTCCGGTCACGTCCCATCCGCGCCCCGGCCGCGGGCGTTCCGCGGAGGTCCCATGTCCATCTCGATCGTCGTCCCCCAGCTCGGCGAGAGCGTGGCCGAGGGGACCGTCTCCAAGTGGCTGAAGCAGGTCGGCGAGCGCGTGCGGCGCGAGGAGCCGCTGGTCGAGATCCAGACCGACAAGATCAACGTGGAGATCCCCGCGCCGGCCGACGGCGTGCTCGAGTCCATCACCGTGGCCGAGGGCACCACCGTCCTGGTGGGCACGGAGATCGGCGTGCTGGGCGCGGCGGGAGCGCCCGCCGCGGCTCCCACGGCCCCGGCGCCGGCGGCTCCCGCGCCGGCGGTCCCGCCCCCCG
>JAXDBZ010000115.1:0-3368 GCA_034678345.1 Candidatus Eiseniibacteriota bacterium
TGCCGCCGCTGCCCGCCAACCCGCGCGAGGCGGCGCTGCGCATCCTGCACGCCGCCGACACGCGCGGCGCCTTCACCGACCGGCTGCTGGATGGCGCGCACGCGCGCGGCGGCCCCGACGCGCGCGACCAGGCGCTCATGCACGAGCTGGTCAAGGGCACGC
Organism: Candidatus Eiseniibacteriota bacterium; assembly: GCA_034678345.1. Taxonomy (GTDB): domain Bacteria; phylum Eisenbacteria; class RBG-16-71-46; order RBG-16-71-46; family RBG-16-71-46; genus JANXPZ01. The sequence goes on from JAXDBZ010000115.1 coordinate 163, forward strand.
TGCGCTGGCGCGGCCGGCTCGACTGGGCGCTCGACCCGCTCGTGCACATCGGCCTCGGGCAGGTGCAGCCGTGGATCAAGAACATCCTGCGGCTCGGCGCCTACCAGATCCTGTTCCTCGACCGCGTGCCGCCGCACGCCGCCGTGGACGAGTCGGTCAAGCTCGCCCACAAGTACGGCCACCCCGGCACGGCCGGGCTGGTCAACAGCGTGCTGCGCCGCCTGGCCGAGGAGCGCGAGACGCTGACGCCGCCGCCGGGCGACGACGCCGAGTCGCTGGCGGTGTGGGGCTCGCACCCGCGCTGGATCGTCGAGCGCTGGCTGGCCCGCTTCGGCCCCGAGGCCACCCGTGCCCTGCTGCTCGCCGACAACCGTCCCGTGCCGGTGGGGCTGCGCGCGAACCGCCTGCGCCTGACGCGCGACGAGCTGATCGCGCGGCTCGGCGCCGCCGGCGTCGAGGCGACGCCGGCCCGCCTGGCGCCGGAGCTGGTGTGGATCGCGGGCACGCAGGCGCCCGGCGCGCTCGACGTCTTCAAGCAGGGGTTGTGCACGGTGCAGGACGAGAGCGAGGCGCTGGTGGCGCACCTGGTGGCGCCGGAGCCCCACGAGCGGCTGCTGGACCTGTGCGCGGCGCCGGGCGGCAAGAGCACGCACCTGGCCGAGCTGATGGGCGACGAGGGCGAGGTGTGGGCGATGGAGCGGGCCGAGGCCCGCGTCGCCTCGCTCGAGGCCACCGTGGCCCGGCTCGGCACGCACGCGGTGCACGTGGTGCTGGGCGACGGCCGCAACTATCCGTTCCCGATGCCCTTCGACCGCGTGCTGGTGGACGCGCCCTGCTCCGGCTTCGGCGTGCTGGGCCGGCGCGCCGACGCGCGCTGGCGCAAGGGTCCCGAGCTGCTGCGCGAGCTGCCGGCCACGCAGCTCGACCTGCTCGCCGCCGGCGGCCGGCGCGCGCGTCCGGGCGGCGTGCTCGTCTACAGCGTCTGCTCGTTCGAGCCCGAGGAGACCTCGCAGGTGGTCGAGCGCTTCCTGCGCCTGAACCCCAACTTCGTGCTCGAGAGCGCCCACGGCCTGGTGCCCGACGAGCTGGTGGACGCCGGCGGCCTCGTGCAGGTGCTGCCGCACGTGCACGGCTGCGACGGCGCCTTCGCCGCCCGTTTCCGCAAGACGTCATGACCCGGGCGCCGCGGCCGCATCGTCCCCCACCGGAACTGCCTCCCGGGGTCCTCGTGGACCGGCGCCGGCCGCACCGCGGCCTGCGCACGGCGCTGTTCCTGGTGGCGCTCGCCGTCGTCGCGTTCGTGACCGGCCTGGCGGTGTTCAACGGCCTCGTCATGCCGCAGCTCGTGCACGGGCGCGGCGAGGTGCGGGTGCCGGACCTCGCCAGCCTGAGCGAGCCGCAGGCCGAGCAGGCGCTGCACGCCGTCGGCCTCAAGCTGTCGCGCGCCGGCGAGCGCTTCGACCCGGCGGTGCCGCGCGGGCTCGTGCTGCAGCAGGACCCGTCGCCGCAGGCGGTGGTGCGCGCGGGGCGGCGCGTCTCCGTGGTGGTGAGCCTGGGCGAGGAGTTCAGCTCGGTCCCCCGGCTCTTCGGCAGCTCGCTGCGTGCCGCGCGCGTCCAGGTCGAGCGTTCCGGCCTGACGGTGGGCGGTGTGACCCGCGCGCCCGCGGACGAGGTCGGCCGCGACCTGGTGGCCGGCAGCGACCCGCCGGCGGAGACGGTGCTGCCGCGGGCCACGCCGGTGAACCTGCTGGTCTCCACCGGGGCGACGGTGGAGAGCTACGTCATGCCCGAGCTGCTCGGCCGCGACCTCGACGCCGCGCGCCGCCAGCTCGAGGCGCTCGGCTTCCGCGTCGTGAGCCCGGCGGGGGCCGGCGCGCGCGGCATGGTGCTGCTGCAGGACCCGGCGCCGGGCACGCGCGTGGACCGCGGCACGGTCATCACCCTCAAGGGCAGCGGGAGGTCGTCATGAGTGCGGTGCCCCATCCGTTCATCGGTCCGATCGTCGCGCCGTCGCTGCTCTCGGCCGACTTCGCGCGGCTGCCCGAGGCGCTGGGCATCGTGGATCCCGCCCGCGACTGGGTCCACTGCGACGTGATGGACAACCACTTCGTGCCCAACCTCACCTTCGGCCCGCTCGTCGTGGCGGCGGCGAGGCGCCTGTCGCCGGCGCTGCTCGACGTGCACCTGATGATCGAGCGGCCCGACTCGCTGCTCGACCGCTTCCGCGAAGCCGGGGCCGACCTGGTCACGGTGCACGCCGAGGCCTGCGCCGACCCGGCGGCGACCCTGGCCGCCGTGCGCGCGAGCGGCGCCCGCACGGGGCTCTCGCTGCGGCCGCGCACCCCGCTGGCCACCGTCGAGCCGTATCTGGGCGGCGTGGACCTGCTGCTGGTGATGACCGTCGAGCCCGGCTTCGGCGGCCAGGCGTTCATGGCCGACATGCTGGAGAAGGTGCGCGCGGCGAAGGAGTGGCGCGAGCGGCGCGGGGCGGCGTTCCTCATCGAGGTGGACGGCGGCATCGGTCCGGCGACGGCCCCGGCCGCGCGCGCGGCGGGCGCCGACGTGTTCGTGGCCGGACACGCGATCTACCGGCAGCCCGATCCGGCGGCGGCGCTCGCGGCGCTGCGCGCCGCCGTGCGCGGGGGCGCGGGGTGAGCCGGCTCGCGGGCATCCTGAACCCGGACGAGAAGCTGCTGTTCGGCACGCGGCTGCACTGGCTGGCGTGCGCGCCCTCGGCGCTCGCCGTGTCGCTCGTCGGCCTGCTCGTGCTGGTGGGCCTGGCGCTGTTCGCGCGCCGGTCCGTCGGCGACCTGTTCGCCGCGGCGCCGGCGGCGGCCTCCATCCTCGCCGCCGGGCTGCTCCTGGTCGTGCTCGTGCCCCTGCTGCTCGTGCGCTTCCTCGTCACCACCCACGAATTCGGCGTCACCGACCGGCGGGTCATCGCGCGCATGGGCTGGATGAGCGTGCGCACCGTGGACCTGAGCGTGGCCAAGGTCGAGTCGCTGGTCATCGAGCAGTCGCCGGCGGGACGCATGTTCGGCTACGGCGACGTGAGGGTGGTCGGCACCGGGGGCAGCGCCGAGTCGTTCCGCGGCCTGCGCGACCCCATCGGCTTCCGCAAGGCGGTGAACGCCGCGGCCGACCGGGGCGCCGCGGAGGCCTGAGGACCCCTGGCGAGGGGCCCCCGCCCCCCCCCGGGCCCCCCC
>JAXDBZ010000116.1:0-16856 GCA_034678345.1 Candidatus Eiseniibacteriota bacterium
CGGGGGCGTGGTCGAGGGTCGCCAGGCCCGGGGGGGCCCGGGCCGCGGGCTGGACGGCGTAGACCCCCCGCGCCAGCACGCCGGCGGGGCCCCGGTGGAGCCGCCGCGCCACCCGCCAGACCAGCAGCCCCAGCAGGACCGAGAGCAGGACGACCACCAGCCGCGCCGCGACGAACACGGCCTGGTAGCGATCGGCGTTGGCGCGCATGAACGATGCCGCCACCTGGTACTGATCGCCTGAGGCGACCGTCGCCTCCGACGGCAGCCGGGCGCCGGCCGCCAGTGCGGCGACGCCGCAGAGCGCCTTGGCCAAGGGCGGGTTCACGGGATGGACGCGCAGGTCGCCGCGCGCCGCGATCATCACGCCCGAGGGAACGTGGAAGTTCTCGTCGAAGGTGACCGAGGTCCGCAGCGCGCCCCACAGCACGAGCCCGACGTGCAGGGCAAGCAGCAGGACGACCCAGGCACGCTCGTGGCGGAGGCCGTGGCCCGCCGGAATCGGCGGTGGGGCCTTCGGCGCGGTACGCCAACGATGGAATCCCCCTCGAGGCATGGTCCGGACCCTACGACCAGCCACCGCGGCGGCTCAAGCGCCTCCGCCATTCCGCCGTCGCTCGCTCTCCGCTATGCTGCGGCCATGCAGGAAGCGATTGTCGCGCTCTTCACCCGCACCTTCGGGCGCGCGCCGGCCTCGGTCACGCGGCTGGCGGCGGACGGCTCGCAGCGCCTCTACTACCGCCTGAGCGGCGACGAGCCGGCCTCGGTCATCGGCGCCTACGGCCCCGACCCGGACGAGAACCGCGCCTTCCTCTCCTTCTCGCGCGCGTTCCGCGGCGCCGGCCTGCCCGTGCCGGAGATCTACGCCGCCGACGAGCCGCGGCGCATCTGGCTCGAGGAGGACCTTGGCGACCTCACCCTGTTCCAGATGGTCGCCGCGGCGCGCGCGGCCGGAGCCGCGGCGGCCGCGCGCGAGTCGGCGCCCGGCACCTTCCCGCCCGAGGTGGTGGAGGCCTACGAGCGCGCCCTCGAGGTGCTGCCGCGCTTCCAGGCCGAGGGGGCGCGCGTCGTGGACTTCGCCGCCGCCTACCCGCGCGCCGCCTTCGACGCGCAGTCCATGTTGTGGGACCTCAACTACTTCAAGTACCACTTCCTCAAGCTGGCGCATGTCGCCTTCAACGAGCAGCGCCTCGAGGACGACTTCCACCGGCTCATCGAGCACCTGCTCACGGCCGACACCGGCTACTTCCTCTACCGCGACTTCCAGTCGCGCAACATCCTGCTGCGCGACGGCGAGCCGTGGTTCGTGGACTACCAGGGCGGCCGGCGCGGCGCGGCGCAGTACGACGTCGCCTCGCTGCTCTACGACGCCAAGGCCGACGTCCCCGAGGCGGTGCGCGCGCACCTGCTCGAGCACTACCTCGACACCCTCACCGCGCTGACGCGCACCGACCGCGCGCGCTTCCTCGAGACCTACCGCGGCTACGTGCTCATCCGCATCCTGCAGGCGATGGGCGCCTACGGCTACCGCGGCTTCTTCGAGCGCAAGGTGCGCTTCCTCGAGAGCGTCCCCTACGCCGCGCGCAACGTGGCGGGCCTGCTCGACGCCGGGCTGCCGGTGCGCCTGCCGGAGCTCGAGGCGGTCCTGCGCGACGTCATCGCGGCCTGGGCGGACCGCGCCAGCCCGGTCACCCCGCCGCAGGGCCTGAGCGTCCACGTCGCCAGCTTCAGCTACCGCGACGGCTGGCCACCGGACGAATCCGGGCACGGCGGCGGGCACGTCTTTGACTGCCGCTGGCTGCCGAACCCGGGCCGGCTGCCGGAGCTGGCCGGGCTGACCGGCCGCGACGCGCCCATCGTGCGCTTCCTCGAGGCCATCCCCGAGACGGAGGCCTTCTGGGGCCACGTGGCCGCGCTGGTGGACGCGCACATCGCCAACTTCCGCGAGCGCAACTTCTCCGACCTCAGCGTCGCCTTCGGCTGCACCGGCGGCCAGCACCGCTCGGTCTACTTCGCCGAGCGGCTGGCCCGCCACCTCGGCGAGCGCCACCCCGGCGTGACCGTGCACCTGCGGCACACCGCGCGGGAGCGCTGGTCGCTGCGCGAGCCCGACGCCACCGCCGCCGCACCGGCCCCGGGGACCGGCCCGTGGAAGGGATGATCTTCGCCGCCGGGCTCGGCACCCGGCTCGGCGCGCTCGGCGAGTCCACCCCCAAGGCGCTGCTCGAGGTCGCCGGCCGCACCCTGCTCGAGCACGTCGCCGCGCGACTGGTGGCGGCCGGAACGGGGCGCATCGTCGTCAACGCGCACCACCACGCCGCGCGCATCGAGCGCTTCGTCGCCACCCACGACCTCGGCGCCGAGATCGTCGTCAGCCACGAGCCCGACGGTCCGCTGGAGACGGGCGGCGGCCTGCTCCACGCCGCCCGGCTCTTCCGCGGCGACGACGTCCTCCTGCTGCACAACGTGGACGTCCTCTGCGACGCGGACCTCGCGGCGCTGGCCGCGGCGCAGCGCTCGGGCGGGACGCTCGCCACGCTGGCGGTGAGCGAGCGCGAGACGGCGCGCTACCTGCTGTTCGACGACGACGGGCTGTTCGGGCGCGAGGACCGCCGCCACGGCCTGCGGCGCGAGGTGCGCCCGCCGCGCGGCGCGGTCCGCACGCTGGCCTTCGCCGGCATCCACGCCTGCGCCCCGGAGCTGCTTCGCCTCATCACCGAGCGGGGAGCGTTCCCCATTGTGGACGTCTACCTGCGGCTGGCCGCCGCGGGACACGCGATCGCCCCGTGGCCGCTGGGCGATTCGCCGTGGCTCGAGGTCGGCAACCTCGAGCGCCTCGCGGCGGCGCGGGCGCGGCTGGAGCGCCGCCCGCCTCGCTGAGCGCCGCGCGGTCCTACCCCGACAGCTTCTCCCGCACGCTGCGGACCTTGTCCGCCAGCGTCTGGTCGCGGTCGGTGCGCGTGCCCACCTGCAGGGTGGTCGAGACGCGCGGCGCGCCCATCTCGTGCAGCCGCTCGTGGCAACGCCGCAGCGCCGCGAAGACCACGTCCCACTCGCCCTCGACGTTCGTGCCGTTGGCGTGCAACTGCGGCTCGAGGCCGGCCTCGGCCAGGATCCGCTCGCACTCGGCCACGTGGCGCGAGAGCGAGACCCCCACACCCAGCGGCACCACCGTGATGCCGGCCAGCACCTTCACGATCGCCTCCCTGGGCCCCGGGCCCGCGTCACTTCAGCCGGACCAGCCGCTGCGAGAGCACGCGGTCCCCGGCCACCAGCCGCGCGAAGTAGAGCCCGGCCGGCGCCGCACCGCGCCCGGTCCGTCCGTCCCAGGTGGCACGGTGGGCTCCGGCGGGCAGGACGCCGTCGGCCAGCACGGCGATCTCCCGGCCCTGCAGGTCGAGGATGCCGAGATGCGCCGACATGTCCCGCGGCAGCGAGAAGCCGATCTCCACCGCGCCACGCATCGGGCTCGGCCGCGGCGCGGCCAGCGCGAGGGCGCCGGCCGGACCGTCGCCCACGGCCGTGGAGGACACGAACGTGGCGGTCAGCGACCGGTCGGCGTACATCGCCAGCGTGAGGGGGTTGGCCGCGGAGACGGTGTCGCCGCTCCAGCCCACGAAGACCGAGCCGTCGTCCGGCACCGCGGTCAGCGTCACCACGCTGCCGTGCTGGTACTCCGCGCGCACCGGGTCCGCCTCGACCGCACCCGCGCCCGCGCCGCTCACCGCCGCCGTCAGCAGGTGGGTGCGCACGTCGGCCGTCAGGTCGAGGGTGATGTTGCCGCCGCCCTCGGCGATGTTCGTGGCGGCGGCGAAGCCGGTGCAGTCGCCGTAGCGGTAGTAGGAGCTGGTGTTCGGCGTGGTGGAGGGCGTGAAGGAGGTGGCGCCCGTGCTGCCGGGGTAGAAGTCGCCGGTGTTCGTGCCGTAGCCCCGTTCCAGCTGGTACAGGCCGTCCGCCTGCTCGATCGAGAGCCCGTACCAACGCTCCCCGTTCGTGGCGTTGGCCGCCAGGGTGTCGCAGTCGCAGTTCTTCGTGCCGCGATAGACGCCACCGCTCACGCACTCGGCCTCGTTCGGGTACCAGAAGGTGCGGTCGAACACGTTCTCATCCACGTGATAGACGACGAGGCCGTGCGCCGAAGTCCCCAGCCGGGAGAATCCCTGATCGAAGTCCAGCTGTTGCCGGTTCTCGAACAGCCAGTACTCCTTCCCGTCCGAGCCGGGATAGACCACCTTGAGGATCGAGCCCGTCTGGTGCCGCGCCACCGGCGGCAGCGTGATGCCGTCGGTCTGCTCGGTCACCACCGTCGGCGTGACGAAGCCGAGCCTGGCCATCGCCCAGGCGCTGGGCCGCGCCGGCGAGTTGCCCGCGCAGGCCGGGTAGACGTTGGGCAGGCGGTTCCACGAGCCGCCCGCCATGAGGCTGGTGGTGCCGGTCCCGCTGGACTCGGAGCCGTAGTCGTACTCGTCGGGCAGTCCGAGCACGTGCCCGAACTCGTGCGCGTACACGCCCACCGTGGGCAGCAGCGGGGCGATCGCCGTGCCGTTCTCGCCGGTGGTGTTGCCGCCCGCCTCGGGCTCCATCGAGTAGTCGCTGACCCTCACCCCGTCCACGTAGAGGGGCGGCGGCGTGGTGCCGAAGCCGTCGTCCTCCTCGATGCTCCAGGCGTGCGACCAGATGAGGGTGCCGCCGCCGTTCCACTCCGCGCCGGAGCCAGCGTGCACGACGAAGAGGTTCCGCACCACGCCGTCGGTCGCGTACTGCGAGAAGTCCACGTAGGGATCGGCGGCGAGCACCGCGTCCATCACCAGGCGCTGGGCGTTGTTGGGGTAGGGCCCGAAGCCGTTGTCGCCGTCGCAGTAGTAGGCGTAGGCGTTCGGGGCGCGGAACCAGCCGCGCGCGCCCGGCAGGTCCAGGGTCACGATCTCCACCGCGCCGAAGGAGGCGGCTCCGTAGTAGCGCTTGAGCGTGCGGATCGTCGTCGTGTCCGCCCCGCCGCGCAGGTAGAAGTCGCCGAACAGCATGCTGTCCCAGACGGTGGGCCGGAAGCGGACCACGGGCCCGCCGGGGGGCGCGTCGGGGAAGTCCACCAGCAGCACGATGGCGCGCACCGTCGTGGTGGCGGCCGTGCCGAGGGCGGCGGCGCGCGGCAGCGCGGTCGGGCGCGTGACCCGGTTCACGGTCCGGTTCGACCGGCTGGCGAAGCGCGCCTCGGTCTGCAACCCGGGCACGGCGAGACCGCGGTCCCGATACGACCGCACGAGCTCCGGGTCGAGGGGCATGAGGGCGGGCGCGGCGGACGTGGCCGCGGTGGCGGAAAACGCGGGGTCGGCCGGCGCGAGGAGCGCGCCGACGAGCAGGACGCAGGCGAGGGGACGGAAGGTCATGTGGGATCGCTCGTGGTCGGGGACGTGGGTGACGATGCTCCCGGTCTACCCACGATCATCCGTCCTCGCGCGGCGTCATTCAAGCACCCCGGGACCGGCGCGGGCCGGCATCCGGCGAACGCGCCGCCCCGCGTCACCTCCGCGACAGCGGGGCGCGCACCAGGATGCGGCCGCCCACGCGCACGATCATGCCCGAGAGGTCCGCGCGCGAGGCGTGGGTGAGAGCGCCCACCCGGCTCCCCAACGGCACCACGTCCACGAACAGCGGGGCGCTGGTGTCGGCCGGCACCGCGAAGCGCGCGACCAGGTCCGCCGCGCCGTCGCCGTCCACGTCCACCGTGTCGGCGACGCTCGCCGGCAGCGCCGCCGCCGGCGTCCACGTCATCTGCACGAACGGCGCGGGCGGCGCCAGCGGCGCCCGCGAGCGTACCGGATGGTTCACGACGATGGCGTAGCCGTCGCGCGCCAGGGTGTCGGCCGGCTCGCCGCCCGAGTAAACCGGGTCCACCCGCACGCCGGTCCGCGCCACCGCGCCGGTGAAGAGGCCAAAGAGCACGAAGGGCATGAGCAGCATGAGCACGCTCGTCAGGACCGCGCCCGTGTAGCCGAGGAACGACGTCAGCCTCTGCATGGCGCCCTCCTCACAGCACCAACTCGAGGAGCTTCGTCAGCGTGTTGGCGATGATGCTGCCGCCGAACAGGGTGGCGAAGGCCCAGGCCGGGAACAGGTAGAGCAGGCGCGCCGTCTCGCTCGAGGCCGACAGCGGCGTGCCGCGGATGTGCCAGCGCACCGCGCCCTTCGTGCAGGCGTCCACGCAGGCGCCGCACTTCATGCACGACATCCCCGCCCGGCCCTTCTCCACCGACTTCTCGTCCAGGACCATCGTCGGGCAGGCACGCCGGCAGGTGACGCAGTCGGTGCAGGCGGAGCGCTCGATGCGCACGTCGAAGACGCTCAGGTGGTTCGACAGCGCCTGGAACGGGCCGAACGGGCAGAAGAACGCGCACTGGGTGCGCAGCCGGGTCAGGAACGGCAGGACGATCACCAGTCCGACGAACAGCGACATGAAGACGGCGAACTGCACCGCGCTCGTCACCGAGTTCACCTCGGGGAACTCGGTGACCGCCTTGAAGGGGCAGAGCCACGTGCAGTAGACCGCCTCGTACAGCGCGGCCGAGAGGAGCACGGTCGCCGCCAGCACCGCCCACGGCATCCAGCGCCAGCGCGGGTCCACCCGGCGGATGCGCGGCTTCTTCGCCAGCGCGGCGAAGCCCTCCTCGATGCCGCCGAAGAAGCAGCCGTAGGCGCACCAGCCCTTGCCCAGCACCAGGGTGGCGGCGAGCCACAGCGCCACCATCGAGGCGACCGCGTGCGGATTCGAGGCCGTGGGCAGGATGGAGCCCGGGAAGATGAGCGTCCTGGTGAGCGCCGCCGGGACGATCATCATCGGGATGGCGAGGAAGCAGAACGGCGTGTTGCCGCCCACCATCTGCTCGACGGGGATGCTCATCGAGCCACGCAGGGCGATGAGGTCCCAGATGAAGTGGACCGGGAACAGGAAGCCGACCGAGACGAAGAAGATCCGGCGCCAGCGGTAGGTGCGGCGGGTGCGCATCATGAGGAAGAACAGCGTCGTCATGAAGAGGAAGACGACGAGCCCCGCCACCTTGGGCGCGCTGCCCGGCACCCGCAGTGTCTGCGAGAACATCAGCAGGCCCCACAGCGCCATCGGCAGGGTGAGGAGCAGCGAGCGGCCGATGGAGCGTGGGCCGGGCTCGAGCGTGTCAGGTGCGGCCGTGCCAGACATGGAGGAGCACTCCGGTGAGGGTGACGATCCCGCGGCCGCCATAGTAGACCGCGACCAGCCCGGCGGTGAAGCGGGCGACGGTGGGCACGGCGGTGAAGCGGCGCACGGCGCCGACGCCGAGGAACGGCAGGAACCAGACCAGGGTGCCGGCGAAGAAGAGTGCGAAGAAGCCCAGCGCGGCTGGGAGGCTGTGCGTTTGCGCGGCGCGCACCGCCGCCGCGACGAACGGCGGGCAGAGGTTGAGGCCGGTGAGCAGCCCCAGCACGACCGGCCCGATCCCGCGCGGGGTGCGCCGCGCCATAGGGCCGCAGGGTCCCACCGGCCGTACCGGGCGCACGGCATAGAACGCGAGCATCGCGCCCAGCGCGACGTCCACGACCGCCGCGAGCACGATGCCGGAGCGCGGCGCCAGCGGCAGCGCGAGGCCGAGCGCCCAGGCCACCACGGCGAAGCCGAGGTAGCCGGCGAGGCGGCCGGCGAGGAAGCCCGCCAGTCGTGCCGTCGTGCCGCCCCAGCCCGCGCCCGCCGCCGCGAGCCACGGCAGCAGGATCGGACCGCACGCGGCCAGGCAGGCGAGGCCCGACGAGAACCCGAGCAGCAGCGGCTCACCGATGGAGGGCATCACGCCGCGCAGGGTAGGCCGTCGGCGCCCGCGCGGCCAGCCGGTCGCCGGTGCCCGCCGCGCCGGCCGCGCCGGCCGCTGTGGTACCATCGTCGACCATGCGACCCACACCGAGTGACTTCCGCGCCCGTTTCGCCCCGCTGTCCGCCCTGCTCCTCGCCGCCCTCGTGCTGCCCGCGCTCGCCCCTGGCGGCGCCGGCGCGGCGCGCGCCCTGCTCGACACGGGCCGCCTCACCGTCTCGCTGGACGGCCAGCCCGCCCGCGCGGAGGAGTTCGCCTACGAGCGCGTGGGCGATTCGCTCGTGGTGCGGGCCGCCTCGGCGCCCTGGCGGGAAGCGCCGTCCGAGCTGCGCTTCGACAAGCGCCTGCAACTGGTCGTCCAGGCCGCCGAGTACGACCTCGTCAGCTACTCGTCCGAGTACAAGACCGCCAGCGACACGCTGCGCCGCGGCCTCTCGCTCGCGCACGGCGACACCCTCTTCACCATCTGGCGCGAGAGCCACGGCCACGGCACCGGCGACGTCATGGCCCTGCCGCCGGGGCGCCTGTACGTCCTCGACACCTCGATGTTCACCCTGTTCGGCTACGTCGGCTGGACGATGCAGGACCGGGTCTTCGACCGGCGCCCGCTCAACATGCTGGTCCTCGGCGCCCGCGACACCATCGTCGCGGCGACGGTCACCGACGCCGGGACGCAGGAGCTGACCTGGAACGGGCAGAAGGTCGCGACCCGCAAGCTGCTCATCGGCGACCAGCAGACAACGGTCGAGGCGTGGTTCACGCCCGACGGCCACATGCTGCGGCTGGAGCAGCCGAAGGTCGGGATCCGCGTCGAGCGCCAGGCGCCGACCACTGCCCCGCCCGGGCGCAAGGAAGAGCCCGCCCCGAAGCGCTAGGCCCGGCGCGCCCGCGCCGCCGCCGCTTGCCCGACGGGAGACGGACTGGCATCCTACGTACGAGTCCGCGTCGGCGCGGCCGCGACCCATCGGGCGGCCGGCGGCGCGAGGGATGCCCGCCCCGAGGCGGAGAGGACGAACCCCGGCAGGGAGCCGGAACCGAGAGAGGAGAGACGAGATGAAGCTGCGCACGTGGACCATCCTGAGCCTGGCTGTCGCGCTGGCCGTCGCGCTGAGCGGTTGTGGCCAGAAGCAGACGGCGGACATGACGCTCGCCGACAGCACCGCCTTCGCCGCCAACCCCACCGAGTCCACCGCCGCCGACCTGACGCCGCAGGGCACCGTGCCCGAGGAGGCGCCGGCGCCCACGCCCGCAGCGAAGCCCAGAACGACGGCGCCGAAGACCACGCCGACGCCGAAGGCCCCGGCACCCGCGCCCGGCATCACCGTGCCCTCCGGCACCGCCGTCGCGGTCACGCTGAACGACCAGATCTCCTCCGAGACCGCCAAGGTTGGCGACGTCTGGACGGGCGTGGTGAAGAGCAACATCGTCATCGACGAGAAGACCGTGATCCCCGCCGGGAGCACCGTCGAGGGCACGATCACCGCGGTGAAGCCGGCGGCCAAGGGTGACCGGGCCCTGCTCGATCTCGCCATCACCTCGCTCGGCGTCGAGGGCAGGAGCTACGCCGCCGCCGCCGGGACCGAGGCCATCGAGGCGGGCTCGACCCGCGCGCGCAACCTGGGCGCGATCGCGGCCGGCACGGGCGCGGGCGCGCTCGTGGGCGGCGCGGTCGGCGGCAAGAAGGGCGCCGTCATCGGCGGCCTGATCGGCGCGGCCGGCTCGGGCGGCGCCGTCGCCGCCTCGAAGGGCTACCAGGTCGTGCTCAAGGAAGGCACCGAGCTGACGTTCCACACCACGAACTCGGTGAACATCAAGCGCTGAGGCGCGCGGCCGCGCGCTCGACGGGCGGGGCCTCGCGCCCCGCCCGTTCGTCTGCCCGGCCGTCATCCCCGGAGGAGACGACCATGGCACTCGCCGCCCGCGTCGCGTCCGCGGCGCTCACGTTCGTCGCCACGCTGGCTGTCGCGGTCCCGGTCGCGGCGCACGACCACGCCGCCACGAAACCCGCCGCGGCGCCCGTGGCGCGGCACCTCGGCCCGCCCTTCTCGCTGACGGCGGTGACGCCGGTCGCGGAGCTGACCACGCACCCCGAGCGCTACTTCAACCGGACCGTGCGCATCGAGGGCGTCGTCGCCTCCTGCTGCACGCAGGAGGGCTGCTTCATCGAGGTGGCGCCCGACGGGGGCGGCGAGGGGATCGTCGTGAACTTCCCCGACCTGGCGCACCTCTTCCCCACCGACTGCATCGGCGCGCGCGCCACGGTCGAGGGCATGTTCTACCAGAAGATCTACCCCGCGGCGCGCGTGCGGCACTGGCAGGGGCACTCGTTCCGCCCGGGCAAGGCGGTGCCGGAGTACTCGTGGATCCCGCGGCTCAGCGCCACCGCCGCCCGCATCGGCGCCGAGAAGGGCCCGGTGCCCGCGCCGCCCGACATCGTCCCCGCCCGCACCGACCGTGTGGACCTGGCGGCGATGGAGTTCGAGGCCGAGGGCTTCGGCACCGGCCGCAAGGTGCTCGCCCCGGGCGACAGCACCGAGACGCACAGCACCGGGAACACGCGGGAGATGGTGTTCTGCCTCGAGGGCGAGGTCACGGTGATCGGCGCGGGACCGGAGCCGGTGACGCTGCGTCCCGGCGAGATGAGCTTCATCCCGCCGGCGACGAAGCACGCCATCCGCAACCACTCCGACCGGCCGGCGGCCTATCTCTTCGTCTACTCGCGCCGCATCGAGCCCGCCAAGCCGCACGAGCACTGAGCTAGCGGTCGTCCTCGTCGTCGGCATCGGCGCCGTCGCCGGCCCCCTCCGGCGGCGGCGCTTCGTGGCTCACCCGGCCGCGGCGGAAGATCTCGGCCCACTCCTCGATCTCCTTCTTCGAGAGCGAGACGGGCTTCTCCCCGCCCGCCGCGGGCGCGGGTCCCAGCACGCTGGCGAGGAAGAGGTCCGAGAGCGAGACGTCCGCGCCCATGGCGCGCGCATGGCGCGCCACCTCGAGGTCGGCGGTCACCACGGTGACGCGCTCCACCTGCTTCATCCGCTCCTCGACCAGCTCGCGGATGAGGTCGTCGGCCTTGCGCGGCGGACGCGAGTAGCGCACCTCGACGCGGCCGTGGCGTCCCTCGCCGCCGCTCGTCTCCGCGCCGTCGAAGACCACGAGGAAGGCGGCCTCGCCCGAGCCCACCGCCCAGGACAGCAGGTTGAGGAGTTTCTCGCGCGCCTCGCGCAGGGTGCGCTCCGGCCCGGGCCGGAGCGCCGGCGAGCGGTGGATGAGGTTGTAGCCGTCCACGATGATGAGGCGCTGGGGCATGTGGGGCTCCGGTGCGGGGGCGGGAACGCGGGGACGCCCCGACTATAGCGCAGCGGGGTGGCGGGCGGCGGGGTCGGCCGGCGCGGTCAGGCGGCGCGGCCGGGGAAGGCGTGCCGGCCCTGCAGTTGCGCGACCACGTGGCGCGCCTCGAGCGGATCGAGGGCGAGCCCGAAGCGCACCGGCCGGCCATCGTAGCGAAAGGCGATGCCAGGCCCGCCGATGCCGACGATGCGCAGCGCGGCGCCCGCCGTCTCGGCGGTCGTCGGCTCGGGGGCGCGGTCGCCCGGGGCGGGCCGCAGCTCGGGCAGCGGCGGCAGCTCCATCGCCCGCAGGTCGCGGATGCGCTCGAGCGAGTAGACGCGCGTCGGCCCCAGGCCGAAGGCCTCGCGCTGGATGACGAGCGCGTCGGCCCGCAGGCGCACGCGCTCGTGGCCCACGAGCATCCAGACGCCGATGCCGAGCGCGGCCGCGCCGCCGAACGTCCAGCCGGCCAGCCAGACCGCGAGGAAGAGGCGCGCGGCGGGCGGCCCGGGCCCGATGAGCTGGCGCAGGGCGAAGGCCTCGCCGGTCACCCAGCCCACCAGCCACAGGCCGAGGAAGGCGACCACGATCCAGATGCGCGGGGCGGGCACGATGACCTCGAGCCCCTCGGGGCTGTCGGTGATCGTGGCCCGCGTGCCCGGTGCGCCCTCCATGACGCCCGCCCTTCGCCTACTCGCCGCCCGAGGCGGTGTGCCGGATGACGCCGTTGTCTCCGACCGCCCAGCCGCGGCGCTCGTCCACAAAGAACACGCCGCGCAGCGGGAACGCGCTGGCGGCGGTCTGCGGACCCCACGTCGCGCCGCCGTCGTCGCTGCGCAGCACGAAGCCGGTGGTGCCGTTCCAGCCCACGGCGTAGCCGACGGTGGCCGTGGGCAGGCACACGCCGGCGCACTGGTAGAGGCCGCCGGCGTTGCCCAGGCTCCAGGCCACCGAGTCCGGCGTCGCCGCCGTGCGCAGCACCACGCCCTGCAGCCCGACCGCCACCGCCTGCTCGGCGCCGCGGCGCCACAGGCCGCGCAGCGCCTGCACGGTGAGCGAGGGATTCACCACGAACCATGAATCGCCGGCGTCGTGCGAGCCGACGACGACGCCGTTCTCGCCGACCGCCCAGCCGTCGTCGCCCGCGAACATCACCGCGTTGAGGGTCTGACCGCCGCTCCAGGTCCGCGACCACGAGGCGCCGCGGTCCGTGGTGGCGAGGATCTGCCCGTTCGTCCCGACCACCCAGCCGACGTCGCGGCCGGCGAAGTACACGTCGCGCAGGCTCTCGCCGCTGCCCACGGTGGCGAGCCGCGTCCAGTTCGTGCCGCCGTCGAGCGTGTGGAGCACCGTGCCGCCGTCGCCCACCGCCCAGCCCTCGGTCGGGCTGGTGAACCAGACGCCGTAGAGGTCGTAGGTCGAGGGCACGCGCCGCGTCCAGCTGGCCCCCGCGTCGCCGCTGCAGAGGACCAGGCCGCCGCTGCCGACCGCCCAGACGAGGCGGCCATCGGCGTCGGCGAACACGTCGTGGAGGTCCTCGCCGGCATTGCTCGTCTGCACGACCCAGCCCGCGGCCGTCGGATAGACGAGCACCGCGGCCGTGTCGGCACGACCGCCGCCGGAGACGACGAGCCGCGCCGAGCCCTCGCCGCGGGCGCGCACCAGGCCGCCTGAGGTGACGGTGAACACGCCGGTGTCGGTGGACCGCCAGACGAGCGCGCCGGTGTAGGGGTCGCCCGCGGTGTCCACGGCGACGGCGGTGAAGAGACGCGATTCGCCCACGTCGAGCGTGTCCGCCGCCGGGGTGACGACGATGGAGGAGAGCGGCGGGATGATGATGGGAGCGACCGGATTGGTCTCGCTGCTGCAGCCCGCGAGGAGGAGCAGCAGGCCGAGGCAGGGCAGCAGGCGCTTGAGGTTCGGATTCATGGCTCGCCCGGGGTTCGGGTTTCGGACGTCATTCGGCCGCAGGGCCGTGGGACCAGCTTCACCCTTGCAATATTAGCGCCGGGGCGGCCCGTTGCGGGCACGCCACTTACGGGCCCGCCACGGTGCAGGATGCGACCCGTCGGCCACTTTCTGCGCGGTGGGGCCGGTCGGGGCCCCCTGCTTGCGCCTGCCGGGGGCCATCCCATAGCGTGGGCCGTCCGGTCCCGCGTCCCGCCCTTCGCCCAGGAGATCCGATGCTCGAGGTCCACGACATCGTCAAGACGTTCGACGGCCGCGCGGTCGTGAACCGCGTCTCGTTCGAGGTCCATCCCGGCGAGATCTTCGCCCTGCTCGGCCCCAACGGCGCCGGCAAGACCACCCTCATCCGCATGATCACCGACATCCTCCGGCCGGACTCGGGCACCATCCGGCTCGACGGGCAGCCGGTCGGCGGGGACTCCCGGCAGCGCGTCGCCTACCTGCCCGAGGAGCGCGGCCTGTACCGTCACGTCTCGCCGCTCGACGTGCTCGTCTACTACGGGCAGCTCAAGGGTCTGAGCGCGCACGCCGCCCGCGCCGCCGGCCTCGCGCTGCTCGAGCGCATGGAGCTCGCCGACTGGGCGACGAAGCAGGTGCAGGCGCTGTCGAAGGGGATGCAGCAGAAGGTGCAGTTCTGCACCGCGCTCATCGGCGGGCCGCGGCTGCTGATCCTGGACGAGCCCTTCACCGGCCTCGACCCCCTCAACACCCAGCTGTTCGAGGAGATCCTGGCCGAGCGGCGCGCCGCCGGCGCGACCGTGCTGCTCTCGACCCACCAGATGAACAAGGTCGAGCAGCTCTGCGACCGCGCCCTGATGATCAACCACGGCCACATGGTGCTCTACGGCCCGGTGCGCGAGCTGCGCGCCCGTCACGCGGACCACGCCGTGATGCTGCGCTGCGCGGGGAGCGCCGCGCCCCCCGCCGTACCCGGCGTGCGCGGGGTGGCGCCGACGGACGGCGAGTGGAAGCTCATGCTCGAGCCGGGCGCGAGCCCACAGGGCGTGCTGCGGGAGCTGTGCGGCGCCGGCGTGCCGGTGGTCTCGTTCGCCGTCGCCAGCCTGCCGCTCGAGGACGTGTTCGTGAAGGTGGTGCGCGAGGGCCTGGGACTCGACCACGGCCTGAGCGGCCCGCCCGAGCCGGAGCCGGCGACGGGAGGTGCGCGATGACGCTCTCGTGGAAGCGGGCCTGGATCGTCGCGCGGCGCGAGTACCTGACCACCGTGCGGCGCAGGGCGTTCCTGCTCACCCTCGTCGCCATGCCGCTCTACTTCGGTGGCATCATGCTCTACGCCACCCGCAGCGCGGACTCGAGCCGCATCGAGACGCTGCGCGGCTTCACGCAGCTCGCCGTGGTGGACTCCTCCGGCCTCTTCGCCGGGGCTCCGCGGACCATCACCACGCAGGTCGCGACGGACCCGGTCCACGCCCCGGAGCGCGAGGAGACGTTCCGCACCGAGGTCGATTTCCTGCCCGATCAGGCGAGCCTCGAGGCGGAGCTGCGCGCCGGGCGCATCCGGCGCGGGATCGTCGTCTCCGCCGACTACCTGACGTCGGGCCGGCTGCGCCGCTACTCGCGCTCCGAGAACCTCCTCACCTCGGGCGGCGGGACGCGGGCGGTCGAGCGCTGGCTCGCCCAGGGCCTGCTCACCGGCCGTCTGGACTCCCTGCACCTGGAGCGCGCCTCGCGACCGTCGGTCCGGCTCGACGACTACGCGCTGGGCCGCGACGGGAGCTTCGCGCTGAAGGACGAACGCCGCGAGGCGGTGGAGTTCATGCTCCCGTTCCTCTTCTCGGTGCTGCTCGGCACCTGCATCATCACCGGCGGCCAGTACCTGCTGCAGGGCCTGAGCGAGGAGAAGGAATCCCGGATCCTCGAGTCGCTGCTCTGCACCCTCTCGGCGGACGACCTGCTGGCCGGCAAGCTGCTCGGGTTGGGCGCGGCGGGCCTGACGCTGGTCGGGGTGTGGATGGCCGCGGGGCTCGCGCTGGGCGGGCCGATGATGGCGATGGCGAACGTCCACCTGCCGGTGGGGCTGCTCGTGCTGGCCCTCGTCTACTTCCTGCTCGGCTACCTGTTCTACGGCAGCCTGATGACGGCCATCGGCGCGGTCACGAACAACATGCGGGAGGCGCAGCAGTTCGCGATGATGTTCACCTTCGCGCTCTTCGTGCCCTTCATCGTGATGACCGCGATCCTCGGCAGCCCCAACGGGACGACCGCCGTGGGCCTGTCGCTGTTCCCGCCCACCGCCCCGACCACGATGCTGCTGCGCCTGGCGCTGCCCTCGGTGGTCGTGCCGGCCTGGCAGGTGGTCGCCTCGCTGGCGTTGCTGGCGCTCGCCTGCTGGCTGGTGCTGCGTGGCGCGGCGCGGGTGTTCCGCATCGGCCTACTGATGACCGGCAAGACGCCGAACCTGCCCGAGATCCTGCGCTGGGCCCGGCCCGGCCGGTAGCACGGGCGCGAGCGGGAGGATCGGCGGCCCCGCCGCCGGCGCCGGCCGCCCCGGCCCGGCGGCGCGGGACCGTCTCGCGGGACCGCGGGGCCTGGGACTTTGGTAGCCCCACCGGGGCTCCGGGCGGCCGGCCGACCGCCCGGAATGCCGCTTGCCATACGCGCTTTTGCCCTTGGCTCCCGGGCTGCCCGCTGAGACAATCAGGTGCACGCTTCGAGGATCCGGGGCTCCCCCGGCCCGTCTCGTGCGTTGGCAGACGCGCGAGGCACGGACCTGGGTCCGGCGCTTCGAGGAGGCTCGGGAACCGTCGCGGGCAGTGAAGCTGGGCCTTCGGGCCCCTGCCAGTGGCGGCGCGGAGGCCGCGCGTCCGGCGGGCAAGAGCCGGCGAGCGGAGGCCGTGCCCGGGTGGCGCGGACGGCTGCCCCGCCCGCGGGGAACAACGGGATCGCCCGGGTGACCCCCGGGCGTTTTCGTTGCCCGCCGCGGCGCTTGCGGTCCCGCGGGCGACCCCCCACAATCGCCGCGCCATGAGCGTGCTCCGGCTCGGCCTCGCCCAGATCAACCCGACCGTCGGCGACCTCGACGGCAACCACACCCGCATCGTCCAGGCCATCGAGCAGGCCCGGGCGCTGGGCGTGGAGGTGCTGGCCCTGCCCGAGCTGGCCGTCACCGGCTACCCGCCCGAGGACCTGCTGCTGCGCCCGTCCTTCGTCGCGCGGGCGATGGAGCGCACGCGCGACCTCCTGCCCCACAGCCGCGGCATGACCGTGGTGGTCGGCACGCTGGACCGGGACGGCGCCCTCTACGACGCGGCGGCGGTGCTGCACGACGGCGCCTGGGCCGGCGTCTATCACAAGCACCACCTGCCGAACTACGGCGTCTTCGACGAGCGACGCTACTTCGAGCCGGGCACGCGCAACCTGGTCTTCGAGCGCGGCGGGGTCACGCTGGGCATCAGCGTCTGCGAGGACATCTGGTTCGCCGGCGACCCGGTCGAGGCGCAGGCGCGCCTCGGGGGCGCCCCGGTGCTCGTGAACCTCTCGGCCTCGCCCTACCATGCGGGCAAGGCCGGCGAGCGCCGCCGCATGCTGAGCGAGCGCGCCACGACGCAACTCGCCTTCGTCGCCTACGTGAACCTGGTCGGCGGACAGGACGAGGTGCTGCACGACGGTGCCAGCCTGATCCTCGATCCGCGCGGCGAGGTGCTCGCCGCCGGCGCCATGTTCGCGGAGGACCTCGTCATCGCCGATCTCGACCTCGACGCGGCGGCC
>JAXDBZ010000117.1:0-20091 GCA_034678345.1 Candidatus Eiseniibacteriota bacterium
TGGGGGCGGCCATGGCCGCGGCGACCAGCGAGGTCGCCGTCGCCCTCGTGAACGTCTATAACGTGCAACGCCACGTGGCCCGCACGTACATCATCCGCGCCATCGCCCGTCCGGCGATCGCGGCCGCGTTCGTGGGCCTCGTCCTCCACCTGCTGCCCGGCCTGCGCCACTACGAGGCGCTCCCCCGGGCGGCGCTGCTCTACGTGGCGGGCCGGTGCGCCCAGCGCACGTTCTCGGCCGAGGAACTGCGCCAGGCCCGGGCGAGCCTCCGGGACGGTCTGGCGAGGTGGCGCCGGGAACGCCGCGTCGCGGCGTAGGGGCTCAGCGGCCGCTGGTCTCCGGGCCCTGCGGTTCCCGCAGCCGGTAGACGCGGTAGCCGCTCACCCGCAGGGCCTCCGCGAACCGCTCGGGATGGCGGGCCACGCAGGGCACGGGCCCGCTTCCGGCCGGACCGTCCTCGGGCCGGCACAGGACGTAGACCGGTCGGCGCAGCGCGCGGAGGGACTCCACGTCGCCCGCTAGGTCGCGGCACTCCCCGTAGAGGTCGGCCATGACGGCCATGCGCCGCCCGGTCTCCAGGGGCGGGAAGGCGAACTGCTCGACACCGGTACGGGTCCCCAGGTACAGGCGCCGGCGCCCGTGGACCATGATCAGATCGCGTTGCCCCGCGTCCAGGAAGACGGCGTCCGGTTCGGTCTGCTCCCGGATCCAGGCGTAGACCACTTGCTCCGCCGGGTCCGGCTTCGTCCGCGAGCTCGTGCGGCCGGCCGGCTCGGCGACGTAGCCGAGCACGGTGAGCGCCGGGCCCACCAGGAAGAGCAGGGCCAGGATCGCCGTCGTCCGGGCACGGCCGTGGCGGACGACGAGCCGCTCGAGCCACGGATGGACCTCGGGCCCGGCGAGCAGGGCGAAGAGGAAGAGGATCTGGAAGACGAACTTCGACTCGTTGTACACGGGCAGGTGGATCACGAGGGCGAAGAGCGTCATGGCGATGGCGTACAGGGCCACCACGGCGGGAAGCGGCAGCCGCTCGCGGAAGGCGCGGCGCAACGGCCGGCGCGCCAGCCACAGCACGATGGCGAGCGAGGTGAGGATCGTCCAGGGCATCTCGAAGCCCAGTCGCAGCGGGTTTTCCCGCAGTCCCGTGCCCCGGGACGCCCATCCGCGGGACAGCCCCCAGAGGTACGGGAGTCCCGAGATCGTCCCGGCCGCCACGGCCGCCGCCAGGGCGGCCACGCGTCCGCGGCCGGGCAGCCAGGACCATCGTCCGCCCAGCAGCAGCAGGGCGAGCAGGGTGAGGAGCATCACCGGGACGGCCGAGAAGGCCACCACCCCGTGGAAGAGGAAGATCCCGCACGTGCCGAGGGCGACCAGGACGAGGGAGGTGCGGCGGCCGCGGCCCAGCCAGTCCAGGGCACCCCACAGGACGAGCAGCACGAGCACCCAGGCGTAGTTGAGCGCCGTCGCCACGGTGAACTTGTCGATCAGGCTCGACATCAGGGCGAAGGGCGCGCTGAGCGAGTGGATGATGCGCTGGGACAGCGGATGGATCGTGTGGAGCTGCCGGACGAACTCCTGCGCGCCGGTGTACGAACCGGACAGGGTCTTCACCATCGTCAGCGGCCAGAGCAGCCACGCTCCGGCATTGAGCCCGAGGAGGGTGAGGGCGACGGCCCCCGTCGCCGCACGCTCGTCTCCCCACAGCCGGCAAGCCAGGCGATGGACGAGCGAGACGATGACGAAGGCACCCACCACGTTGAGGATGGCCATGTTGACGAACGGGTCGCCGCCCAGACTCACGAGCGCCGCGACGAACACGTGGTACATCCACATGTAGTTGCTGGGGGAGCCGGCGAAGTTCGGGCTCTCCGGCGGGATGCCGTGGAGGACGATGTCCCATACCAGGCCCGCGTGGAACCAGGCGTCGGAATGGACCAGGATCCAGCGGTTCAGCAGGGGGAGGATCGCGACCAGACCTGCGAACCCGAGAGCCCAGAGCAGCCAGGCCCTCCGCGCGGGAGCCGGATCCGGCTCCGACGTGGCCGGGGACCCGCGGACGGCGACCAGCCACCCCACCCACGACGTCACCGGGATCACGACGGCGGCGACGGGGAGCGCCACGCCGAGCGCCAGCAGGATCCAGCCGGCCAGCGCGCTCAGCAGGGGGGACAGGGCCAGTCCCGTGACCCACCGCCGAAGTCCGTTCTCCCGGCGTGCGAGGACATGGGCGGCGAGCATCCCGGGGAACACGCCGAGAGCGGGGTAGAGGGCGACCTCGCGCAGTCCCGGGGGCAGGAAGCGGGCGATCAGCGCGAACGCGCCGAGGGCCAGGACGAGTCCGGTGTATCCGGGGCGCATCGCAGCCTATGTGCGCCCGCAGAGTCGGGGCGCGCGTCCATGGCGCCCTCGGCGCCGGTCCGCGGATTGGACTTGTCGCATGGCATCCCCTACGCGCCGGTCCCTGCGGCTCGGCCCGTCCACGGTGCGAAGCCACCGTCGGGACGAACCCATCCAGGAGCAGGAGGACGACTACCCGCAGGAGGCCGCGAGTGAATCACACGCCTCCTCGGCCGGGCAAGCGGCCCGGCGGGCGCCGTGGTCCCGCCTTCGTCCCGGTGCCTCGATGTGCGTGGTCCCGCACGGTGAAGTACCATGACGCGGGGTCGACTCGCGCGGCGAAAGCGCATGAAGTGACGCGGATCGGAGGGCGCGTGACACGGGAGGGACGGAGGGTGCTTCTGGTGGCGTCGCTGCCCCCGGCTCGCCGGCCGGGCGTGGGAGCATGATCCGCGCGACGCGGCCGACGGGCCCGTGGCGGTGGACCCGCGACGCGGCCATCGCGTTCGCGGTCCTGGGCCTGGCGTTGCTGGCGGCCCACGCGGAGGAACTCGTCCGGATCCGACGCGTCGCGGCCCGCGAGGTGGATGGGGAGGGCTCGACCCCGGAGCAGCGGCTCTCCCGTGCCGTCCGCTTCGTGCAGCGCGAGGTGCGGGTCAACCGCCGTCCGCAGGACGTCTCGCCCTGGCCGGTGCGGCTCTACTACCAGCTGAGTCCCCTGCACCCCGGGCCCGGCGACGTGCTGCGCTGGGGCACGGACTACCGGGGCCCCTGTGGCTCGAAGTCCCGACTGGTCAAGGCCATCCTCAAGGCGGGCGGGGACGCGGTGCGCCTGCGCCTGCTGCTCGACGACGAGGGGACGTCGGTCCACACCGTGGTCGAAGTGCGTGACGGGGACCGCTGGATCCTCGCCGACCCGACCTACGGCATCGTCTACCACTTGCGGGACGGCCGGGGCGCGACGGCCGAGGATCTGGGCGCGGACACCGCGCTCTTCCGCGCGCACGTGGACACGATCCCCGGCTACGGCGCGGGGTACGACTACGACGCGCACACCCTCCTGAACTGGGAGAAGGTGCCCATCCTGCTGCCGGCGATCCGGGACCTGCTGACGAGGGTCATGGGAGCGGAGCGCGTGGCCGAGATCAAGCGCCCGACGCTGTGGATGTACCCGCGCCTGTTCTATGCGCTGGCGTTCCTCGGGCTGGCGCTCCTGTGCCTGCTGGTGCGGCGCCGGCTCCCGCGCCGGGCCTGAGTCAGGCGCGCGCGCCCCGGTCGGCCGCCGGCGTGGGGCAGGCGCGCGGCGGCGGCTCGTAGGCGACCGCCGGGCGCGGCACGCGGTCCACGTAGGCCCGGTGCCACAGCTCCAGCGTGAGCAGCGTCCAGAGCTCGCGGCTGCGGTCGCGCCGGCCCTCGAGGTGGTCCGCGACGTAGCCTCGCAGCACGGCCCCGTCGTAGTAGCCGCGCGCGAGGGCGGTCGGTGACAGCAGCGTGTCGGCGAGCAGACTACGCAGCGGCCCGCGGAACCACGGCGCCAGCGGGACGGTGAAGCCCACCTTCGGGCGGTCCACGACCTCGCGGGGCAGCAGACGGCGGGCGAGGCGCTTGAGCAGGACCTTGCCCTCGCCGCCCCGCACCTTGAAGCGCGCCGGCAGCCGGGCCGCCCACTCCACCAGCGGGTGGTCGAGCAGCGGCACGCGGGCCTCCACCGACGCGGCCATGCTCATCTTGTCCATCTTCATGAGCAGGTCGTCGGGCAGCCACAGCCGCCGGTCCACGTCGAGCATGCGATCGAGCGGGCGGCGGGCGCGCGTCCCGGCCAGGGCGCGGGCGAAGGCCGCGGCCGCGACCCCGTCGTGCTCGCGCAGCGCGGGGGAGAGCAGTCGCACGCGCTCGCTGCCGGCGAAGCCCGCGAACCACGCGGCCAGACGCTCGGACTCGTCGCGGAAGCGGGCGCTCCGACCCACGACCTGCAGCTTGCGGAAACGGAAGGGCAGCCGGTCCACGACCTGGTCGAGCAGCAGACCGCGCAGCGGCCCCGGCAGTGCCGCGATTCGCCGCGCCAGCGGATCGAAGGCGTACTTGGGGTAGCCGGCGAAGAGCTCGTCGCCCCCCTCGCCGGTGAGCACGACCGTGACCGTCTCACGCGCCAGGCGCGAGACGAGGAAGGTGGGGATGGCGGCCGGCTCGGACACCGGCTCGTCCTGGTGCCAGGCCAGGCGCGGCAGCTCGCGTTCGACGTCGGCCGCGCCGACCACGATCTCGCGGTGCTCGGTGCCGAAGCGCGCGGCGACGAGCCGCGCGAAGGGGAGCTCGCTGTAGGGGCCGGGTGCGTCGAAGCCCACCGAGAACGTCTGCACCGGCCGCGCGACGAGCCGTGAGGCCAGGGCGACGACGAGGCTCGAGTCCACGCCGCCCGACAGCAGCGCCCCGAGGGGCACGTCGCTCATCAGGCGCAGCCGCACCGATTCGGTCAGGCGCCGTTCGACCTCCGCGAGCGCTTCGTCGTCGGCGAGGTCCAGCTCCGGCCCCCAGTCCACGTCCCAGTAGCGGCGCGCGACCGCGCCGCCGCCGTCCACCGTCAGGTGGTGGGCCGGTGGCAGCTTCTCGATCCCCGCGAAGAGCGTGGCAGGCGAGGCGGTGTAGCGCAGGGTGAGGTGCTCCACCAGCCCGGGCAGGTCCACGGTGCGGGGCACGCCGGGGAAGGCGAAGAGCGCCTTGATCTCGGAGGCGAACACGTAGGCGCCGCCGGCGCGCACCCAGTAGAGCGGCTTGATGCCGAGGCGGTCGCGGGCCGCGAACAGGCGCCGTCGCGCGCGGTCCCACACGACGAAGGCGAACATCCCGCGCAACCGCGGGACGCAGCCGTCGCCCCACTCCTCGTAGGCGTGGAGGATGGCCTCGGAGTCGCACCGGGTGCGGAAGCGGTGGCCACGCGCCTCGAGATCGGCGCGCAGCTCCGCGTGGTTGTAGACCTCGCCGTTGTAGACGATCCAGATCGTGCCGTCCTCGTTCGCGAGCGGCTGGTGGCCTCCGGCGACGTCCACGATCGAGAGGCGCCGGAAGGCCAGGCCCGCGCCCGGCTCGGCCAGGCAGCCGGCGTCGTCGGGGCCTCGGTGGGCGATGACGTCCCCGGCGGCCACGAGCCAGTCGGGGTTGGGCGGGGCGCCCGACGGGTCGAACCACGCCGCGAAGCCGCACATCAGCGGGCCTCCCGGGATGCCGTCGGCGCCGGACGGACGAGGGACTCCGCCCAGCCCAGCCCCGCCATCCACAGCAGCAGCGGTTCGAGGGGCAGCCGGTAGCGGAAGACGGTGAAGTAGGCGGCGCTCGCCAGCGAGAAGGTCACGATGGCGCCGAGCATGGGCCAGAGCGCCGCCGTGGCGCGCAGGCGCCGCAGCGCGAGCAGCGCGCCCAGGAAGATCAGTCCGGTGACGAGGCCCTGGCCGATCCGGCTGCCCGTGTTCAGGAACGACGAGCGCGTCGCCGTTTCCGGGTAGAACGAGAAGAGGTTGCCCAGCCGGATCGCGTACAACCGCGCGGCCCGCCCCGGGTCCTCGCGCACGAAGTCCATCCCCCGACGGTAGAAGAGGGACTCGCGCGCCGCCGCGCTCGTCAGTCCCGACATCTCGCGCATCAGTTCCGGCGGGTACGTCACCAGTTGATCGGTGGCGCCGGTCATGGCGGCGTTGTTGGCGAGCCAGAACGAGGCTCCGCCTCCGGTGGAGACGAAGAACCAACGGCCATGCACCCGGTGGTTGCGGACGATCCAGGGCGAGACGGTCAGCGCCGTGGCCAGGCCCGCCACGAGCAGGGGCAGCAGCCAGGGGCGTCCGCGGCGGCGCAGCGCGGGGATCAGCCCCAGCGCGAAGCCCGGCACCAGAGTCACGATGCTGGGCCGCACGAGCAGGCCGAGGCCGAGGAGCGCGCCGGTCAGCGCCCACCGCCACCAGCCACTCCGCCGCCACGCCGCGAACGCGGCCGCGAAGGCGAGGGCGAGCAGGAACAGCAGCCAGTTCTCGGAGTACTGCGTTGAGGGCAGCAGGACCAGCACCGGGTGCAGCGCGGCCAGCGCCGCGGCGACCAGCCCCGCCGGGCCGCCGAAGAGCCCCGCGCCCGCCGCGCCGATCACGCCCACGGTTGCCGTTCCGACCACCGCCTCCGCCACCCGCAGTCGGGTCAGGTCGGGTCCCGCCAGGGCGTAGACCCCGGCGATCATCGTGGGATAACCGGGGGGGCGCTGCGTCTGCAGACCGTAGCCCTGCCCCTCGTGGAGCGAGCGGCCGATGGCCTCGTAGGCGACCCCGTCGGGCATGAAGATGCGGGGTGGGCTCACGGCCACGACGGCGAGGCGCGCCAGCAGCGCCACCGCGAGGACCGCGAGCCAGCACCAGGCGGGCACGCGTCCGCCGGTCGTCCTCGTCCGCGAGGCGACGGGACTCACGCCGGAGCCCCCAGCGGGCGGCGGTCCGCGGCCGGCGCCTGCCGGGCCCGTGCGATCTGGCCCGCGGCGGCGGCGAGGGCGAACATGAACCAGATCTGGAACTGGTAGTTCTCGTTGCGCAGGTACTCGATCTTGATCTCGTCCACCAGGAACACGACCATCTGGGCGCGCGCGATGAGCAGGTAGCTGCCGACGTAGTCCTCGCCCTTCAGGTCGTCCGTGACGGGACGAGTCAGGCGGAACAGCGTCCACAGCAGCCAGACGAAGACCGCCAGACCGATGAAGCCGATGTTGTTCGCGATGTACAGGTAGAGCGAGTGCGGCCAGTGGAAGATCCTGGTGCCGCTGATGACCGTGTAGAGGGGGCCGTGGCCGAGAAGCGGGTGCTCGAAGATCCGCGCCCAGGCCTCGGGCCACACCTCGGCCCGGGAATCCGGCACCAGCCCCTGGACCTCCGAGGTGAAGAGACGCTCGAAGAGGTCCCCGGACTGGGTCGAGCTCGCCACGTAGCCGTTCATGGCGATGGCCCCGACGACCACCACGGCGAGCGCCACCGTGACGCCGACGAAGGTGAGCCGCCGCCGGATCGTCCACAGCAGGTACACCGCCCCGACCGCGAGTGCCACGATCCCCCCGCGCGTGACGGTGGTGAAGAGCACGAACACCACGAAGACCAGCAGGCCGCCGAAGGCCAGGCGCGGTATCAGCGACCTCGCCCGGACGAAGAGGAACATGGCGAGCAGGGAGTTGAGGGCGCAGTACTCGCACAGCAGCTCGAAGTCGCTGAAGACCGAACCGACACGGATGTTCGTGAGCGAGGTGTCGGTCTGGAACGACTCCAGCGGCGTGTACAGGAATCGGGCCATGTTCACGCCCGGGTGGGTCACCTCGTAGACCGCGATCAGGCAGACGCTGAAGACCGAGATCGCCTGGAAGACGAGGACCCGCTCGAGGTCGCGCGGCGTCCGCAGGTTGCCCGCGACCACGACGAACATGAGCCAGGAGCCCACCATCAACCCGAACTTCATCAGGCCGGGGCCGAGATCGGCGGGGGCGATGTTGTAGAAGGACACGACGTAGCACACGAAGACCGCGAGGAGGGGGACGTGGACCGGCGAGCTGCGGGGTGGGCTGCTCCGGCTGAGGGTGACGCGCAGCAGCCAGATGACGAGCAGCAGCAGGACGAAGGCCAGGTTGGTGTTGCCGAAGACCGTCGGGCGGGGGAAGGGCAGGGCGAGCGCCAGCACGCCGATCGCCGTCGCCAGATCCGCGCGCCAGGCCAGGCCGAACAGGAGGATCGCCGCCAGCACGGGGATCACGCGCTTGTTGGGGGCGACGTACTGCTGCCCCAGCACGACCCCGGCCGCCGCGACCAGCGCGACGACGCCGACGCGGTCGAACAGGCCGGTCCATCGGCGTGGCTGCCGCGTCGGGGGCAGGGCGTTGCTCATGCGGCGCCGAGGCGCTTGCGCAGGAGGAAGACGAGGTTGTTCCAACCGTCGCGCCATCGCTGCAGCTTGACCTGGCCCGAGCGCACGCCGTAGGGGATGTGCTCCTCGGCGAAGCGGAGCCCACGCGCGAGTGCCTCGAGCTTGATCTCCTCGCTGAAGGCCATGCCGTCGGAGGTGAGGTGCATCCGCCCCAGCGCGGCGCGACGGAAGACCCACATCCCGGACTGACTGTCCCGGATGCCCCGGCCGAACAGCAGGGCGGTGGCCACGGTGAGGACGCGGTTGCCGAGCTGGTTCATGAAGCCCATGGCCCCGGGGTCGGAGAGCGGGAAGCGGCAGGTGGAGACGAAGTCCAGCTGCCGCTGGACGAGGATGTCGGCCAGCCTCGGGATCTCCTCCGGCGGGTAGGTGCCGTCGCCGTCCAGGGTCCCGACCAGGTCACTGCGGCCGGCCCGAAGTCCCGTCTTGTAGGCGGCCCCGGAGCCGCGGGTGCGCGCGGGCACCACCCGCGCCCCCAGGGAGGCCGCCACGGCGGCCGTCCCGTCGCTGCTGGCGTTGTCCACCACGATGACCTCGTCCACCTCCGGCGGCATCCGGCCGATGACCTCGCGGACGCCGTTCTCTTCGTTGTAGCAGGGGATGACAACGCCGATGGTCAGGCCGGAACGCATGCGCTGGCTGGGACCTTTCCGGTCGGGAAGTTGGGAAGACGCAGGCGGACAGAGCGTTGCGGGAGTCTAGCAGTGGCGCGCGAGTCCCGGCAACGCGGCTTCGGGCCGCGTGGTCCGCGCCAACGCGCGCATCACAGCGGGGTTATCGGCAGGTCCCGGCGCGCTCAGCACGCGGCGTTCGGCGGCTCGCGCCCGCCGCCGGAACGAGCCTCGTGCCCCGGCGAGCGGAGCCGGTGGGGCATATGGCCCAACGGGAGCGGTGCACGATGGCAAGGCCGAGCCCCTTCCGGCACCGCGGTTTACCTTGCCATGACGGCCGGCGGTCTGCTAACCTCTTCCTCGTCAAGGACCGCCCCGTCGGAACCACGTGGAGGGTGCGCTAGCGCATCGTTGCTACAGAGGTTCGCCGTGGGACTGGCCGTCTCTTGGGTCGCCTGAGCGACCGGGCCACCTGCCGAGCCCAGGACACGCTTCCGAGGTTCGACAACTTGCGGTTTCCCCCCCTGTTGCTCGTGGTCGGTCTGACCGGGTCCGAGTGCGACCGCATGAGGCTGGAGCTTTGAGCCGAGGGTTTCTCCACACCCTCGGCTCTTGCTTCGCGGGCAACGCAAACGAGAGCTGCGCCATGGAGCCCAACACCCTCGCTTCCACAACCGGCCGGCAGGCTCCGCTCATCGGAGACCGTCCGCCCGCGTCCGATGCGGGCAGCTCGGCGCCGGCCCGGGACGCCGCCGCGGCCACGGCGGTTTCCCTGCGTGCCGCGGGACTCGCCGCCGGGGACGTGCTCGTCGCGCCCGCGATCCGCGAGGGCGGCAACGGGCATGTGAGCGTGCGGGCGAACGGCAACGGAAACGGCGGTGGTCACGCCGCCGCCGCGTCCTGGCCGGGCCTCGTGCGGCCCGCCGCCGGCCGCGCCCACGTGCTGCCCCTCTACGAGGCGCCGGTCGAACGGGGCCTCTATCTGCGCTTTGGCAAGCGCCTGCTCGACGTGGCGGGCGCCACCGTGGGGCTGCTGCTCGCCTCGCCGATCCTGCTGATCGCCGCCGTGGCCATCAAGCTCGAGTCGCGCGGGCCCGTCATCTACCGGTCCATGCGCATCGGCAAGGGCGCGCGCCCCTTCCCGTTCTTCAAGCTCCGCTCGATGGTGGACGGTGCCGACCGTCACCGCCACACGCTCGCCCACCTGAACGAGACGGACGGTCCGGTCTTCAAGATCGCCGCCGACCCGCGTGTGACCCGCGTCGGCCGCCTGTTGCGTGTGACCAGCGTCGACGAGATCCCGCAGCTGTGGAACGTGATCCGCGGCGAGATGAGCCTGGTCGGGCCGCGGCCGCCCATCGCCGAGGAGGTCATGCAGTACGAGCCCTGGCAGCTTCGCCGGCTCGACGTGCTCCCGGGCATCACCTGTCTGTGGCAGATCAGCGGCCGCAGCCGCATCGGGTTCCAGGAGTGGATGCGGCTGGACCTGGAGTACATCAAGCACCGCTCGTTCTGGCTCGACCTGAAGATCCTGATCCGGACGATCCCCGCGGTGCTGTCCCGCGAGGGCGCCTACTAGCCGGCACACTTGACCGGAGCGACCACGAGGACCCGCCGAGCGATGTCCGACCGGCCGGCCGTCGCCTTCCCGCCTCCGCCTCCCGCCCGCGACCGCGCCCTGTGGCTGCACGTACTGGCCGCCATGCTGCTGGCGGCGGGACTGCGCGCGTTCCACCTGGGCGCGCAGAGCCTGTGGATCGACGAGCTCTTCACCTGGATGTCGGCCGACATCGGCCGGCCGCTGGCCATCGGCACGGTGCTCGAGAACATCCACGGGCCCCTCTTCGGTCTGCTCGTGCACCTCAGCGGCGCGTGGTTCGGGGAGGCCGAGTGGGCGCTGCGGCTACCCTCGTTCGTCGCCGGCGTGGCGGTCGTCCCCGCGCTGGCCTGGCTGGCGGCGCGCTGGCTCGGCCGTGCGGCGGCCGTCTGGGCGGCCTGGCTGGCGGCGGCCTCGCCGTTCCTGGTCTGGTACTCGCAGGAGGCGCGCGGCTACATGCTGCTGATCCTGTGTGCCTGCGTGGCCAGCGCGCTGCTGGCCGGGCCGGTGCGCCGCGATCCGGGCTCCGCGCGCGTGCCGCGTGGCCGTGCGGCCGCCTACCTGGTCGCCGCGGGAGCGGGGCTCCTGACCAGCTTCTCCTTCGCGCTGCTGGCGCCCCTGCACCTGCGCTGGTGGCTGGCGGCGGACGGAATGGCCGGGCCTCCGCAGGCCCGCGGCCTCGGCCGCCGCCTCGGCGGCGCCGCCCTCGTCGCGCTGGCGCTGCTCCTGCTGCTGTCGCCGTGGGCGGGGCGCGTCTGGAGCACTTGGGACTGGCAGCGGCTGCACCCGTCGCACCGGGCCACGGCGGAGGAGGCACCCCTGCGGCCCGGCAGCACCTTCCACGGCGCGGCCATCCCCTTCGCGCTGCACGCCCAGGCGGTTGGCTACACGCTCGGCCCCTCGCTGCGCGAGCTGCGGGGCGGCGAGGTCACCGCGGCGCTGGCCCGGCATCTGCCGGCGCTGGCCGCGGTCACGGTGGTCTTCGGCGTGCTCGGCGCGGCCGGACTGGTGGGCCTGGCGCGGCGGCGCCGGCTGCTCGACCTGCTCCTCGCCATCGGCGTGCCGCTGCTGCTCGTGAGCCTCTTCGCCCTGCGCAACTTCAAGGTCTTCCACCCGCGCTACGTGGCCGTCGCCGCGCCCTTCGTGCTCCTGGTCGTGGCGCAGGGCCTGGTGACGCTGCGCCGGCCGGCACGGATCGCGGCGGCGCTCGCGGTCGCGGCGCTGTGGGCGGCCTCGCTGGGACAGCACTACTTCGACCCCGACTACGCCAAGGAGGACCATCGCGGGGCGCTGGGCCTGGTGACGGCCCGCGGCGAGCCGGGGGAGAAGCTGTTGGCCGTGGGTGCGGACGAGCCGGTCTACTATTACTATCGCGGCGGTCTGCCCGTGGATCGGCTGTGGCTGGGGCACGCGGCTCAGCCCGATCGCCTCGCCGCGGAGCTGGAGGACCGGCTGGCGGGGGCGCGGGGCACGTGGGTCGTGCTCAGCCGCCCCGAGGGACTGGACGCGGAGGGTGTGTTCGTGCGCACGCTCGCCGCGCGTCATCCGCAGGCGGAGGAGTTCCGCTTCGGCGGCGTGCGGGTGTGGCACGTGAGACCATAGGGAACGACGGCGTCCGCATCCCCCGGGATCGCGCCGGACGCAAGGAGACTTCATGCGTGTCGTGGTGGTGGGACTGGGCTACGTGGGATCGGTGTGCTCGGCGTGTCTGGCGAGCCGCGGCCACACTGTGGTGGGCGTGGACACCAGCGAGTACAAGGTCGGCTGCCTGCAGCGGGGCGAGAGCCCGATCGTGGAGCGTGGTCTGGGCGAGATGATCGCCGAGGCGCGCGCCGCCGGCCGGCTGACCGCCACCCACCACGTCGCCGAGGCGCTGCCCGGCGCCGAGGCCGTGCTGGTCTGCGTGGGCACCCCGAGCGCCGCCGACGGCAGCCTCGATCTCTCGCACGTGCGCCGCGCGGTGGAGGAGGTCGGGCGCGCGCTGCGCTCGACCGGGACCTACACCGTGGTCGTGATGCGCAGCACGATGCTGCCCGGCAGCGTCCGGGGCGAGCTCACGCCCATCCTCGAGGCGGCCTCGGGGCTGGTCGCCGGCCGCGACTTCGGCGTCGCCTACAACCCGGAGTTCCTGCGCGAGGGCACCGCCATCCGCGACTTCTTCGAGGCCGAGCTCACCGTCATCGGCACCGACGAGGAACGCAGCGCCGCCGTCCTGCGCCGGCTCTACGCGGGCATCGGCGGCGAGGCCGTGGTGATCCCGCTGCACGCCTCGGAGATCATGAAGTACGTCAACAACTCCTACCACGCCCTCAAGGTCGTGTTCGCCAACGAGGTCGGCCGCATCTGCAAGCGGGAGGGCATCGACAGCCACCTGGTGATGGACCTGTTCGTCCGCGACACCCGGCTCAACCTGAGCGCGTACTACTTCAAGCCCGGCTTCGCCTACGGCGGCTCCTGCCTGCCCAAGGACGTGCGGGCGCTGCAGCAGAGGGCCCGCGTGCTGGGGGCTGAGGTCCCGGTCATCGACGCCATCACGCGCTCGAACGACCTGCACGTCGAGGAGGCCATCCGCGTCGTGGAGCGGCTCAAGCGCCGGCGGGTCGGCGTGCTCGGCCTGTCCTTCAAGCCCGGGACCGACGACCTGCGCGAGAGCCCCGTCCTGCGGGTGATCGGCACGCTGGTCGGCAAGGGCTACAGCGTGCTCCTGCACGACCCCAACGTGGACATGGAGCGCGTCCTGGGCGCCAACCGCCGCTTCGTCGAGGACGAGGTGCCGTATCTGCCCGAGCGGCTGCGCGCCGACCTGGGCGAGGTCGTGCGCGGCAGCGAGGTCGTGGTCGTGGCGAACGGCGCGCCGGAGTACCGCGGCGTCGGCGCCCTGCTCCAGCCGGGTCAGGTCCTGGTGGACCTGGTGCACGCCGTGGACCCGGCCACCGTGACCCGCGGGGAGTACCATGGCCTCGCCTGGTAGGGTCCTCCACCTCTCCGAGAACCTGCCGCTGCCCTTCGACCGGCGCGTGTGGATGGAGCTGAACGCGCTGCGCGCCGGCGGCTGGGAGGTGTCGGCCATCTGCCCGATGGGCGACCAGTGGACGAAGCCCTACGAGGTCCTCGACGGCATCCACGTCTGGCGCTACCCGCCGCCCCCGCCGGCACGCGGGTTCGCCTCGTACGCCTGGGAGTTCCTCTACTGCTTCCTGCAGACCGCCCGGCTCTCGCTCGTCGTCCTGGCGCAGCGGGGCTTCGACGTGATCCACGCCGCCAACCCGCCCGACACCTTCTGGGCGCTGGCCGCGGTGTACCGGTGGTTCGGGAAGAAGTACGTCTTCGACCATCACGACCTGTGTCCCGAGCTGTACGTGTCGCGCTTCGGCGCGGAACGCGAGGGTTCGCTGCCGCACCGCGTGCTGCGGCTGCTCGAGCGGGCCCAGTTCCGCACCGCCGACCTGGTGATCTCCACGAACGAGTCCTACCGGCAGATCGCCATCACCCGCGGCCGCGTCCCGCCCGGGCGCGTCTTCGTCGTGCGCAGCGGCCCGAGCCGGGAGCGCTTCGCCACGCTGCGCGAGGTGGACGCCACGCTGCGCCGCGGCCGGCGCTTCCTCGTCGCCTACCTGGGCGTGATGGCGCCGCAGGACGGCGTGGACCACCTGCTGCGGGCGGCGCGCATCCTCGCCGACCGCGGCCGCACCGACGTCGCCTACACGCTGATCGGGGCGGGCGACTCGTTCGACGAGCTGCGGGCGATGGCGGCCGGGCTGGGGCTGGCCGACGCCGTCGAGTTCACTGGCCGCATCCCCGACGAGGTGGTCGAGCGCATCCTGGCAACGGCCGACGTGTGCGCCGTCCCCGATCCCCTGAATCCGCTCAACGACGTCTCGACGATGAACAAGGTGCTCGAGTACATGGCCTGCGGGCGCCCGATCGTGGCCTACGACCTGCGCGAGCACCGCTGCTCGGCCGGCGAGGGCGCGCTCTACGCCGAGCCGAACCGCGAGGACCGCCTCGCCGACCGCATCGCCGAGCTGCTCGACGACCCCGCCCTGCGCGCGCGCATGGGCGACTACAACCGGAAGCGCTTCCTGGAGACCATGGCGTGGGAGTACTCCGCGGGCGAGCTGCTCCGCGCCTACCAGACCCTGTGCGTACCGAAACGGAGCGCCTGAAGCTGCTGCTGGTCGAGAGCGGCACCGCCGTCGGCGGCACCGAGCGGGTGGTGTGGGAGTTGGCCACGCGCCTGCCGGCGAACCGCTGGGACGTCCGCGTGTGGCTGTCGCCGGCGCCGGGCGTGGACGAGTTCGCCGCCGCCCTCGAGGAGCGGGACCTCGCGGTCCGGCGCGTGGCCGAGGTGGACTCGCGCTGGGACGCGCGGGGCATGTGGCGCACCTGGCTCGGGCTGCGGCGGGAGCGGCCCGACCTGCTGCACGTCCACCACGTGTGGCCGGCGGCCGACCGCTATCTGGCCGTGCTGGCCGGGACGGCCGGCGTGCCGCACCTGGTGGTGACCGAGCACATCGAGGGGCACTCGCACTCGGCCGCGCAGGCACGGCTCAAGACTCGCGAGCTGGAGCAGGCCGACGCGGTGACGGCGGTGAGCACGGCGGTGGCCGACTCGCTGGTGCGCGACTACGGGGTGGACCGCGCGCGCCTGCGGGTGGTCCCCAACGGCGCCGAGCCCCCGGACGAGGCGCGCGAGCGGCCGGCGGTGCGCCGGCTGCGCGAGGAGTTGGGCGCCGGCGTGCTGCGCCCGCTGTGGGTGTGCGCCGGCCGGCTGGAGGAGCAGAAGGGCCAGGACGTGCTGCTGGACGCGCTGGCCGAGGTGCGCCAGCGCGGGCTCGAGTTCGTGGCGGTGCTGGCGGGGGACGGCCGGCTGCGCGCCGACCTCGAGCAGCGCGCGCGCTCCCTCGGGCTCGAGGGCAACGTGCGCTTCCCCGGGCAGGTGGACGACCTCGGACCGCTGCTGGCGGCGGCCGACGCCGTGGCGCTGCCGTCCCGCTGGGAGGGTATGCCGCTGGTGCTGCTCGAAGCGCTGGCGCGCGGCCGTCCGGTGGTGGCGAGCGCGGTCGGCGGCGTGCCCGAGGTGGCGACGGACGAGGAGCACGCGCGCCTGGTGCCGCCCGGCGACGTCGCGGCGCTGGCTGGCGTGCTCGAGGGCTTCCACCGCCACCCCGACGCGGCACTGCGCATGGGCTGGCGCGGCGCCATGCGGGTGCGCGAGAGCTTCACCTGGGAGCGGGTGGTCGGGACCTTCGAGGCCGTCTACGACGACGTCCTCGGGCTGGCGAGCTTCGCCGCGGACGGGGCATCGGGCGAGGGTGTGCCCCGGCGGGGGGACCGGTGACGCTCGGCGTGGTCGTGCCCTGTCACCGGCAGGAGGCCCATCTGCCGCGCACGCTGGCCGCGCTCGAGCGCTCGCTCGCCGGCCGCGACTGGTCGGGGGTGCTGGCCTGCTCGGAGGGCACAGCCGGCCTGCCGCGACTCTCCGACCGATGGCAGGCGATCGTCCCCGACGGCGCCCGCGGTCTCCGCACGCCCGGCGCCGCGCGGATGCTGGGGCTCGCGGCTTGCCGGGGCGACTGGGTGCTGTTCGTGGACGCCGACGTCGAGGTCGAGCCCGACTGGGTGGCAGCGGCCCTGGCCGCTGCCGAGTCGCCGGGCGGGCGGCTGGCCGGGTTTGGCGGGCGGCTCGAGGAGTGGTTCGTGGACGGGCGCGGTGAGCGGCCGGGCCGTCCGGACCTGCTGCGCGTGGGGTTCGAAGAGCGCACGGTGGACTACCTGACCACGCCCGCGCTCTACCGGCGCGCGGCTCTGACGGCCGTCGGCGGCTACGATGTCCGTCTCTGCTCGGAGGAGGACTTCGAGCTGGGCCTGCGACTGCGCCGCGCCGGGCACGAGCTGCGCTCGCTCGGCCGGATGGCCGGGCGGCACTGGAGCGGCCCGCGCCCGAGCTTCGGCGAGCTGGCGCGGCGCTGGCGCAGCGGCCTGTGCTTCGGGCAGGGCCAGGTGCTGCGCATCTACGCCGGGCGGTCCGGCTTCGGCGTCCTGCTGCGGCGCCAGTGGCTCTACCTGGCGACCCTCGGCCTGTGGGGGCTGGATCTGGCGGCGCTGGGGATCTGGCTCGTGACCGGGGACGCGGGCGCTCTGGCGGCGTGGATTGCCCTGCCGCTCGTGCCGCTCGTGCCCATGGTCCTGCGCAAGCGCAGCCTGCGGCTCGCCCTGCACTCGCTCCTCACCTGGACGCTGCACGGGGCCGGCCTGCTTGCCGGACTGCTGCGGCCGCTGCCCGAGCCGCGGGGGACCGCATGCTGATTCACGCCGCCACGGACAACGACATCCACCCGCCGCTGTTCGGCGGCACCCAGCGCGCCTTCGGCCTCTACCGCGGGCTGGCGCGGCGTCACCAGGTCAGCGCCCTGTGCGTGGTGCCCAACCGCACCGTGGCCCCGGCCGAGGAGGAGGTGGCCGGCGTGCGGCTGCTGCGGCGCAAGGCCTGGTACACGAGCGTGGCCTGGCGGCTCGAGCGGGCGCGGCTGGCGCCGATGTTCACGGCCGCCTGGGGGCACGCGCTGACGGCGCGCGCCCTGGCCCGGGCGTTCCCGGCCCCCGCCGACGCCGTGCTGGCCGACCTCTACCTGACCGGCCTGTTCGAGGCCGACCCGGCCCCGCTCAAGGTCTACACCTCGCACAACGTCGAGGTGGACCACTTCCGCATGACCCGCGCCGACGTGGCGCTGCCCGCGTTCTGGCAGGCACGGCTGCGCGCGCTCGAGGGGCGCGTGGTCGAGCGCGCCGGGCTGACGGTGGTGTGCTCGGACGGGGACGCGGCGCGCATGCGCGAGCTGTACGGCGTGGGCGAGGAGGCGCTGGCCGTCGTCCCCAACGGTTACGACGAGACGGCGGTGCGCCCGCCGACCACGGCCGAGCGCGAACGGGCCCGCGCCGCCCTCGGGCTGGGGCCGCGCGACTACGCGGCGCTGTTCGTCGGCTCAGACTTCCCCCACAACCGCGCGGCGCTGGCCTGGATCATGGACCGCGTCCTGCCGGAGCTGGCGCCGGACGGCTTCCGCCTGCTGGTCGCCGGCTCGGTGACCCGCTCGCTCACCGGCCGGCGCGAGGACTGGCTCATCGCCCGGGCCGAGACGCCGGACCTGACGCCGCTGCTCCACGCCGCCGACGCCGGGCTCAACCCGGTCACCACCGGCGGTGGCAGCAACGTGAAGCTCCCGACCTACCTGGCCGCCGGGCTGGCGGTGCTGACCACGCCATTCGGGCTCCGGGGCTACGCGGCGCTGCGGCCGCTCGTCGCCGTGGCGGCGCTGGAGGAGACGGTGGCGGCGCTGCGGGAGCGCCCCGCGGGCTGGCTGGCCCGCGGGTGCGCCGCGCCGCCGGAGGTGGGGGAGTACGCGTGGGGCCGGCTGGGAGAGAAGCTGGGCGAGGTGCTCGAGGCGCGCCGCGGGCGCATCCCGTGGGAGGGGGGCGAGGCATGAGGATCGCGATGATCGGGCAGAAGGGCGTGCCGGCCACCTACGGCGGGATCGAGCGGCACGTCGAGGAGATCGCCCGGCGGCTGGCGGGGATGGGGCATCGCGTGGACGTCTTCTGCCGCTTCCACTACACGCCGCCCGGCACGGTCCTGCAGGGCGTCGGGTTGCTGCGGCGCCCCAGCCTCTACACGAAGCACCTCGACACGCCCTCGCACGTGGCGTGGGCCACGCTCGAGTGCCTGCTGCGGCGCTACGACATCGTGCACTACCACGCCCTGGGACCCTCGCTGTTCGCCGCACTGCCGCGCCTGCGGGGCTCGCGCAGCGTGGTCACCGTGCACGGCCTGGACTGGCAGCGCGAGAAGTGGGGGCGCTTCGCCTCGTGGGTGCTCAAGCAGTGCGAGCGGCCGGCGGCGCACTTCCCGGACCACACCATCGTCGTGTCGAAGACGCTGCGCGAGTACTTCCGCGAGCACCACGGCTGTGACGCCTCGTTCATCCCCAACGGCACGAACCTCCTGCCGGCGCGCCCGGCACGCCGCATCCTGCAGAAGGGACTCCAGCCCGGGAAGTACGTGCTCTTCGTCGGGCGGCTGGTGCCCGAGAAGGGCGTGCACTTCCTGTGCGAGGCGTTCTCCCGCATCGACACCGACCTCAAGCTCGCCCTGGTGGGCGGGGCGGCGGCCTCCGAGGACTACGTCGCCACCATCAAGGCCTATGAGAGCGAGCGCATCCGGCTGCTCGACTACGTGTACGGCGAGGAGCTGGAGGAGCTGTGGAGCAACGCCTACCTGGTGGTGCAGCCCTCGACCCTGGAGGGGCTCTCGATCGCGCTGCTGGAGGCGCTCTCCTACGGACGCTGCGTGCTGCTCTCCGACATCCCCGAGAACCTCGAGGTGGCCGAGGACTGCGCCGTCAGCTTCCGCAGCCGCGACGTCGAGGACCTGCGCGCGAAACTCGAGGAGCTGATCCGCGACCCGGCGCGGGTGAAGGGCTACGAGGTGAGGGCGCGGGAGCATATCCGCCAGCAGTACTCGTGGGAGCGCGTGGCGAAGAACACCGAGGCCGTGTACCTGCGGCTGCTGGAGCGGGGACGGCGGCGCGCCTGAGCGGCGCGCCCGATCCGGCCTCGGGCACCCGACCCCGGGTGGCTGCGGCCCCGCCGCCGTCTGCGCTATAGTCCCGCGCGACCGAGGAGCCCGTGAACGAGACCAGCCCAGACCGTCACGTCCTGATCCTGGCCGGAGGCCGCGGCGAGCGCTTCTGGCCGTGGAGCCGCCCCGAGCGTCCCAAGCAGCTGCTGCCGCTGGCCCGGGAGGGCCGCACCCTGCTCGGCGCCACGCTCGAACGCGCCCTGCGCCTAGTGCCCCGCGAGCGCGTGCTCGTCCTCACCGGGCGCGACCTGGTCGCGGCGGTCGAGAGCGAGTGCCCCGGGGTCGCCGTCGTCGGCGAGCCGGTCGGCCGCAACACCGCCCCGGCCATCGGCGCCGCTGCCGCCTGGTTCCTGCCCCGGGGCGGAGGCGCCTTCGCGGTGCTGCCCTCCGACCACCTCATCGACGACGTGGACGCCTTCGTCGCCGACGCGGACCGCGCCTTCGCCGCCGCCGAGGCCGATCGGGTCCTGCTCACCTTCGGCATCCCCGCCACCGGACCCGAGACCAACTTCGGCTACATCGAGCGCGGCGAGGGCCTCGCGCCGCGGCTCCACCGCGTGGCGCGGTTCACCGAGAAGCCGGACCGGGCCCGGGCCGAGGCGTGGGTCGCGGGCGGCCGGCACCTGTGGAACAGCGGCATGTTCGTGTGGCGGCCGGATGTCTTCCTCGACGCACTCGGGCGCAGCCGGCCCGATCTGGCGGTGCCGCTCCGCGGCCTCGCCGGCGCGGCGGGAGAGCCCCGCGGCTTCGAACGCGCCCTCGACGGGGTCTTCCCCGGGCTCGAGTCCGTCTCGGTGGACTACGCGGTGCTCGAGCACGCGCCCGAGACCCTGGTGCTCGAGGCCTCCTTCGACTGGGACGACCTGGGCTCGTGGGGCGCGTGGGCGCGCCGCCAGCCCCGGGATGCGGCCGGCAACGTGCTCTTCGGCGACGCCGTCGCGGTGGACTGCCGCGGCTGCATCGTCGTGGGGGAG
>JAXDBZ010000118.1:0-4985 GCA_034678345.1 Candidatus Eiseniibacteriota bacterium
TCCTGCGCGCTGTCGCCGGCGACCCAGCTCCACTCGTCGGCGTGCACGGCGGAAGGCGGGAGCGTGACCCACGCGGCGAGGAGCGCCGCGGCGAAGCAGAAGACGCGGATGCGCATGACGTCCCCCCGAGTGCCCCGGGGCCGGCGGCCGGCGGTCGTGGAGCGAGGAGGCCGGATGGGCCAACGGCCTCGGGAATCACCATCAGGTTACCCCGCCGCTGGCCGGGCCGGCGATCGAAATCGTGTCGGGACCCCGTGCGGGCCGCCCGACCGGGAAGTCGAGCGGCCCGCGCGACCCGCGCCAGCCGATTGGCTCAGCCCATCCCCACGACCTTGCCGTCGCGCAGATCGATCCGCTCGGCCGCCGGCGTGGCCGGCAGTCCGGGCATGCGCATGATCTCGCCCATGAGCGGCACGAGGAAGCCGGCCCCGGCCGAGACCAGAACCCCGCGCACGATGACCTTGAAGTCCTGCGGGCGGCCGAGGAGGGCCGGATCGTCGGACAGGGACTTCTCCGTCTTGGCCACGCAGATGGGCAGGTCGGCGTAGCCGAGGCGCTCCAGCAGCCGGAGGTCGCGCTCGGCCTCGCGCGAGTACTCCACGCTGGCCGCGCCGTACATGAGGCGGGAGACCTTCTCGAGCTTGGTGCGGAAGGGGTCGGTTCGTTCGTAGAGGGGATGGAACTGGCCGCGGCAGTTCTCCACCCGCTCGATCACCGCGCGCGCCAGCGCGACCCCGCCCTCGCCGCCCTTCTCGAACACCTCGGAGATGGCGAAGGGCGCGAACAGGTGGCAGGCGCGGCGCACCACCTCGACCTCCTCGGGCGAGTCGCTGCCGAAGCGGTTGAGCGCCACCACCGGGCACTCGCCGAAGGCGCGGATGTTCTCGACGTGCTTGCGCAGGTTGCCCAGGCCGCGCTCGACGGCGGCCGGATCGGCCTTGCCCAGCTCCGCCAGGGGCACGCCCCCGTGGTACTTGAGCGCGCGAATGGTGGCGACCAGGACGACGCAGGCGGTGCGCAGGCCGGCCGAAACGCACTTGATGTCGAGGAACTTCTCCGCCCCCAACTCGAAGCCGAAGCCGGCCTCCGTCACCACCCAGTCGGCACGGGCCAGGGCCAGCTTGGTGCCGATGACCGAGCTGCACCCGTGCGCGATGTTCCCGAACGGTCCGCCGTGCACCAGCGCCGGGACGCCCTCGACGGTCTGCACCAGGTTGGGCATGAGCGCGTCCTTGAGCACCACCATCATCGCGCCCACCGCGCCGATGTCGGCGGCGGTGACCGGGGCGCGGTCGTAGGTGAGCGCCACCAGGAGCCGCCCGAGCCGCAGCCGCAGGTCCTCGACGTCGTTGGCGAGGCACAGCGACGCCATGACCTCCGAGGCCGGCGTGATGTCGAAACCCGTCTCGCGCGGCACGCCCTGCAGGTGACCGCCGAGACCGATGACCACGTCCCGCAGCGAGCGGTCGTTGAGGTCCACCACCCGGCGCCACAGGATGCGTCGCGGGTCGATGCGCAGCTTGTTGCCGTGGAAGACGTGGTTGTCGATGAGGGCGGCCAGCAGGTTGTTCGCCGTGGTGACGGCGTGGAAGTCGCCGGTGAAGTGCAGGTTGATGTCCACCGCCGGCTGCACGGTGGCCGCACCGCCGCCGGTCGCTCCCCCCTTCAGGCCGAAGACGGGACCGAGCGAGGGCTCGCGCAGGGCGACGCAAACGTTCTTGCCGATCTTCGCGAGACCCTGGGCAAGACCGATCGAGGTCGTCGTCTTGCCCTCGCCGGCCGGCGTGGGATTGATGGCGGAGACGAGGACGAGCTTGCCGGGCGGCCGGTCCGTGCTCCAGGCCTCGGGCCGTACCTTGGCCTTGTCGTAGCCGTAGGGCACCAGCTGCTGTGGTTCGAGCCCGAGCTTGCGGGCGACCTCGGTGATGGGCAGAAGTCCGCTCATGGTCTCCTCGTCTCCTGGTTCCGGGCGGCCCTGCGGTTTCTCGTGGCGGCCAGCCTAATGCCCGGCCCGTTCCCGGTCGAGGGGATTCGTCCCGCCCCCGGGAGCGGCGCGGTTGGCAGCGGCGTCCGCGTCCGTATAATGCGCGACCCGGCCGGGTCGGCCGGGTCGGGAGGGCAGGTGCCGGGCCGGACGACGAACCGATGGATCGTGGTGGCCGGGGGCATCCTCGTGCAGCTCTGCCTGGGCGCCATCTACGCCTGGTCGGCCTTCACCGGGAAGCTCACCGCCCCGGAGGGACCGTTCCGCCTCACGCGGAGCGAGTCGCAGGTCATCTTCTCGGTGGGTCTCATGACTTTCGCCACGGTCATGGCGCTCGTCGCCGGCCGCTGGCAGGCGCGCGTCGGTCCGCGGGTCGTCGCCATGACCGGAGGCATCGTCATGGGGCTGGGCTACACGCTCGCGGGCCTGTGGAGCGACTTCCCGGGCCTGCTCGTCGGGGTGGGCCTGCTCGGTGGCGCCGGCATCGGCCTCGCGTACGTCTGCCCCATCGCCGTCCTGGTGAAGTGGTTCCCCGACCGCAAGGGTTTCATCAGCGGGCTCGCCGTCGCCGG
This sequence comes from Candidatus Eiseniibacteriota bacterium, assembly GCA_034678345.1. Taxonomy (GTDB): domain Bacteria; phylum Eisenbacteria; class RBG-16-71-46; order RBG-16-71-46; family RBG-16-71-46; genus JANXPZ01. The sequence continues at coordinate 2,557 of JAXDBZ010000118.1, forward strand.
CTTCGGCTTCGGCGCGCTGGTCTGGGTGAAGCTGACGACCGGTTTCCGGTTCGGTCCCGTGGACCTCTTTCCGGGCTGGACCGGGCTCTTCGGCACCCCGCCGGCGGGGCTGGGTTGGTCGCTCGAGCGCACCTTCATGCTCTACGGCGCGCTCTTCGCCGCGCTGGTGGGGCTCGGGTCGCTGGCGCTCGCGGAGCCGCCGCGCGGCTGGGCTCCACGGGGCTGGGTCCCGCCGCCGCCGGCCCGGGCGGCATCCACGGGGGGCATCGAGTACACGGTCCGGGCGATGATGCGCACGTCGCAGTACTGGCGGATGTTCAGCACCTTCTTCTTCAGCGCGACCGCCGGCCTCATGGTCATCGGCATCATCGGCCTGTTCGGCATGGAGGCGCTGACCGGGGCGGGCGCCAGCCCGGAGCACGCGAGCGTGATGACCGGCACGGCGATGGGCCTGTTCTACGCCCTGTGCAACGGGCTGGGACGCGTCAGCTGGGGTTGGCTTTCGGAGCGCACGGGACGCCGACAGGCGATCGTGGCCATGTGCGTGCTGCAGGGAGCGATGATGATCGCCTTCCCGCGCGTGGCGGGCACGGAAGCCGGGCTGTACTTCGCCGCCGCGGTCGTGGGGTTCAACTTCGGCGGCAACTACGCGCTGTTCCCCGCCGCCACCGCCGACTTCTTCGGCGATCGGAGCCTCGGCACGAACTACCCCTGGGTGTTCATGGCTGGTGGCCTTGCCGGGATTGCAGGCCCACTCCTCGGCGGGCACATGGGAGACCGGCAGGCCTGGGACCTGGCCTTCGTGCCCTCGGGTCTGGCCTGCCTCGCCGGCGCCGCACTGGTGGTGACGCTGCGGCCACCGGGCATGCGTGGCGCGGTCGGTACGGACGGCCGTTGCATGACGGACCGCTCCGAAAGCGGTGGGTGATTTCGCCCATTGACACACAATGTTCGACCGAGGAACACTTGTTGGTACGACGTGGCGGTAGCCCGCCGGGCCGCTGCACGGTGTGCACCGAAGCGCGATCCAGGGCGCGCGCTCCGGGCTGTCCCCCCTTTCCCACCCCTGAGGAGGATTCGCGATGAAGAGACTGATCGTGGCCGCGGCGGCGCTCACGCTGCTGTTGGGAGCGGGTGCCGCGTTCGCCTTCCCCTACTTCGGGTACATCACCTGCGAGGGGAACGGCGAGCCCATGCCGGGGCTCGTCGTCACCGTCACCTCGACCGACGGCCAGGGCTTCATGGCTCAGGCCACGACCGACCTGGGCGGGCGGTTCGACATCCACCTGCCCGGCGTCCTGGGCTGCTACCGCACGACCGTGGCGACCGCCGAAGGGGACCACGTGGTGAGCCCCGCCGAGGGCTACGCCGACTTCTGCGTCGTGCCCGGCGTGTACGAGTACTCGAACAACTTCGTCGTCTACAGCCCCACCTGCGTTGAGGTCCCCGAGTCGGCCTGCTGGCTGACGGCCGGAGGCGTGAAGTTCAGCCAGGTCACGGGCCAGTACATGGGTCAGTCGCGGCGCGTGAAGGCCACGAAGGAGTACAACTGGGGTGGCAACGTGTACCCGGGCTGCAGCCCGACGGCCGGTGACGGCGGTCAGTGGAACACGATCGACGCGGCCCAGAAGCTCCACTTCCAGGGCTTCGAGATCGAGGTCATCCGCTGCGGCAACGTGGAAGGCATCCCGCCCGGCTCCACCTCGCCGGAGACGCCCTTCAACTTCATCGAGTTCCAGGGCACCGGTCGCGTGCAGGGCATCCAGGGGAACAAGGTGGACTACCCGCTCGTGTACTTCTTCGCCCGGGCCGAGGACCGGAACGAGCCGGGCAGCAACGGCATGCGCGACGGGGCCGGCAAGGACCGCTTCTTCCTCAACGTCTACACCGACCAGGCCGATCCGGTGGGCAGCAGCCTGATCCTGCTCGACGTGGACGGCGATCCCGCGACGGTGGATCCCCTGACCATCACCGGCGGCAACATGCAGATCCACGTCTCGAGCTGCGACGAGCCGGTCCCCAGCATGGGTCTGGTCATGACGCCGGCGGCGGGCGCCGAGAGCGAGCCGGCGACCCTCGTCCCGACCGCGGTGGAGTTCGCCGCGCCGCGGCCGAACCCGGCGGCCAACTACGCCACGCTGCGCTTCGCCGTGCCGCGCGAGGCGAGCGTCTCGCTGGGGGTCTTCGACGTGAGCGGCCGTCTGGTGCGCCAGCTGGCCTCGGGCGTGGTGAATGCCGGGCAGCATGGCCTCACCTGGAACCTGCTCGATCGGAACGGGCAGAGGGTGGCCAACGGCGTGTACTTCGCTCGTCTGGCCGTGGACGGGCAGGTGCGCACGCAGGCGATCAGCGTCGCCCGCTGAGGCGCGAGCAGGGATCCGAGCCGAAGCAAGGGGCGGGCCCCCCGAGGACACCCGGGGGCGCCCCCG
>JAXDBZ010000119.1:0-12219 GCA_034678345.1 Candidatus Eiseniibacteriota bacterium
CGCCCGTGAGCACCGCGGCCATCCTGCTCTGCGCCGGCCGCGGCGAGCGGCTCGGCGCGGGGGTCGAGAAGGCGCTGGCGCCGCTGGCCGGCCGCCCGCTCTTCCTCTGGAGCCTCGCGGCGCTGGAGCGCTGCGCCGCGGTGGACGCCATCGTCGTCGTCGGGCCGGTGCGCCGGCTGCAGGAGGCGCTGGCCGCGGCCGGCTTCGCCCCGGCGAAGGTGGCCGGCTGGACCGAGGGCGGGCGCGAGCGGCAGGACTCCGTGGCGCGCGGCCTGCGGGCGCTGCCGGCCGGTTGCGAGCTGGTCGCGGTGCACGACGCGGCGCGGGCGCTGGTCACGCCGGAGCTGGTGGCGCGTGTGGTGGGCGACGCGGCGGCGCACGGCGCGGCCATCGCCGCGGTGCCGCTGGCGGACACGCTCAAGCGGGTGAGCCTGGGACGCGTCGAGGACACCGTGCCGCGCGCGGCGCTGTGGTGCGCGCAGACGCCGCAGGCGTTCCGGCGCGACTGGCTGGAGGCGGCGCACGGACAGACGAAGGCGGCGGCCACGGACGACGCGGCGCTGGTCGAGGCGCTGGGCCATCCGGTCCACGTCACCGAGGGCGACGCCCTGAACCTCAAGATCACGACCGCGCGGGACCTGGCGCTGGCCGAGGCCTGGCTGGCGCGGCGGGAGGGCTGAGATGGGACTGCAGGTGGGCATCGGCTACGACATCCATCGCCGCGTGACGGGGCGCCCGCTCGTGCTCGGCGGCGTCACCGTCCCGGGCGACTGGGGGCTGGAGGGGCACAGCGACGCCGACGTGCTGCTGCACGCCGTCGGCGACGCGCTGCTGGGCGCGGTCTCGCTCGGCGACCTGGGCCGGCACTTCCCGCCCGGCGAGGCGCGCTGGAAGGACGCCTCGAGCCTCGAGCTGCTCCGGCTCATCCGCGCGCTGCTGGCCGGGCGCGGGGCCACGGTGGTCAACGTGGACGCCACGGTGGTGGCCGAGGAGCCGAAGCTGGCCCCGCTGCGCGAGGCGATGTGCCGCAACATTGCGCAGGCGCTGCGCATCGGCGCCGAGAAGGTCTCGGTCAAGGCGACGACGAACGAGGCGCTGGGGGCGCTGGGTCGCGGCGAGGGCGTGGCGGCGCTGGCGGTGGCGATGGTGGAGCTGCCGTGAGCGGGAGCCCGCCGGACGCGGGTGCTCCGCGCGTGCGCTTCGCGCCCAGCCCCACCGGCTGGCTGCACGTCGGCGGGGCGCGCACCGCCTACTTCAACTGGCTCTTCGCCCGCCGCCACGGCGGCACCGTCGTGCTGCGCATCGAGGACACCGACGTCGAGCGCTCGAGCGCCGCTAGCGAGCAGGGCGTGCTCGACGACCTCGCCTGGCTCGGGCTCGACTTCGACGAGGGCCCGCACGAGGGCGGGCCGCACGGCCCCTACCGGCAGAGCGAGCGGCTCGGGCTCTACCGCGAGGCGGCCGAGCGGCTGCGGGAGGAGGCGAAGGCCTACCCCTGCTTCTGCTGCGACGAGGAGCTGGAGGAGCGCCGGCGGGAGGCGCTGGCCGCCGGGCGGCCGCCGCACTACGACGGCCGCTGCTGCGCGCTGGCGCCCGAGGAGCGCGCGGCGCGGCTGGCCGCCGGCGAGCCGCACAGCCTGCGGCTGAAGGTCGTGCCGCGCGAGTGGCGGCTCGACGACCTGGTGCGCGGCCCGGTCGTCTTCCCCGAGGGCGTGGTCGGCGACTTCGTCGTGCTGCGCTCGAACGGCCTGCCGACCTACAACTTTGCCTGCGCCGTGGACGACACGGCGATGGGGATCACCCACGTGATCCGCGCCGAGGAGCACCTGCCCAACACGCCGCGCCAGCTGATGGTCTGCGCCGCGCTCGGGCGCGCCGCCCCGCGCTACGCCCACGTGCCGCTCATCCTGAACCGCGACCGCACGAAGATGAGCAAGCGCGAGGGTCAGGCCGCGGCCGCGGTGGGCGACTGGCGCCGCGCGGGCATCGTGCCCGAGGCGCTGCTGAGCTACCTGGCGCTGCTCGGCTTCCACCCCGGCGACGAGCGCGAGGTGCTGTCGCGCGCCGAGCTGCTCGAGTGCTTCGACCTCGCCCGCGTCGGGCGCAGCGGCTCGATCTTCGACGCCGGCAAGCTGCGCTGGATGAACGCGCACGTCCTGCACCACGCCGGCGGCGCCGAGCTGGCGCGCTGGGCGGGCGAGGCCCTGCCGGCCGCGGCGCGGGCGCTGCCGGCGGCCGCGCGCGAACGGCTGCTCGAGGCGGTGCGCGGCAACCTGGCGACGCTGCTCGACCTGCCCGGCGAGCTGGCGCCGTTCCTGGACGAGCGGCCGGCGCTCGAGCCCGACGCGGCGGCGGTGCTGGCGGCCGGGGACGCACGGGCGCTGTGCGGCGAGCTGGCCGCGGCGCTCGAGGGCCTTGCGGAGTGGAGCGAGGAAGGGGTTAAATCCACGATTCGCACCGTCGGCGCGCGGCTCGGACGCAGGGGCCGCGAGCTGTTCGAGCCGGCGCGGGCGGCGCTCACCGGACGGGTCCACGGTCCGGAGCTGCCGCGCGTGGCCGGCCTCATCGGCCGGGAGCGGTGCGTGCGGCGGTTGCGGGACGCGGCGGCCGGGCGGTCCTGAGCGAACCAGGTCCGGCAGGGAGGCCGGACGGGAGGACAGGGATGAAGGTGGCGGTGCTGATGGGTGGGCGCTCCGCGGAGCGCGAGATCTCGCTGAAGACGGGACGGGGCGTGGCGCACGCGCTGCGCGCGCTCGGACACGAGACGACCTCGGTGGACGGGGCGGACGGCGCGCTGCTGCCGGCCGGTGACGAGGAGGCCGGGGCGCGGCCCATCGGCGAGGTGCTGGCCCTGCCGTCGCGCGCGCAGATCGGGGTGGTCGACGTGCCGGCGGTGCGCGACGCGGACCTGGTCTACATCGCGCTGCACGGCACCTTCGGCGAGGACGGCCGCGTGCAGGCCCTGCTCGAGCTGGCGGGCAAGCGCTACACCGGCTCGGGCGTGCTGGCCAGCGCGCTGGCGATGGACAAGGACGTGTCGAAGCGCGTCTTCGCCGACGCCGGCGTGCCGACGCCGCGCTGGACGGTGCGCCGCGCCGGCGACCCGCCGGACGGGCGCGACCTCGAGGCCTGCGGCGGCCTGCCGGTCGTGGTCAAGCCCAGCGAGGAGGGCTCGAGCGTCGCCCTGACGATCGTCGAGCGCGCGGCCGACCTCGCCCCGGCCTTCGACGAGGCCGCGCTGCACGGCGGCGTCGTGCTGGTCGAGGAGTACATCCCCGGCCGCGAGCTGACGGTCGCGGTGCTGGACGACGAGGCGCTGCCCATCGTCGAGATCCGCCCCAAGCAGGGCTACTACGACTACGAGAACAAGTACACGCCCGGACGCACCGACTACTTCTGTCCCGCCGACCTGCCGGCGGCGGTGGCGGAGCGGGTGCGCGCCCTGGGGCTGAAGGCGGCGCTGGCGCTCGGCTGCACCGGCGTGTCGCGCGTGGACTTCCGCCTGAGCCCGCAGGGCGAGGCGTACTGCCTCGAGGTGAACACCATCCCCGGCATGACCCCGACCAGCCTGGTGCCGATGGCGGCCCGCGCGGTCGGCCTGAGCTACGAGGACGTCGTCGCCCGCGCGGTGGCGTCGGCCGTCGGCGCTGCCCGGACCCCCCGGCGCGGCCCCGCCGCGGCCGCGCATCGCTAGCCTCCCGAGGAGAAGCCTCCATGGATCAGACGTTGCGCTTCCTGAAGGACCTGACCGAGGCACACGGCACGCCGGGCGACGAACGCCCGGTGGTGAAGGTGCTCGAGCGCCACCTGAAGGGCGTCGGCGAGTTCAGCCGCGACCGCCTGGGCAGCTTCATCTGCGAGAAGCGGGGCATGCCGCGCCGGGGCGCCCGCGCCGGCGCGAAGGAACCCCCGCGCGTCATGCTGGCCGGCCATCTCGACGAGGTCGGCTTCATGGTGAAGTCGGTCACCAAGGAGGGCTTCGTCCGCTTCCTGCCGCTGGGCGGCTGGTGGGGGCACGTGGTGCTGGCGCAGCGGCTGGTCGTCAAGACCCGCCGGGGCGACGTGGTCGGCGTGGTGGGCTCGCGCCCGCCGCACGAGATCCGCGAGGAGGACCGGCGCAAGGTCCTCGAGATCAAGGATCTCTACATCGACGTCGGCGCCACCTCGGAGTGGGACGCGCGCAAGAAGCTCGACATCCGGCCGGGCGACGCGATCGTGCCCGAGTCGCCGTTCACGGTGATGGCCAACCCCGACCTGCTGCTGGCCAAGGCCTGGGACAACCGCGTCGGCTGCGCCATCGCCGCCGAGGTGGTGCGCCGCCTGCGCGGCGTCGCCCACCCGAACACGGTCTTCGCCGTGGGCACGGCGCAGGAGGAGGTCGGCCTGCGCGGCTCGCAGACGGCGACCTTCAAGATCCAGCCCGACGTCGGCCTCGCCCTCGACGTGGGGCTGGCGCACGACACGCCGGGCGCCGAGGGCGACGAGCGGCTGGGCGGCGGTCCGCTGGTGGTGGTGTACGACGCCACGGCCATCCCTAACCGCGGGCTGCTCGACCTGACGACCGATACCGCGAAGCGCCTGCGCCTCCCGCTGCAGTTCGAGGCGGTGGAGCGGGGCGGCACCGACGCCGGGCGCATCCACCTGAACGGCCAGGGCGTGCCGACCCTGTCGCTCGGCGTGGCCGCCCGCTACATCCACAGTCACGTCAGCATCATCAGCCGCCGCGACTTCGAGGCGACCGTCCGGCTGCTCGTGGCGCTGGTGAAGCGCCTCGACCGCCGCACGGTGGAGAGCCTCACCTGACGGCGCGGCCGGTCCGGACGAGCCCATGACGGCGCCCGCGTTCCTGGCGGTCCTGCACCTGATCCCCGAGTCGGAGAAGCTGGCCGAGATGGGGGTCCGGCTGGCGCTGACCGCGCTCGGCGCCTTCCTGCTCATGCAGCTCGGGCGCCTGCTGGTGGGCCGCCTGCGGCTGTGGATGGTGCGCGCCGGGAAGGGCCGGCCCGACGCCGGGCAGCGCGCGCAGACGCTGGCGCAGATCTTCGGCAGCGCCGTCACCGCGATCGTCTGGGCCGGGGCCGGCGTGCACGCGCTCGCCATCTTCGGCTGGGACGTGCGCCCGCTGCTGGCCGGGGCGGGCATCGTCGGCGTGGCGCTCGGCTTCGGCGCGCAGACGCTGGTGCGCGACCTCATCGCCGGCTACTTCATCCTCATCGAGAACCAGTTCGGCGTCGGCGACTGGGTGGAGGTGGGCGGGCAGGCGGCGCAGGTCGAGGAGGTGACGCTGCGCGTCACCCGGCTGCGCGGGTTCAACGGCCAGGTGCACTACGTGCCGAACGGCGAGTTCAAGACGGTCACCAACCGCAGCCGCGACTGGACGCGGCTCCTCGTCGACGTGCCGGTCGGAGCCAACGAGGATCTCGGCCAGGCCCTGCGCGTCTGCCGCGGCGTCGTGGACGGCCTGAACGGCGATCCGGCCTGGCGCGGCCGCGTGCTCGAGCCGGTGGAGCTGTGGGGCGTCGAGGCCATGAGCGGCCCCGAGGTCCAGCTGCGCATGTCGGTGAAGTCCGCGCCGGGAGGCGACGCCTTCGCGGTGTCGCGCGAGCTCCGGCTGCGCTGCCACGAGGCGCTGGTCGCCGGCGGGATCCGCGCCGGGGCCGGCCGCGAGATCGCCATCACCGGGGCCCCGGCGGGCCCCCAGGAGACGCCGTGACGCTGCAGATCTACGACACCCTGACGCGCCGCAAGCGCGAGTTCGTCCCCGTCCGGCCCGGCCACGTCGGCATGTACGTCTGCGGCATGACCGTGCAGGACAAGCCGCACGTCGGGCACATCCGCGCCGCGCTCTCGGGCGACCTGATGCGCCGCTACCTCGCGCACCTCGGCTACGAGGTCACGTACGTCTACAACTTCACCGACGTGGACGACAAGATCATCGACCGGGCCAGCCAGGAGGGCGTGGACTTCGCCGCGGTGAGCGAGCGCAACATCCAGGCCTGGCTGGACGGCGCGGCGCTGCACAACATCCTGCCGGCCACGCACTACCCGCGCGCCACCCGGCACATCCCCGAGATGTTCGACCTCATCCGGCGACTGATCGAGCGGGGGCACGCCTACGCCGCCGGCGGCGACGTGTACTTCGACGTCCGCTCGAAGGCCGACTACGGCAAGCTCTCGGGGCGCAGTCTCGACGAGGTGCGCAAGAGCGAGCGCGAGCTGGCCGGCGACAAGGCCAACGTGGGCGAGGCCAAGCGCGACCCGCTCGACTTCGCGCTGTGGAAGGGGGCCAAGCCGGGCGAGCCGGCGTGGGAGAGCCCCTGGGGGCCGGGCCGTCCCGGCTGGCACATCGAGTGCTCGGCGATGAGCATGAAGTACCTCGGCGAGACCTTCGACATCCACGGCGGCGGGCAGGACCTCATCTTCCCGCACCACGAGAACGAGATCGCCCAGAGCGAGGGCGCCACCGGCAGGCCGTTCGCGAACTTCTGGACCGAGAACGGCATGGTCACGACCGGCGGCGACAAGATCTCGAAGAGCACCGGTACGGGCAGCCTGTTCTACGTGGACGAGATCGCCGCCCGCACCGACCCCGAGGTGGTCCGCTACTACCTGCTCTCCACGCACTACCGCAGCCCCATCGAGTTCAACGAGGAGCGCGTGGCCGAGGCGGCCGTCGCCCACCAGCGGCTGCGGGGGGGGCTGGAGCGGGCCGGGGCCTGGGGTGCGGAGCCCGTGCCGGAGCCGGGCGGCGACCTGGCGGCGGCGGTGGCCGAGTGCGAACGGCTCTTCGGCGAGGCCATGGACGACGACTTCAACAGCGCCGGGGCCATCGGGCAGCTCTCGCGGCTGTCGAGCCGGCTCAACCGGGCTCTGGAAGAGGCCGATTCCGGGGCGCCCGCGGCCGCCCGCACGTTGTTGCGGCTGGGCCGGGTGCTGGGGCTGTTCTGGCGGGAGCCGGCGGGGGAGTCGTGGGCGCCCGAGGTGCTGGCGCTGGTCGGCGAGCGCGAGGAGGCCCGTCAGGCCCGGGACTGGGCCCGGGCCGACGCCCTGCGGCAGAGGCTGCTCGACGAGTTCGGGGTGGTCCTGGAGGACGTCAAGGGCCAGCCCCCCAGGCTCAAGCGGCGCTAGTACCTGGACCGAGGGGCGGCCGGGGGCCTCCCTGCCGCCCTCGTCCCCTTTTCCTTGACCCCTGCGAAAACACGGGGCTACGCTGTTGGTACCGGGCGGCCCGCGAGAGCGTCCGCAGCGACTGGGGGTCACCCCGTATCCAGCCCCCTCGAGCGGCGGCGTGTCCCTTGTGCGGGATCGGCAGGAACGGCCGGGAGTTTTGTCGCGTTTTTCGTTCGTGGAGTGGAAAGGACGACATGGTTCGCTTCCAGATGAATCGATGGATGGGATTCGTCCTGGCGCTGTGCCTCTTCACCGCGTCCTTCTCCCTGCTGAGCGTGCCGTCGCATGCGGCCATGTTCACAGGTTCGGCCTATCTGCCGAACCCGGGTGATCCGACCGCTTCCGGTGGGGCGCCGGCCGCCGGCGATCCGGATGTCCCCCTGGGACCCGGTGACGGCCGGACCGGTCTGACCTCGCGGTCGATCGGCAGGGTGGCTGTCGGACACACGGTGTCGACGCAGGAGGTCGGTCTCGCGGGTGACGTGACGACCTCGGGCAGCTTCTGGATGAACCACGTACGCCTGCTGCTGCTGAACCTGAGGGGCCTGTACCTGGGCTTCTGAAGTCCGGCAGACAGGGGTTGTCACTGACCGGAGTGTAGTCGGCGTGCCGATTGATGACCGGAATCGCATTGCCGAGCTAGAAGAGCGGCTGGCGCTCGCGGGCACGGATGGGTCCGCCCGCGGGAAGGCCGGAGCCGCAATCGCCGAGCTCGAGCTGCTGGCCGACCTGTACATGCAGGCGGACAGCTATCTGCCGGCGCTGGAGACGATCCAGCGCCTGCTGGCCCTTCCCGCGGCCCGGACACTCTCGCCCGACCGCCGGGTCGCGCTCGAGAGCCGCGCCGTCGCGTGTCGGCTGGCGCAGGGTGACGCGCTCGGCGCGCTGGCACACTGCCGTGAGCTGCTGGCGGCGGAGGAGGCCATCGCCTCCTCCGCGCTGCGCTCGCGGATCCACATGCAGTGCGCGGAGGCGTTGTTCCGGCTGGGCCGGCTCGACGACGCGCAGCAGGCCGCCACGGCCGCTCTGGCGCAGGCGGATGCCGCCGGCGACCATGGCCTGGCGGCGCGGGCCCTGCACCACCTCGGGCGGATCTGCTTCCGCAACGGCGACCTGCCCGGCGCCCGGGACCACTACGAGCAGGCCCTCGGGCTCTACCGGCGTCTCAAGGACGACTGGCGTGCGGCGCTGGCCCGCGGCGACCTCGGGCTGATCCTCAAGAACCAGTGCGAGTGGGACGCCGCGGCGGCCAGCCTGCAGGCGGCGCTCGAGACGTTCCGGCGATTGGGCCGCTTCCCCTCCACGGCGGACGCGCTGCTGAACCTGGGCATCGTCCGCCAGAAGAGCGGCGAGTGGGAGCGGGCCGAGGAGTGCTACGCACAGGCCGAGCAGGTCTACCAGCAGATCGCCAACCCGTTGCGGCTCATCGCGGTACGCATCGCTCGCGGCAACGTGGCCCGACTGCAGCGCCGTTTCGCCGACGCCGAGGCGCTCTTCGCCGAGGCGCTGCGCCAGGCCCGCGACCTGGACGCCTCCCGGGAGGAGGTCCTGGCCATCGAGTTCCAGGGCGATCTGGAGGCGGACCGGGAGCGGTACACCGAGGCGCTGGGCCGTTACGACCAGGCGCTCCTGCTCGCGGCCGGCATCGGCCCCGAGGGCGACCTGGTGGCCGAGCTGGAACGCCGCCGCGCCGACGCCCTGATCCGGCTCGGGCGCCTCGACGAGGCGGAGCGCGCCGGCCGGCACGCCACCGCCGTGGCCGAGCGCATCGGCGACCGGCTCGAGCTGGCGCTGGCGCACCGCGCCGCCGCGGCGCTCGCCTGGGCGCGGGGCCAGCGCGAGGAGGCGCTCGCCGGCTGGAACGACGTGGTGCGCCGGCTGACCGCGGTCCGCGAGCGCTACGAGCTGGCGCGCACGCTGTTCGACCTGGGACGGGCGGAGGCCGACCCGCGCCAGGGTCGCCGGCACCTGTACCGCGCCGGCGCGCTGTTCGCCGAGCTCTCGGCCCAGGACTGGCTCGCGCGCACCGACCGCGAGCTGCAGCGGCTGCTGGGCGCGGAGGCGCCGGCGGCGGCTCCCGTGGCCGCCCGGGCGGACCGTCGCGGTCGCGCGCCCCAGCTCTTCGCCTACTCCCACGCCATGCAGCGCGTGGACGCGCTGGCACGGCGGGCCGCGGCCACCGACCTCTCGGTGCTCATCACCGGCGAGACGGGGACGGGCAAGGAGATCGTCGCCCGCACCATCCACGCGCTGTCCTCGCGCGCCGACCGGCCCTTCCTCGCCGTCAACTGCGGGGCGTTGCGCGCCGAACTGGCGCTGGCGCAGCTCTTCGGCCACCGCAAGGGGGCCTTCACCGGAGCGCACGCCGACGCCGCGGGTCTGGTGGAGGCGGCCGACGGCGGCACGCTCTGCCTGGACGAGGTCGGCGAGCTGCCGCACGACGTGCAGGTCACGCTGCTGCGCTTCCTCGAGAGCGGCGAGTACATGCGCCTCGGCGAGACGAGGGTGCGCCGCGCCGACGTGCGCATCATCGCGGCGACGAACCGCGAGCTGCGCGGCGGCGAGGGCGAGCGGCTGTTCCGGCGCGACCTGCTCTTCCGCCTGAACGAGATCGAGATCCGCGTGCCGCCGCTGCGCGAGCGGAACGACGACGTCGTGCCGCTGGCCCGGCACTTCCTGGCCTTCTACGGCGGCCTGCACGGCCCGCGCCTGAGCCCCGACGCCGAGGCGGTGCTGCTCTCGCACCGCTGGCCGGGCAACGTGCGCGAACTCGAGAACGTCATGAAGCGGGCGGGCGCGCTGCACGGCGGCGAGCGGCCGCTGGATGCCGCCGCGCTGCTGCCGTTCCTGACGCCGGTGCCGGAGCCGACGGCCGCCCCCGGGAGCGTCGCGCCGCGCGACACGGATCGGGAGCGCGCGGCGATCCTGGAGGCCTACGAGCGCTCGGGGGGGAACAAGAGCCGTCTGGCCGAGCTGCTGGGAGTCAGCCGCAAGACGCTGTACGCCCGGCTCAAGCGGCTGGAGCTGAAGCTCCCCTAGTTCGATCCGCCCGCCGTCCAGGCGCGAGAGCGGGGCCCGTATCTCCGGGCCCCGCTCGCTGTTACCCCTGTTTCCGGGGCCGGATCTGTAACCCTCCCGGGTGACAGCCGCCAAGTCCTGACCTCCCAATGGACTACGCCGACAGGGCCCGCCGGTGTGTTTCTCCGCCGGGGTGACACCGAAACAGGCGGACGCCGTGGGAGGTGTCCCGAGCGTGACGATCCGGCAGTCCCAACCGCCTGCAATGTAATCGCTTGGCGTGCCGCTCCGGATGCGTCGTCAGGGTGCATCGCCATGGCACGCACCGTGCTCCGCGTGAAGGCCGGATACGGGGGATCAGTCCAGAAAACCGGCTGATCAGGAGCGTGGTCCAGCGAGGTGTCAGGGGCCATTCCTCAGGCGGCCGGTCACGAGTCAAGCACCTCCACGCGTGGCCGGTCGTCTGAGATCCGCTCCGAAGGGATGGGCAGACTGGAATCGGGAGTATCAGCGGCTCTGAAGGTGCCGCTGTTTGGGGCTCGTACCCACATACGTTCGGCAGGCCCTCAGGGCCCAACGGGAAAGGGGTGAGAGCAGCCTCGAATCTGTCGGTGTCTCGTTGATGAAGAGTGGTTCGTAGCTTCAAAAAAAACAAATACGCCCGGTCAACGAAGCCGGGAGAGCAATGGGGTTCTTCCCGGTCACCCCTTGATCTCTCGGGAAGAGGCAGCCAGAGAGGTGGACTTAGGTTCCCTCTGCAGGGCTGCCTTTTCGCATGGGGCCGCGCGGTCGGTGTGCCCGCGCCGTCCTTCCGGGGAGAGGCCATGCCCAGGTCGACCCCGGGGCCCCAGGCCCGGCTCGCCCGGGCGGGGGGCGAGTGCCCGGGCCTCGTCGCGCCGTATCTTGACAGCCCCCAGCGGGCTGTCTATCTTGCCGTTGCTCTTCGAGCGCGTGTGCTCAAAGGTCCGCTGGCGTAGCTCAACTGGTAGAGCTTCTCATTTGTAATGAGACGGTTGGGGGTTCGAGTCCCTTCGCCAGCTAAGCGGAAGCCCGCCAAGCACTTGAGGTGGCGGGGCCTGCCGGAACCGGGACGTCGTGATCCGGGTGGGCCTGTGACGGGGTGGCCCGGACCAGTCCCCGTACCCGCAGGCGTGGAGGGGTTCCCGAGCGGTCAAAGGGAACAGACTGTAAATCTGTCGGCATAGCCTTCGGAGGTTCGAATCCTCCCCCCTCCACCATCTTGTTGCAGTAAAACGAGTTAAGCGGGAATAGCTCAGCGGCTAGAGCGTCAGCCTTCCAAGCTGAGGGTCGCGGGTTCGAATCCCGTTTCCCGCTCCATCCCCTGGCGTGGCGGGCGCCCGGCCCACGACACGGGCGCCCGGCCGTCGGGCCGGGGGTGGCTTTTTTTCCTCTGCCGCTCATTGACACCGGCCTGCCTTCAGCTTACATTTGCGTGCCCGCTTTCCCCGACGGCTTTCTCGCTTGAGAAGCCGGCATGGGGTAGTGCGTTTTCGCTGCATTCGGACGCGAAGCGGATCCTCCGGGTTCGGGTCACCTTGTGCCGCAGCTCCAGCATGCCCCGCGCCTGGCACGCCTTCGTATGTCCAACGGTCCAAAGCCCACGTAGCTCAGTCGGTAGAGCATTTGCATGGTAAGCAAAAGGTCAGCGGTTCGATTCCGCTCGTGGGCTCCATTCACCCGGAGGATGGCGACGGCCATCCGCTTCGCCGCGCGCGTGCCGCGCGGTCGGGAGTGATGCAGGCAACACGTGACTCGAGCGGTGCGGGGCACCGCGCAGGGCATGACTCGCCGGCGGCAGCGCGCGAGCGCGCCGCCACGGCCGGCGATCCCCGGCGCAGTGTCCGCTGAACGGAGACCTTCACACCGCAGACAGGAGCCCTGGAATGGCCAAGCAGAAGTTCGAGCGGACGAAGCCGCATGTGAACGTGGGGACGATCGGGCACGTGGACCACGGGAAGACGACGCTGACGGCGGCGATCACGATGGCGCTGGCGCAGAACAATCCGAAGA
>JAXDBZ010000120.1:0-7631 GCA_034678345.1 Candidatus Eiseniibacteriota bacterium
CGCGCCCTCGTACCTGCGGCTGCCGCGCGGGCTGCGGGGGCGCCGGCTGGATCCGGCCCAGGCCGCGGTGCTGTGCGCGGCCGCGCGGCGGGCCATCGCCGCCCGGGCGCGGGGCGACCGGCGCTACCTGCTCGGCTTCGAGCGCGAGCTGCGCGACGCCGCCGGGGAGGACCACCGCCGTGGCTGACCGGTCCGCGCCGCGCCTGCGGGTGGCCGCCGCGGTCGTGTGGCGGGACGGGCGGCTACTGCTCACCCGCCGCCCGCCGGGCGGGCGGTTCGCCCTGCGGTGGGAGTTCCCCGGCGGCAAGCTCGAGCCCGGCGAGTCGCCCGCCCAGGCGCTGGTGCGGGAGCTGCGCGAGGAGCTGGGCGTCGGGGCCGTGCCGGGGGAGACCCTGGCGGTGGAGCGGTACGACTACCCGCAGGGCCCCGCGGTGGAGCTGTACTTCGTGCGCTGCGAGCTGGACTCGCTCGACTTCACGCCGAGCCCGGCCGTGCACGAGGTGCGCTGGGCGGATCCGGCCGAGGTGGACCCGGCCGGAGTGCTCGAGGCCGACCGCAGCTTCCTCGCCGCGCTGGCGCGGCGGGGCGCCGGTCCCGCCTAGACCGCCGCGGCGGCCCGCAGCACCTGCCGGCTCGCCTCCGCGGGCGTGGCGGCCAGCGTCTCGACGCCGATCGCCTCGAGCCAGTCCCGGTGCGCCTGGGCCGCCCGTCCCTCCATGAGGAGCCGGGGTCGGCGCGGCAACGCCGTCAGGGCGTCGCGCAGCCCGAGCACGGCCTCCTGAGGCATCCCGCGCGTCGCCGAGAGCACCACCGCGCGGGAGCCGGCCGTCCCGGCCACCTCCCGCAGGGTCTCCAGTGCGGCGTCGGCGCCGAGGTAGCGCGCGCTCACGCCCTCCAGCCCGACCTCGAGGGTCAGGAGCATGAGGTCCACCTCGTGCGTCTCCCCGGGCGCGCAGGCGAACAGGGCGCGCGGTTGCTGGTGGAGCGGTCGGAGGCCGGCGAGCGCCTTCTCCAGGTGCTGGCGGGCGAACGCGGTCAGGAACCGCTGCGTGGCCTCGCAGGTCTCGCCGCATCCGTGCGGGCAGAGCGTGAGCAGGGCGGGGCCGAGCGCGTGGTGGAAGGCATCGCGCAGCGAGTGCATGCTCACGGAGTCGTGGAAGGCGCGCTCGAGCGCCGCGCGGTCGAGCCGGCGCGCGGCCTCCTCGATCCGGTCGCAGCAGTCGGACAACCGACCGTTCGTCCCGGGGACCCCGGTCGCGGCCGCCGCCGTGCCGTCGTGCAGACGCGCCTGCCCCTCCGGCGTCTCCAGGTACACGCGCATCCGCCCGGCCGGCACGCCCTCGTGCATGGCGCGCTTGATCACGCGCAGGCGGGCGATGTCCTCGTCGGAATAGAGCCGGTAGCCCTTGGCGGTCCGCTCGGGGCGGATGAGTCCGTAGCGTCGCTCCCAGGCGCGCAGGGTGTTCTCGTTGATCCCGGTCAGCGCGCTGGCAGCGCGGATCGTGAATCGAGGAGGACGCGGCATTGTGACTTCCCTCTCGGAGTCGGCCCCGGGCGCGATTCCGCCCCTGGGCGTCGGCGTGGTGGTACAGGGATGTCCGGTGACCGGACGGCCGCCCGCCGGGGGGGCGGGCATTGGACGAATTCCGGAACGTTGGATAGCCTTTCGCGTCCAAGGATTCGCGAAAAGCGTACGCACCGAGGGGAGAGGAGCCAGGGAGACGATGGAAGGCAAGGCCCGCTTCGAGGACCGCGTGATTCTCGTGACCGGGGCGACCAGCGGGATCGGTCGCTGCTGCGCCCGCAAACTGTTGGCGGAGGGGGCGAAAGTCGTCGCGGCCGGGCGGCGCCAGGACCGGCTCGACCAGCTCGCCGGCGAGGCCGCGGCCGCCGGCCGCGAGCTGCTCGCCGTGTCGGGCGACGTGCGCGACGAGGCCACCGGAGCGGCCTGGGTGTCGGCCGCGGTGCGGCGCTTCGGCGGGCTCGACGGGCTGGTGAACGCCGCCGGCGTGATGGTCGGCGGCGGCCTGCTCGACCTCGCGCCGGCGGAGTGGGACCGCATGATGGACACGAACCTGCGCGCCATGTACCTGCTCACCCGGGCCGCCGCGCCCGAGCTGATCCGGCGCAAGGGGGCGGTGGTGAACATCTCCTCCGTGGCCGGTCCGCGGCCCTACGCGAACCTGATGGGCTACGTCGTCAGCAAGGCGGGCGTGGACGCCTTCACGCGCTGCGCCGCGCTCGACCTGGCGCCGCACGGCGTGCGCGTGAACGCGCTGAACCCGGGCGTGGTCGTGACGGAGCTGCAGACCGCCCTCGGCGCGGTGGCCGACTACCCCGCCTTCCTCGAGCGCTCGAAGAGCACGCACCCGCTGGGCCGCGTCGGCCAGCCCGAGGAGATCGCCGCGCTCGTGCTCTTCCTGCTCGGCGACGAAGCGGCGTGGATCACCGGCGCGACGGTGCCCATCGACGGAGGCCGGCAGCTGCTCAGCGCCCGCTGAGCGGCGGCGGCCCCGGACGGCTCCGATCATGGTCGAGCACACGCACGGGCGGCACGGCGGGAGGGACCACGGCCGCGCCTTCGCCGTCGGCGTGGCCATCAACCTCGGCTTTGTCGCCATCGAGGTCGTCGCCGGGCTGTTCGCCCACTCGCTGGCGTTGCTCGCCGACGCCGCGCACAACCTGGGCGACGTGCTGGGGCTGCTGCTGGCGTGGGGTGCCGGGCGTCTGGCGCTGCGGCCGCGCTCGGCGCGGCGCACCTACGGGCTGCGCCGCGGCACCATCCTCGCGGCGCTGGCCAACGCCGTGCTGCTGATGCTGGCGGTGGGGGCCATCGCCTCGGAGGCCATCCGCCGCCTCGGGCACCCGGCGCCGGTGGCGGGACTGCCCATCATCCTCGTCGCGGCCGCCGGGGTGCTCGTGAACGGCGCGACCGCGCTGCTCTTCCGCGAGGGCCGCCGCCACGACCTGAACGTGCGCGGCGCGTTCCTGCACATGGTCGCCGACGCCGGCGTGTCGCTCGGCGTCGTCGTCGGCGGGTTGGTCATGCGCCTCACCGGCTGGACCTGGCTCGACCCGGCGCTGAGTCTGGTCATCGGCGCCGTCATCGCGATGGGGACGTGGGGCCTGCTGCGCGAGTCGCTGGATCTGGCGATGGACGCGGTCCCGGCGGGGATCGACCCGGCCCGCGTCGAGGCGTGGCTGACGGCGCTGCCCGGCGTGACGGCGGTGCACGACCTGCACATCTGGGGCATGAGCACGAGCGAGGTCGCGCTGACCGTGCACCTGGTGGCGCGGCCCGGCGCGCTGGACGACGCGGCGCTGCACCGTGCCGCGGCGGGGCTCGACGAGACCTTCGGCATCGGCCACAGCACCATCCAGGTGGAGGTCGGCGACCCGGCGGACGGCTGCTGCCGCGCCGACGGGGACTCCGTCTAGCCCGGACCGGCACCGGCCTCCGCAGCGGCCTCGGCCGCCGCCGCCCCATCACCTTTCCCCCGGCCCACTTCCGGCTGATGTCGCGCGCCCGGGCGGCCGATAACCCGGGCGATGGACTTGACCCTCTTCACCCATCCGACCGCCGGCGGGCTGGCCGGCGCCGTCGGCGCCATCGTGGCCGGGGCGCCGCTGTTCAGCGACGGCCTGCGCGCGCTGCGGCTGCGACGCCGGCTGCGGCGCCTTCGGGCCGCGTCCGCCGGAGGCGAGGGCTTCCGCCACCTGGAGGGCACGGTCGCCCTCGAGAGCCCGCTGTTCGCGCCGCTCTCGGCCAGGCCCTGCGCCTCGTTCCGGCTCGAGTTGCGGGCCGAGGGCGCCCCCATCGCGCGGACCGTGGGGGACGAGCGTTCGTTCCGCCTCGTCACGCCGGAGGGCCTCGCCCACGTCGAGGCCGACGGCGTGCGTTGGGACCTGCCCCGCACCGCCGAGCGCGAACTCGCCGCCGGCGACCTGCTCACCGGCACGCTCACCCGACTGCTCGAGCGGGCGCCCGAGGCGCTGGCCTGGCGCCGCGCGGGGGGGAGGCTGCGACTCGTCGAGCGCGCGCTCGTGGCCGGCTCCGCCTGCCACGTCGTCGGCCACGCGCGGAGCGTGCGCGCGGAGGTGGCGCGGGCCGGGGTCGAGACCGTCCTGCTGCGCACCGGCACCGACGACGTGCCCGAGCCCGTGAGCTTCGCGCCGCCCGATTCCGGCCCGGAGCTGTGGGTCGGGCCCGACGGGCTCGTGGACTTCACCCTCGTCTCGGACCGCGAGCCGGCCGCCGGGGACCTCGCCGTGTCGCGCTGGCGCACGCTCGGCCTGCTGGCCGGTCCCGTGCTCAGCCTGTTCGGGCTGCTCTACCTGGCCGCCGCGGCCGACGCGCTGCGCGCGCTGGGGCGCTTCTAGGAGCGCCATGGCGGACTTCACGCTGCCGGCCGTCGCCACGATGGCGCTTGCCTCGGGCCTGCCGTGGTTCGCGAAGAGCTTCCGCGAGCTGCGCCTGCAGCGCCTGATCCGCGACACGCCGACCGCGCGCATCCGCTCGATGCC
Organism: Candidatus Eiseniibacteriota bacterium; assembly: GCA_034678345.1. GTDB lineage: Bacteria > Eisenbacteria > RBG-16-71-46 > RBG-16-71-46 > RBG-16-71-46 > JANXPZ01. Next base: position 4,525 of record JAXDBZ010000120.1, read on the forward strand.
GATGGGCCTGGTCGAGCTGAACGGCCGGGCGGTACCGCGCAGCGAGCTGGCGGCACCATTCTCGGGCCGCCCCTGCGCCTACTGGGAGGTGGACGTCTCCACCCGCTCGAAGAACTCCTGGCACGTCGTACACCGCGAGGCCTCGGGCCATCCCTTCTACCTGCGCGACGAGACCGGCCTGGCGCTGGTCTATCCGGCCGGCGCCACGGTGCGGCTCGGCTTCCAGCTCGAGGAGGTGTGCGCCGGAGTGGCGCTGCCCGACGTCTACGCGGACTACCTGCGCGCCCGGCGGCCGGCGGCGGCGACGCTGTGGCGGATGGGTTCCCTGCGCTTCCGCGAGCGCGTGCTCGAGCCCGAGCAGCGCGTCTACGTGCTCGGCACCGCGACGCCGCGGTCGCAGTCGGTCGCCGTCTCGGCGGACGAGGCGATGGAGATGACCGGCACGGACGGCTGGCGGGCGCGGCGACTGCAGGGACTCGACATCGAGGTCCGGGCGGTCGTGCGCCGCGGCGAGCACGAGCGCACCTACGTCATCTCGCAGCAGTCGGAGCGCGACCTGACCCTGCAGCTGGGGCTCCGGGCCGCGGCCGGGCTGGTGGGCGGCCCGGCCCTCACGTTGTTCGGACTCGGCTACTGGCTCCTCGCCCTCGGCGGGGGGCACGGGCCGCGATGAACCCGTCCGGCGGGCCCGCGCGTCGCGCGGTCGTCCCCGCCGGCGAATCGCAGGAGGCGATCCATGCATCCCGGTGAGATCCTCGGCACGGCCGCGGTGTTGTTCGTCGTGGTGGCAGCTGCCGGCGTCTGGCTCTCGATCTACAACAGCCTGGTGGCGCTCAAGAACTCGCTGACGCGGGCCTGGGCCAACATCGACGTGCTCCTGAAGCAGCGGCACGACGAGCTGCCCAAGCTGGTGAAGACCTGCGAGGCCTACATGCAGCACGAGCGCGCGGTCTTCGACAAGCTGAGCGAGGCGCGCGGGGCGCTGGCCCGGGCGCGCACCGTGGGCGAGCGCGCCGAGGCGGAGAACCTGCTGACCCGGGCGCTGGGCGGGGTGTTCGCGGTGGCCGAGGCCTACCCGGACCTCAAGGCCAACCAGAACTTCCTGCAGCTCCAGTCGCGCATCAGCGAGCTGGAGGGACAGATCGCGGACCGGCGCGAGTTCTACAACGACACCGTCGCGACCTTCAACACGCGGCTCGGCCAGATCCCCGACAAGTGGGTGGCCGGCTGGCTGCGGCTCGTCCCCGCCGATTCGTTCCGTGCCTCGGACGATGATCGCGAGGACGTCGAGATCCGGTTCGCGCTGGCGGGCTGATCCCGCTCATCGCGCCCCGCCGCGGCCCCCGGCTCGACGAGCCGGGGGCCGCGGTGCGTCCGGGTGTCGGGGGCCGCGCCGGTACCCACGCGGTGCCGCGCTCGGCGCCGAGATTCGCGTCGGGACGAGGATCCCTGCGACCATGCGAGCCTCCCGGGAGTCACCCTTGTCGGAGGCCCGTCGCCCGGACGGGTTCGGACCCGGAGCAACCGCACGTGGAGAACGACGAGCGCTGGCAGCGGCTGACCGACCTGTTGCGTCCCTTCCATGCGCGCGCGGTGGCCACCGCCCGCCGGCTGGCGGGCTCTCGCGACGAGGGTGACGACCTGTTCCAGGACGTGCTGCTGCGCGCCCATCGTGGCCTGGACCGGGTCCGCGAGGAGGACCGCTTCGAGCCATGGTTCTACGCGATCCTCCTGAACCTGCACCGGTCGCGCGCCCGGCGCTCGTTCTGGCGGCGGTTCCTGCCGCTTCCCGAGCCGGGGGCAGCCGGCCCGCTCGAGCCCGCGCTGCCCCCGGCCGACGACGCCATCCAGCGATCGCTGCGTCTGGCGCGGGCGCTGGACACGCTGCCCGCCGTCCAGAAGGAGGCGATCGTGATGTGCGATCTCGAGGGCTACCCGCTCGAACTGGTGGCCCGTGTGCAAGGAGTCTCGACGACTGCGGTGAAGTCGCGCCTGTCCCGCGGTCGCCACCGCCTGCGCCGCCACTACGAGCGCCGGCGGCGGATCGAGGCCACGGAGCCGGCGATGCGCGCGGTCGCGTGGCAGAGGGGCGACTGACGTGCAACCGGGGAAGGAAGCCATGGACACGATGTTGGCGCGGGACCTGGAGGCGCTCCGGCGCACCACACGCGAGGGTATGCCGGTCCTCGAGGCACAGGTCGCGGCGGTGCGGGGTCGAGGCGGCGCGGCGGTGGCACGGCGCCGCACCCGTCTCCGGGGCATGGCGTTGGCGGTGGTGGCCGCCTTGTGCCTGCTCGCGTTCCCCGTGCGCTACGAACGGCGGGCCGGCAGCGAGGTCCGCCTGACGCTGGCCGACCCGGAAGCGACGGACCTCCGAGTCCTGGCGGAGGAGTTCACCCGTGCGCTGGGCGCCGCGCCGGACCGGGCGGCGCCGGCGGGCGAGGGGCTCTGGGTCTTCGTCCCCGGCGTGGACCCGGCGGTCGCGACCCGTCGTGCCGGCGCGTTCGTCGGCGCCCTGGCCGCCCGCGGCGTCACGGCGCGGGCCACGGTGTCACCGCGCGCCGAATGGTCGTGGGGGCCGCTCGCGGCCCAGGCCCGCGAGCGGATGGTGCGCCTGCGGCTCGAGCCCCGTCAGGCTCCCGGGGCGATCGAGCGCGACGTGCGCGCCCAGCTCCGGGCGCAGGGCATCGACAGCGCGGCGATCGTGGTCGCGGCCAGCGGCGGGCTGACGGTCGTCCAGATCCTCGGGCCGCAGCCGCCGGGGGCGCAGGATGGGGTGGACGTGCGGCTCGCGCGGACGGGCGCCCGCGTCTCCCGGATCCGCGCTCCCTCCCTCCGCGATCGCAGCGACGAGGAGATCCGGCTCGAGCTGGAACACCTGCTGCGCGAGCACGGGTTCGACATCCAGGTGGAGGTCCATCATGGCAGGATTGTCTCGGTTCGCGACCGTCGCCGTCCCTGACCTCGGCCGCCTCGCCGCCGCGGCCGCCGTGGCCTGGGCTCTGGTCGCATCGCCCGTGTCGGGCGCGGCGCCGGCCGGGCCGCCGGTCGGTCGCGTGACGACCAGATACGACGAGCCGGCCCCCTCGGCCGCCGAGCAGGAGCGG
>JAXDBZ010000121.1:0-11037 GCA_034678345.1 Candidatus Eiseniibacteriota bacterium
CGTCCACGCGCAGCCTCTCCTGGAGGTCGAGCGCCCGGCGGTAGCGTTTGAACGCCTCGAACGAGGCGGTCATCGCGGGTGCCGGGGGGCGGGTCGCGCGGATCGCCCCCTGTTTCACCTCGAGTTCCCGCATCAGTCGCCGCGTCAGCCGCGCCACGCTCGGGATGAGGTCGTCCTCGTCCTTCGCCGTCTGCCGCAGCGTCGTCACCAAGGCGGCCCTCTCCCCGTCGAGCGCCCGCAGCACGACCGAGAAGCCCCTACCGATGCGCAGTACCTGTCCCGCCAGCACCGAGCCGAACTCGTTGCGGACGGCCAGCTCGTGCGCGACCGCTTCGGTCACTCGCGTGCTCTCGGGCCTCTGCGCCATGGCCAGCGCCATCCGCACCTGTTCCTGCGGCACCGACCGCAGCCCGGACGACTGGTCGAGGTCCGTGCGAACCAGTTCGCGGACGGCGTTGGCGATCTGCGGATCGTCCGGTGGCCCCTCGAAGTCCGTCATCAACACCCACTCCGGTCTCGCCATCGTGGTCGCGCGAGGATGCCGCGACCGCGACACGAACCATCCTGCCGCAACCGCGAGTGCCGCGACCGCGACTCCGGCGACGAGCACGGCGCGCGGCGACCACGCGCGGGGCCTCCCGCTCGATTCCTTCGACCCGGTCCCGGAGAGGCTCGCCTGCAGCGCCGTCAGGTACTCGCTCACGCTCCGATAGCGGTCCGCGGGCGCCTTGGCCAGCGCCCGCTGCAGCGCCGCCGCCACCGCCGCCGGCACCGCCGGCCGCAGGTCGGTGATCAGCCGCGGCGTCACGTTCAGGTGCTGGTGCGCCACGCTCTCCGCCGTCGGCCCCGTGAACGGCGGCTGCCCCGCCAGCATCTCGTACAGCACGCAGCCCAGCGAGTAGAGGTCGCTGCGGCCGTCCAGCTCCCGGCTCCCCGCCACCTGCTCCGGGCTCATGTAGGCCGGGGTGCCCACCATGATCCCTGTCGCCGTCAGCTTCTGCTCGCCCGCCGCCAACGCTGCCCGGGCGATGCCGAAGTCCGCCACCACCGCGTGCCCTTGCTCGAGCAGCACGTTCTCCGGCTTGATGTCCCGGTGCACCAGCCCGTGTGCGTGGGCGTAGCTCAGCGCGTCGGCGACCTCGCGGGCGATGCGCAGGGCGTCGTCGAGCGGGAGCTCCTTCTCGCGGTTCAAGCGGTCGCGCAGGGACTCGCCCTCGACATAGGGCATGACGTAGAACAGGAGCCCGCCGGCCTGCCCCGAATCGAACAGCGGGAGGATGTGGGGGTGGGTGAGAGCGGCGACGGTCTCGATCTCGCGCAGGAAGCGCTCGGGGCCGATGGCGGCGGCGACCTCGGGGTCGAGCACCTTGATGGCGACCTGGCGATGGTGCTTGAGGTCCTCTGCCAGGAACACCGTCGCCATGCCGCCGCGGCCGAGCTCGCGCTCGACCGTGTAGCGGCCAGCGAGGGCGGCGCTCACGCGCTGGGCGAGGTCGGGCAAGGAGGCAACCTCCCCGCTCGGGGGTGCCTCAGACTAGCACGGTCGAGCCCGGTCCTGAACGCTGAGAAGACCGCCCCCCCGCAGGGCTCCGGCGCCGCCCTCGCGCGACTCCAGGTCCGCGAGGTCGTGCGGACGGCCGAGCGCACGCTTGTTGCGGACGAGGGCGTCCTTGCCGATGAATGGGACGTCGAGGTCCTCGATACGGCTGGTAACGCGCCCGGCCCACGCCTCCGCGAATTCCACGCCGGTCAGCGACGTCAGCAGGTCTACCCGGCACGGCGGCACGCCGATCTGGTACACGACGTCCCGCTTCGTCAGGTCCGCCTCGGCCAGGCCTTCGAGCGGGGCCCCGAAGGCCCGCAGCGCTTGGAACACGCGCGCGGCGTTGTCGGCCGAGGCTTCCGCCCACACATCGAGGTCGCCCGTGGCGCGCGGGCGCGAGTGAAGGCTCACCGCGTAGCCGCCCACGATGAGGAACCGCGCTTCAGCGGCGGACAACTCGCGCAATAGTGCGACGAAGTCGGGATTCACCGGGGTCCCATCCCTTCAACTCCCACTGCTCGACCGTGAGGCGCCAGGTCTCGGCCACGCGCTCCTCCGGCGTCAACGCCGCCCAGAACTCGCGGTCGAGCCGATCGTCCTCGGGGCCGAACGTCGTCTTCCGGACGGTGATGTGCCGCGTGCCGTCACTCATGCGGGCAGGATACCACGCCCGTGCGCGGCGGGGACGCGCGAAACGCCCCGCCTACGCGCGTCCTCTCTCCGGCGCCGCGGGGGACTCGAGGAACGACTCGACCCGCCAGCCGGCTTCCTCGGCGGCGCGCAGGCGCTCGGTGAGCGCGCGCTCGAGCGTGCGCACGGCCTCGAAGTCGGGCCGCGGAGCGACACCGGACCGGCACGGCCGCGCAGGGGCCTCGCGCGGCACGTGCCCGGTGTCCGGCGTGGCACCCGCCGCCCCGCTCGCTGGGCGAATGACCGGGGAGCGGGGCTGGCAGGGGCGGGTGCGTCAGCGGACGACGGCGACCCTGCGCACGAGCGTGCGGCCCATGGCTTCGAGCTGCACGAAGTGCAAGCCGCTCGCCACCGCCCGTCCGGCGTCGTCGCAGCCGTCCCAGGTCACCTGGTGCGCTCCGGCGGCGCACATGCCTTCCGCGAGCGTGGCCAATCGGCGTCCCGTCACGTCGAAGACCCGCAGGCGCACGTGCCCATCCGCGGGCAGCGTGAACGCGATCCGGGCCTCGGATCGGAACGGGTTCGGCTGGATCGGGGCCAGCTCGAGTGCCGCGCGACCGGTTGACACCGGGGGCTCCACCCCGACGATGGTGCAGCCTTGGTCGTAGACACCCATCAGCACACCGCACGAGTTGTTGGCCGGGAGGCAGGGCGAGATGGTCCCCAGCGTGAACACGCCCGCACCGGGATCGCAGAAGTACGGGTCACTCGAGATGTTGCCGGTGCCCCAGTTGAGGGTGCTCGTGCCATCCACGTTGACCGCGGCCTGGCCGCCCTGCAGGTCCGAGCAGGCAACGGCCACCGTGCTGGACGTCCGGACCGAGACCTGCGGCCCGGTCGGGCAGGTGTTCGCCCAGAGGATGGCATTGGCCAGGTTCGCCCCGCCGCTGCTCGTGGCGTAGAGCCCGCCGCCGTAGGACGTGGCCGCGTTCCCGTAGAGAGTGCAGTCGAGGAGCGAGAGCACCGCCCCCGCCCGGCTGTATGCGGCCCCGCCCTCGGCCGCCGCGTTGGAGGCGAAGAGGCAGTCCTGCACCTGGGTCCGGCTGGTGCTCTGCGCGCTGTGCACCGCGCCGCCCCAGTGCTGGCTGACGTTCGCCAGGAACACGCCGTCCCGCACGCGGGACGAGGATTGGTGGTCGTAGAGGGCGCCGCCGCCCCAGAGGGCGCCGCAGCCCTCGAACCAGCACTCGGCGAGCCGGGGCGTCGAGGTGTTGGCCAGGAGCCCGCCGCCCGCGTCGCTGGCGGAGTCGTTCAGGAAGGTGCAGGTCTCGATGATGGGGGCGCACTGGTACGCGAACAGCCCGCCGCCGTCGTAGGCGTAGCAGTTCTCGATGATGCAGTTCGTGATCAGCGGACTGCTCGAGGTGCAGTGAATGCCGCCGCCGCCGCCGGTGCCGCCGATGTACCCGTTGACGATGCCGACGCCGGTCAGCTTGGACGTGGAGTCCTCGCCGGTGTGGAAGTAGAAGCCCCGGTGCGGGCTCGCGCTGGACCCCTGGCAGTCGATGACGCAGCTCGCGGGGTCGCCGTCGATGCTGCGCACCGTGATGGCCTTGCCCTTGAAGTCGAGGTCGCGGTTGCCGGTGCCGGTGTAGGTGCCGTTCGCCACCACGACGGGGATGCCGTCCCAGGCCGCGTCGATGGCCTCCTGGATGGTGTGGTAGTCGTCCGGGACGTTGAGGACGAACTCGCTGCAGCCCACTCCCAGCACGCCAATCAGGCCGCAGGTGGGGTTGTTGGCGGGGGCGCACGTCGAATTCGAGTGCAGGTGGTAGTCGTAGCCGCCGGAGTTGCAGAAGAGCGGGTTCGCGTTCAGGTTGCCGTTCGCGCCCCCCTGGCCCGCGAGGCCCCCGGCCCAGTCGCCGCCGTTGTTGCCGTAGACGTCGCTGCAGGTGGCGGTCGCGGTGCCGAGGAGGCCACAGGTGACGGCGGGCGAGGTCCCGATCGCGTTGTTGAACGCGAGGATGGTCCGGTCGATGGCGGCGCCGGCTCCCTCGATGTACAGGGCCCCGCCCTGGCCGCCCGAGGCGCCGTTCGAGACGACCACGCAGCTCGCGACCTGGAGCGTTCCGTTGGCGGAGTGGATGCCGCCTCCCTGTGTGCTCGAGTTGGATACGACGATGTCGCCGGACAGGGCGGCGTGTCCCCACGCGAAGGCGAGCCCGCCGCCGTAGGCCGCGCCGGTGTTGTTCCGGATCGTGTTGCCGGCGAGTTCGACGGCCGTCGGCCCGCCGGCGAAGTAGGCGCCGGCGCCGCGGTCGGTGGCCGTGTTCGACATGATGGTGTTGCCGGTGAGCCGGGTGCGGCAGAACTCGCCGTAGAGCCCGCCGCCGCTCGCGGTGGCGACGTTGTTGCGGACCAGGTTGGCGTCCAGGGTGGGAGCGGAGGAGAGCACGGCGATGCCGCCGCCGTACGCCGCGGTCCCGTCCTCGACCACGAAGTTGCGCAGCACCGAGCCGCGGCCTTCCGATGTCTGGAAGGTGACGACGGTGCCGCCGTCGTCACCGTCCAGCACCGTGGATCCCAGGCTGCCCGAGCCCTCGAGCACGACCGCCTTGCCCTTGAAGTCGATGCGCTGGTGGTAGGTGCCGGCGCGGGCCACCACGCGCTCGCCGGAGAACACGCTGTCGAGCGCGGCCTGCACGGTGGCGTAGCGGTCGGGCACGTAGACCGGGTTGAAGTGGCCGTAGTGGTAGCCCATGTCCACGGTTCCCACGTCGTTGACCTCGTCGGTGCGCGTGGTGAGCCGGTTCAGGGCGGTCGTCCCGTCGCCGCCGGCGAAGCTGATCGTCGCCGCATTGGCGCTGCCCGCGTTGACGCACGGGCTCGCGGTCTGCAGGTAGTAGCCGCCGCCCGGCCCGGTCGTGAACAGGGGATCGGCGTTGATGTTCCCCGTGCCGCTGAAGCCGCCGACGATGTCGCTGTAGCTGACGAGGGCGTACAGCAGCGAGACCCCCGGCCCCATCTGCGCACCCACGATGCAGTTGCTGAGGGTGGTCCCTCCGCCGTGGTCCCCGTAGGCCGCGTTCCCGCCCTCCTCGACGGCGCCCTCGTTCAGGTGGAACGTGCAGCCGTGGAGGTAGAGGTCCACGTAGTCGGCGAAGAGACCGCCCCCGCGATAGGCCTCGTTGCGCACGATGAGGAGGTTGTCCAGGTCCTCGCCGCCCCGCAGATAGAGCCCGCCGCCCTTGCCGCCCGCCCGGTTGTGGCTGACGACGAGGTTGTTCAGGACGGGCTCGCCCAGGTAGACGTGGATCCCGCCCCCGTCGCTCTCGGCCTCGCAGGAGTCCACGACCAGGCTCACCAGCGTGGGCGAGGCGCTCTCGCAGCGGATGCCGCCGCCGTAGTCGGCGTCGCCGTGCCTGATGGTGATCCCCTTCACGACCGAGGTGGTGGTCTCGGCGCTGTGGAAGCGGAAACCCCGGCCGGCGCTCTGGCAGTCGATGACGCAGCTCGAGGGCCTGCCACTCTGCGACCGCAGGATCAGGGCCTTGCCCAGGAAGTCCAGGTCGCGGTTGCCGGCGCCGGTGTAGGTGCCGTCCGCGAGTTCGATGACGGAGCCCGCCGCGGCCCCGCTGAGCGCCGCCTGGATGGTGGCGTAGTCGCCGGTGCCGTCGGCCTTCACGAAGATGATGCCGGCGGAGGCCGGCGCGGCGGCCCGCACCGCCGCCCCCAGGACCCCGATCGCGATGCGCATGTCGTTCCCCCTGTCGTCCGGGCGAGGCGCGAAACGCTCAGCGGGGGACGTGCGTCCCATCCCCCCGTCTGCTGGGACGCCGGGCGGCACGGGGAAATCACAGTGCCGGCGGAGGACGGGCCGGATCGGCGGTCAGGTGGAAGGGCCGCGGGTGCCGCGCAGGGCGGCCAGGCCGAGGACCAGGCCCAGCAGGATCGAGGCGCAGGCCGCCAACGGCAGGTCCGGCATCCGCCTGGGGAGGGGGACCCTCATCCCCCCGTCGCCGATCACGACGAAGCCGGCCCAGTAGCGGGGCTCCCGGGTGGCGGGCCGGGAACGCACGACGTCCTGGGCCCGGTGCAGGGCCTCCGCGGCCGGGCGGCCGCTGCCGAGCTCACGGTAGAAGGCGCGCATGAAGAGGACCGTGGCGCCGTCGTCCACCGGCCAGAGGGTGGCCACCACCGAGGGGACTCCCGCGGCGAGCAGGGCGCTCGAGAACCCGAGGACCCCCTCGCCGGAGAGGATGCGCCCTCCGGCCGAGGAGCAACCCGACAGGACGGCCATCCGGGCGGGCAGGCGCCACCCGGCCACTTCGGCGGCCTCGAGGACCAGCACCGAGTCGCCGGCCTGCAGCCGCAGGCGGGACTGCCACGGGTGCTGGTCGTCGGCCAGCAGGTGGGCGGCGAAGTGGACGAGATCGGCTCCCGCCAGGGCGCCCGCGCCGCCGCGCGGGTCCACGGCCGGTGGCTCGGTGCGGACGTGCCGGAACGAGCGGCGCAGACCGATCACCTCCCGCCGGGCCCCGGGGAGCGGCTCTGCGTCCGCCAGCGCCAGGATGGTGGCGTCCTCCGTGTCGCGGGCACGCGGCAGCCGCTCCGAGATGCGCAGCAGCACCGTGGCCGAGGGGATCCGCACCCAATCGCGGCCCTCGAGGCGGCAGAGCCCGTCCGGTCCGGGCAGCTCGGCCAGCGGGAGGAGGTTGACCGCGCCGTCGGCGGAGACGAGCACGCGCCGGCTGGCTCCGATCAGGTCCTCGATCTCCCCGAAGAGCAGGCGTGAGACGGCCCGCGCCGCCAGCTCCCGGGTCGCGACGATCGCCGCGGGCTCGTCCACGCCCGTGGCACCGCGGCCTTCTGTCTCCTTGCCGGGTGCGGCGAGGAGTTCCCGGTAGTTGCGGAGGCGCTCCTCGAGGATCGCGGCCCCCGGCAGGCGCACCGCGCGGGCGTGGTGGCGGGTCACGGCGAAGAGCAGCGAGCGCTGTGGCCCGAGGTGGAAGTCGAGGAGCAGGTCACCCTCCACCAGCAACTGCTGCTGGAGCACAGACAGCGTGACCGTCTGTCCGGCCACGTCCGTCGCCGGACGCCCGTCCAGCCCGCCCGGCCCCCGCATGCGCTCGAGCAGCGTGCGCGTCTTGAAGCGCTGGAGCTGGTCGAACGCGGCGGCGGTGCGCCCGGCCGGCTGGACGGGCGAGTCCGCGGCGAGCGCGAGGTCGGCCCGGTCGGTGAAGACCATCTGCCCGGAGGCGCCCCGCTGCTCGCGCCAGTCCGGGTCGAGCGGCACGCCGCGCTCGGCCTCCCAGATGGCCGCCGCGCGGTCCAGCAGGGCCCGCGCGCTGTCGGAGCGGCCCAGTTCCCGCTGGTCGCGTGCCGCCAGGGCCAGGATGCCCGCGCGCCGTCCGCTCCAGCCCGCGCGTTGCGCCGCGCGGTCGGCGGCCAGCAGGTTGGCGAGACTGCCACGCACGTCACCGGACTCCCGCAGCCGTCCGGCCAGGGCCCGGCGCGCCAGCGGCTCCATCAGCCGGATCTCACCGCCCGCCAGCACGCCGACCGCCGCGCGCGCGGCGGCGAGGGCGCCCGCGGCGCTGTCGACGCCAGCGAGGACGTCGGAGAGCCCGATCAGGCATTCCACGCGGTTGCGCAGCGTCTGCGCCGCGCCGAGCGCCAGGGCGCGGCGGTAGAGCGATGCGGCCTCGTGCTTCCGCGATTGCAGCCGGCGCAGCTCGGCGCTCTGGTAGAGGGCCATTCCCTGCAGGTCCCGGTAGCCCTGCGCCGTGCACTCGGCCACGCACCGGTCCAGCGCGCTCCCGGCCTCGTCCAGGCGTCCCAGCTCCATCAGGCTGATGGCGATGTTGAGCTGCGGCGTGACCGCCTCGCGCTCCTGGCCTATGCGGCGCGCGATCTCCAAAGCGCGCCGGAAGCTGCCCAGCGCCCGGCCGGGATCGCCGAGGCCGTGCTCGAGGTGGCCGAGGTTGTTGAGAGCGATCGCCTCGGCCACCGCGAAGCCCACCCCGTGGGCGGCCGCGGCCGAGAGCCGGTAGCAGGCGGCGGCACCGCGGAAGTCGCCCAGGGCGGACAGCGCCACGCCCAGGGTGTTGCGGGCCCAGATCTCGCCCTCGGCGTCCCCGGCGCGCGTGAAGAGCACGGCGGCCCGGCGCGAGAAGGCGACCGACTCGCGGGTGCGTCCGGCCTGGCTCGCCTCCCATGCCAGGCCCACCAGGGCCCACCCCTCGTGGCGCCGGTCACCGCGCCGGCGGGCCAGCTCCTGCAGGCGCAGGCTGAGGGCTCGTGCCTCGCCGGTCCCGCCCTGTCCCCCCACGGCGAGGCTGAGCCAGCGCAATGCGCTGGACATCACCGCCGAGTCGGCGCGTGCCTCGGCCAGCGCCAGCGCCTCGCGCAGGGCCCGCTCGGCCTGCCGGTATTCGCCGTGGGAGGCGAGGTGGGCACCGGAGCGGACGAGGAGCCCGCACAGCAGGGCGGAGTCGGCCCGGCGTCGCGACGGGGGGAGCCACCTCGTGATGAGCGCCTGCGAGGAGTCGCGCTGTCCCGCGGACCACAGGGAATCCACGAGGGCCAACCTGGACCGGGTCGTGGCCGTGATCGTCGGCCTCGCCGGACCGGCAGTCGCCAGCGCGATGGCGACGGCGGCGAGCCCGATCCATCCCCGGTGCGGCGTCATCCGCTAGCGCGAGACGGGGCCGAGGGGAACGATGTTCGACCTCGCGATCTCGTCGCCGCCCCGCCGCGCGACCACCCGGCAGCTGAGCGCCGGCTCCCGGCTGGCGGCAGCCGGTAGGCTGCCGGCCGTCAGCACCATGAGGCTGTCGTCGGCGACCTCGACACGTCCCAGCTCCACCAGGTCGGCGCCGAACAGCACGACCTGGTAGCCGTCCGCCCAGGGCAGCCGCTTCCACAAAACGGCCGTCCGGCCGTCCGGCAGGACCACGCGCGCGGCGGTCACCGCAGCGCTCCCGTCGGCGCTCCTGCCGCGCAGGACGCCGCTCGGGCCGCCCTCGCCGGGCTGCCGGGCCAGTTGCATCACGCCGAAGGCGATCAGCACCACCGCGGCGGCGGCGAGGGCCGGGCGGAGCACGGGGAACCACGCGGGCCCGGTGAGCCAGTCGAAGGACCGCCGCACCCGGCGGGGGGTGGAGGGAGCAGCGTCGGGACCGCGCCGCGCGGTGCCGAGGATCTCCCGGTCGAGCGCGGCCGACACGGCTGCGCGCGCGGCGCACTCCCGGGGCGACGCCGGCGGCTCCGCTTCGGCCATGAACTCCCGGTACGAGCGCAATCGGGCGCGGCAGTGGGGGCACGCGCCGACGTGCCGGGATCTCGGATCGTCGGCGGGCAGGCCTTCCAGTCCGGCCAGCTCTTCGTCACCCAGACAGCGATCCGTCATGATCCACCTTCTTCCTCTCCGCCAGAGGCGAGCCAGGCATCGCCGCACGCAGCTTGCGCCGGGCCCGCTGCAGCACGCCGCGGGCGCCGGAGCTCTCCTGGATTTCCATGATCCGGGTGATGGCCTCCACCGGCAGGCGCTCGAAGCACCGCATCCACAGGACCTCCTGCTCGAAGGGATCGAGACAGCTCCGGACCAGCGCCAGTGCGGCCTCCTCTTCCTCCCGTTCCTCGCACTCCCGTTCCGGGCCGGGCGCCGGATGGGCCAACCGCTCGGCGGCGGACTCGTCATCGCACAGCAGGCCCGGCCGGCGCAGCGCGCTCAGACAGCGGTTGCGCGTGATCGCGAAGAGCCACGTGCTGAACCGAGCCCGACCGTCGAACGACCCCAGGTGCCGATAGGCCCCGATGAGCACCTCCTGGGCCAGGTCGCGCGCCCGCTCGGGATCCCGGACCCGGCGCAGGCACCAGCAGAAGACCCGGTCCTGGTAGCGGCTCAGGAGTTCCGATGCCGCGCGCCGGGAGCCCGCCTCGTCTGCGCCGTTCCGCGCCCGCTCGAGGAGCTCCTGGTCCGTCCGATCACTCGTCAATAGGACGCCTCGCAGCCATCGCCGTCACAGGCCGGGCCATGAAAGGGCCTGCCGCACCGGTGAGGCGCCGCGCCCTGCGCGGACCCGGGAACGGCCGGCGGGCAACCGTCGTCGGTCGCCCACCGGCCATTATAGCCCCGTGGTACGGTGCCGGTGGGGGAGGATCGGGGACGCGGCGGGCTCCCCGCGCCCAGGCCGCTCAGCTGCGCTCGCGCTCCGGCGCCGCGGGGGACTCGAGGAACGACTCGACGCGCCAGCCCGCGGCCTCGGCCGCCCGCATCCGCTCGGTGAGCGAGCGCTCGAGGGTGCGCACGGCCTCGAGGTCGGGGCGCGGCGCGGCGGCGATGCCGAGCAGGGCGCGCAGCGCCATCCACCACGTCATCCTCTCGTAGGCCTCCTGGCGGAAGTAGTGGGCGCCCTCGTACTCGTGCTTGTCGATGAGCCATGCCACGTCAGGGTCGGCGAGCCACGCGTAGGCCGCGGCGGGCCGCGCCGCCACCGCGGCGGCGCCCGGCGCCCACACCGCGTGGGCGAACGACGCCCGCACGCGCGCGGCGGCACGCCAGCGCTCTTCGCCCTCGAGCCCGAGCGCGGCGAGCGCCTCGGCCATCGGCTCGCGCAGGCGCAGCGCCTCGAACAGCCGCACGGCGGCGCGGTCGGGCTCGGCCACGTCGCACGCGTGGCCGAGTGATTCGAGCGCGCACCACGCCAGTAGCGTGCCCCAGATGCCGGGGCCGAGTGCCGTCGGGCTCCCGGCGGTGGGCAGCACGGCGCGCGCCTCTGCGGGCCACGGCGCGGCGAAGCGCGCCTCGAGCGCGGGCAGGCGCAGGGCGGCCTCGAGCCGCCGCCGCAGCACGCCGGCCG
>JAXDBZ010000122.1:0-3017 GCA_034678345.1 Candidatus Eiseniibacteriota bacterium
CACCGTGTCTTTGTTCTTCTCGCACACCATGTCGAGGTGGCCCTGCAGCACGACCGTGCGCACGTGCTCCCGCCCCGGCGAGGCGGGCTTGCGCGCCACGACGTTGCCGACCTTGTCGGCCCGCGCCTCCAGCCCGAGCTGGCGCGCGACGCCCAGCACGTACTTGCTGATGGCCGCCTCGTTCTTCGAACCGCGCGGGATCCTGGAGATCGCCGCGAAGTACTTCCACATCAGCTCGGGCTTCAGTCCTGCGATCGCATCCGACACAGCCAGGCTCCTTTCTCCAGCCAGAGAGAGCGCGGGGGAAGCGCTCCCCCGCGTCCTCCCGACGAATCCCCCCTAGACCATCGCGCTCGGCGGCGCCGGCTCGTCGGGGCTGCCCGCGTTCGCCAGCGGCGTGCGGACCAGCACCCAGCCGATGACCACGAACACCAGCAGGCTGACGCCGAAGGGCATCGGGAACAGGCCCGAGAGGCCCGGCAGCCACGCGTCGTACTTGATGTTGGCCACCGCCAGCGCGGCGAACAGCAGACCGATGATCGCCTCGCCGGCGATGAGACCCGCTGCCAGCAGCGTGCCGTTGTTCCCGGCACGCACCATCTGCGCCTCGTTGAAGCGGCGCTTCTTCGCCATGCTGTCGAACACGCCCTTGATCAGGCCACCGACGAAGATGGCGAACGACGTCTCGAGCGGCAGGTACATGCCGACACAGACCAGCATCGGGCTCTTCACCTGCACGAGGATGAAGCCGAACGCCATCAGCATGCCGACGATGATGAGCGGCCAGGCCATGTCGTGGCCGACGATGCCCTTGGCCAGGATGGCCATCAGGCTGGCCTGCGGGGCCGGGTAGGCCTTGCCCCCCAGCCCGGTGCCGCCCATGGCGATGTCGCCCTGGTTCAGGATGACGAGCGGGATGAACATCACCGCCGCCGCGACCAGGACGCCCATCATGTCGCCCAGCTGCATCTTCCACGGCGTGCCGCCGAGGATGTGCCCGACCTTGAGGTCCTGCAGCATCTCGCCCGCCACCGCCGCCGTGACGCAGGCCACCGCCGCCACGCCCAGCACCGCCGCCACGCCCGGGACCCCGGAGACGCCCAGCGCCACCATGAGCAGCGCGGCGACGATCAGGGTCGAGATCGTCAGCCCGCTGATGGGGTTGTTGCTCGAGCCGATGAGCCCGACCAGGTTGCCCGACACCGCCGAGAAGAAGAACCCGGCGACGATCATGACGATGGTGGCCACCAGCGCGGCCACGAACTGACCGGTGAAGTAGAAGTAGATGGCGAACACGGCCAGCGCCGCGAGCACGATGCCGACGAACACCTGGCCGAACGGCAGGTCGCGGTCGGTGCGGACCACCTCGTGATGCTCGGTCGCCGCCTTCTTCACGTCGCCGATGGCGCGCTTGAGGCCCGAGCCCAGGCTCTTGCGCATCTTGAACAGGGTGAAGGCGGCGCTCATGAGCATGCCGCCGATGGCGATCGGCCGCACGATGTCGCGCCACACCTGGTTGGCCATGTTGACCCAGGCGTCGTCGGCGGCCAGGTCCACCCCGGTTCCGGCGAGCGAGGCGGCGAACTGCGGTCCGAGGAAGTAGAGGAGCAGGGGCACGAACAGGCCCCAGGCCAGCAGGCCGCCGGTGAAGTTCAGCGCCGCCAGCTTGGGCCCGATGATGTAGCCGACGCCCATGTAGGCGGGGCTCACGCCCGGCGTGCTGAGCAGGGCGCCGCCGCCCGCCTCGACCGAGGCGCCGTTGCCGAGCACGATCTTCTTGCCGGCGAAGTGGACGAAGCGGTCCCAGCTCTCGGCGAACACCTTGAGCGACTTGAGCGCCTGCAGCAGCGCGCCCAGGGCCATCGCCCAGAACAGGAACTGGGCGCCGGTCTGCCCGCCCTGGCCGGCCTTGTGGATCTCGGCCGCCGCGACCGACTCGGGGAACGGCAGGTCCTTGTCCTCGACCATGACGCGCCGCAGGATGGTGACGAAGAGGATGCCGAGGATGCCGCCGATGAGCAGGATGGCACTGGCTTCGAAGTAGTGCCGCGGCGTCCAGAACGTGTCCCACACGCCGGCGATGAGGAAGGCCGGCAGGGTGAAGATGGCGCCGGCCGCCACCGACTCGCCGATCGAGCCGACGGTACGGGCGTAGTTCTCCTCGAGGATGGTGCCCTTCCACACCCGCAGCAGCGCCATGCCGATGACGGCGGCCGGGTAGGTCGCGGCGATGGTCATGCCCGCCTTGAGGCCGAGGTAGGCGTTCGCCGCCCCCAGCACGACGCACATGATCAGGCCGATCACCAGCGCCTTGACCGAGAACTCCGTCATCTTGGAGTCGGCCGGGACGTAGGACCTGCTCCTCTGCTCCTCCATTGTCGCTCCTCCATGCGTGCGGGCTGCGGCGGGCGGCCGGCCGGAACCGCGGCGCGTCCCGCGGCCCGGAACCGGTGACCGATGCGGTGGTCTGCGACGGCGGGACCGCGGTCCCGTCCCCGACGGTGGCCTTCCGGGAAACGCCGCAGGTTAGCCGCCGGGTTGGGTGGGCGCAAGCGCCACGGGGCCCGGCGCGGAGTGCGTGCCGACCAACGCCGGGCCCCCGGCCTGCCGCGGACCGCCCCGGTTCAGGCGGAGGCGGCCGGGCCCTCCACCCGCACGCGGACCAGCGCCCGCCGCATCCGGCCGCGCACGCGCGCCAACAGGGCGAGGGCCACGGCGACGAGCCCCGCGACCAGTCCCCACCACAACCCGGTGGCGCCGGTGCCCAACCCGAAGCCCAGCCACACGCTCACCGGCAGGCCCAGCAGCCAGAAGCCGAGGACGTTGAGGACCATGGGCGCGCGCGTGTCCCCCACGCCCCGCAGCACACCGATCGAGACGACCTGCAGCCCGTCGAAGACCTGGAAGACACCGGCGATGGGCAGCAGCAGCACCGTCACCGCGACGACCCCGGCCTCCTGCGTGAACAGGCGCGCCAGCGGCCCTGGCAGCGTCACCAGCACGATCGCCGCCAGCAG
>JAXDBZ010000123.1:0-6681 GCA_034678345.1 Candidatus Eiseniibacteriota bacterium
GTCACGGTGTCCTCCTGGGTAAGGGTCGGGTCCTCGAACGAACCTTCTTCTTACCACCGGAGCGCCGTGGGCGCCCCTACTGCTTCCGGCCCGGTTTGTCCGGAGATCTCCCGCTAATTACACCTGATGCCGCCATGAGTCCAAGTCCTGGCGTTGGGTGTCGCCGCCGGATGCCTATCGCGCGTCCGCGCGCGCTCAACCGCCTGCGCGTGCCCTCCCCTCATACGCCCGGTACTGCACTGCCTCCGCCAGCGCGCGCACGCTGATGTGCTCCTCGCCCGCGAGATCCGCGATGGTGCGCGCCACGCGCATGGCGCGATGCACGGCCCGCGCGCTCATGCCGCCGCGGTCCACGGCGTCGGCGACGAGCCTTCGCCCGGCCTGATCCAGCGCGCAGGAGTCCTCCAATCGCGCGGGCGGGAGCAGCGCGTTCAGGCAGCCGCGCTCGCGCTGGCGCACCCGCGCCGCGAGCACCCGCGCACGGACGACGGCGCTCGATTCGCCGGGCGACGCTGCCTGCAGCTCGCGTGAGGTGAGCGCCGGCACCTCGATCTGAATATCAATCCTATCCAGCACCGGCCCACTTACGCGCGCGTGATGCTGTGCGATATCCGTCGGCGTGCAGCGGCAGCCGCGCTTCGGATGTCCGAGCCAGCCGCACTTGCAGGGGTTCATCGCCGCTACGAGCAGGACGCGGGCCGGGAACTCGCTGGCGCCGCTGGCCCGCACGATGGTGACGCTGCCGCCCTCGAGGGGCTGCCGCAGCGCATCGAGCGGGCCGCGCTGGAACTCCGACAACTCGTCGAGGAAGAGCACGCCGTGGTGAGCGAGGGAGATCTCCCCGGGGTGGGGCGGGGAGCCGCCCCCGACGAGCCCGGGGATCGAGACCGAGTGGTGCGGGGCGCGGAAGGGCCGCCGCGTCATCAGGCCGCGGCCGGGCCGCCGGAGCCCGGCTGCCGAGTGCAGGCGCGTGACGACCAGCGCCTCGTCCGGCTCGAGCGGCGGCAGGATGCCGGGCAGGCGGTGCGCGAGCATGGACTTGCCCGCGCCCGGCGGGCCGACGAGCAGCAGGTGGTGTCCGCCGGCGGCGGCGATCTCCAGCGCCCGCCGCGCCGTGGCCTGGCCCCGCACCTCGGCCAGGTCGTCGCGAGCCGCGGCCTCGGGGTCGGGCGGCGCCGCGCGCTGGCGCGGCAGCTCGTCGCCGCGCAGCCAGGCGACCGCCTGGTGCAGGTTGTCCACGGCGTGCACGGTGACGCCCTCGACCAGCGCGGCCTCCGGGGCGCAGGCACGGGCGCAGAGGAGCGTGGCCACGCCGGTGCGCCACAACGCCTCGGCCAGCGGCAGCGTGCCGCGCACGCCGCGCAGGGCCCCGTCGAGCGCGATCTCCCCCAGCGCCGCCGCACCCTCTAGCCGCGACGGCGGTGCCTGCCCGGTCGCGGCCAGCACGCCGAGGGCCACGGCGAGGTCGGCGGAGGAGCCTTCCTTGCGCCGCTCGGCGGGGGCGAGGTTCACAGTGACCTTGCGGTCGGGGAGCTGGAATCCGGCGTTGCGCAGCGCCGGCCAGACGCGGTCGCGGGCCTCGCGGCCGCTGGCGTCGGGCAGGCCGACGAGCACGAAGCCGGGCAGGCCGGGCCCGACGTCCACCTCGCACTCGACCGGCATGGCCTCGAGGCCCCACAGGGCCGCCGTCCGGACACGGCTCAGCATGGCGGACTCCCCGGGGGTGGGCCGCGGGGGCAGACCCGGCGCGATTCGCAAGGGGCAGGCCAGCCGCTGCGCGGGTCAAACCGGGCTCAACCTCCCGCCCGGGCGTGCCGATAACTCCCACCGGGACAACATCCACCGGGAGATTCGCCGTGCCGCAGGGACGCCGCAGACGATCCCACGCCGACAGCGGCCGCCGCAGGCGGAAGCCTGCGGAGCGCACCGTCCTATCCATGGAGCGCGACCGGGCCGCCCGGGCGGCCGCCATGCGCCAGGCGCTGGACATGGTGGCCGGCCCGCTGCTGGTGGGCGACGCCGCGATGCGCGTGCTGCTGTGGAACCGGGCCTTCGAGGACCTCGCGCCCGAAGCCCACGCCTCGCTGGCGGGGCGCAGCCTGCACGAGTTGCTCGCGCCCGACTGCCGCGACCGGATGCTCGAGGGCCTGCGCGCGCCCGGCGCCTCCGGCGGCGACCTCGAGGCCGGCCGCGTCACGCTCACCACCGTCCCCGGGGCGGAGTTCCTCGGCACCTGGCTGCCGATCAGCCCGGGCCCGCTGCAGGCCACCTGGCTGCTGCGGCTGGCCACCGGTCCGGCCACCTCGCTCGAGGTGCTGGGCGAGCGGCTGCGCCGCGAGGAGGCGCAGAAGCGCAAGTTCGCCGCCCTGCTCACCGTCATGCGCGCCGTCCTCAGCTCGCTCGAGCTGGACCACATCCTCGAGACCATCGCCCACGAGACCCGCAAGGTCATCGAGGTGGACGAGTGCGTCGTCTTCGTGCTCGACGAGCAGGCCGGCGTGCTCGCGCCGGCGGCCGCCGACGTGCAGGAATTCCGCGACGAGGTCATGGCCCTGCGCCTGCCGCTGGGCGAGGGCGTGACGGGGAACGTGGCCCTGACCGGCCGCGGCGAGATCGTCAACAGCGCCATGGACGATCCGCGGGCGGTGCAGGTGCCGGGCACGCCCATCGAGCAGTCGTCGCTGCTGTGCGTGCCGCTGCTGGTGCGCGAGAAGGTGGCGGGCACGATCACCCTGACCCGCATGGGCGACCGCCACTTCCAGGACGAGGACCTCGAGCTGGCCTCGCTGTTCGCCGGGCAGTGCAGCGCCGCGCTCGCCAACGCGCGCCTCTACGAGGAGAGCCGGCAGGCCTACCGCGAGCTGCACGAGGCGCAGTCGCAGCTGGTCCAGTCGGCGAAGCTGAACGCGCTCGGCGAGATGGCCGGCGGCGTGGCGCACGACTTCAACAACATCCTCGCCGCCATCCTCGGCCGCACGCAGCTGCTCCTGCAGCAGGTCACGGACCCGGACCAGCGCCGCCAGCTCGAGGTGGTCGAGCGGGCCGCGCTCGACGGCGCGCAGGCGGTGCGCCGCGTACAGGAGTTCACCCGGCTGCGCCAGGACGAGGACTTCGCGGCGCTCGACGTGCGCGAGATCGTGCAGGGCGTGCTCGAGCTGACGCAGCCGGCCTGGGAGGCCGAGTCGAAGCGGCGCGGCGTCGGCGTGGAGGTCGTGCTCGACCTGCGCGCGGCCCGGACGGTCCAGGGCAACGCCCCGGAGCTGCGCGAGGTGTTCACCAACCTGGTGCTCAACGCGCTCGACGCGATGCCGTGGGGGGGGACCCTGACGGTGTCCAGCGTGGACGCCGCCGGCGAGGTGGGCATCTCGGTCGGCGACACGGGCGTGGGGATGGACGCGCACACCCGCGCCCACATCTTCGAGCCCTTCTACACGACCAAGCCGGTCAAGGGCACCGGTCTCGGCCTGCCGATCGCCGACGGCATCGTCGCCCGGCATCACGGCCGCATCGAGGTCGCCTCCGAGCCGGGCCGCGGCAGCACCTTCACGGTCTGGCTGCCGGCGGCGACGGCGGGGACGGCCGACGCGGGCGTGGCTCCCGCCGGGCCGCTGCCGCGGCTGCGCCTCCTCTGCGTGGACGACGAGGAGGCCGTGCTCCAGGTGCTGCGCGACCTGCTCGAACTGCTCGGGCAGGAGGTCGAGACCGCGCCGGGCGGGCGGGCCGGGCTCGACCGGTTCGAGGCCGGCGGCTTCGACGCGGTGTTCACCGACCTGGGTATGCCCGGGGTGAACGGCTGGGACCTGGTCCGCTCGATCAAGGAGCGCTCGCCCGGGACACCGGTGGTCATCGTGACCGGCTGGGGTGTGCAGATCGACGGGCGTGTTCTGAGCGCGCGCGGCGCCGACTGCGTCGTCCCCAAGCCGTTCTCGCTCGAGGACGTGCGCCAGGCGCTGGAGCAGATCGCGGGCCGCCCGGCGCGGGCCGCCTGAGGCGACCGGCCGCGGCCGCCGCGGCACGGAGAAGCCCGCCCCGGGCAGGAGACCGGGGCGGGCTTCCGTGCGTCGGCCTCGGGGGTATCAGCGCGTGCTGCCGGGCAGGATCGCGTCGGGCCCGGCCAGGGCCAGCGTCCGCGCCGCGAGCGCCATGTAGCCCCCGTCCGGCACGCCGCGGCGGTCCAGCCCGCGCACGCGGCCGGCGCGGTCCACGACGAACCAGGCCGGGGCAGCCCGCTGTGTGGCCGGGTCCAGCACGTTGAACTGGGCGGCGACCACGCCCTGCGCATCGGGGATGACGAGGTAGTGGAGCCCGAGCCGTCGCGCCAACCCCGCCGCGCCCGCCCGGGTGCGGTCCAGGACCGCCACCGGCAACACGCGGGCGTCGAGCAGGCGGTCCCGCTCGCCCTCCAGCGCGCGCAGCTGGGCCTCGGTGGGCGAGAAGACGAGCAGGACGTGGCCCTGCGCCCGCAGGTCGCGCAGGCGCTGCGGCCGCGCGCCGGGCCCGTCCCAGAGCACATCCGGCGCCAGGTCGCCGGCGGTCACGACCGCGACGGGCGGCCCGGACGGGGCGGGCGCGATGGTCGTGGGCGTGCGCGGCACGTCGAGGCGGCCGGGCACGTGGACCATCGGCGTGGCGGCAGCCAGGACGAAGCAGGTCGCGGCGACGACGGTGGGGGTGGAACGCAAGGGGACCTCCGGGAACGATGGGAGACGGACGAAAGGCCGTCTCTCTGCATCGGCAGGAAGGCGCGCGGACTTGAGTCCGCGCGCCCCCTGGTTCCCGGGCCCGCCGGGGGCCCCGTCGCCTACTGCAGGCTCGTGACCGCGCTCTCCACCAGCCCCAGCATCTCGTCGTAGGGCAGCGCCTGGCCCAGCAGCGCCATGCGCACCACGCCCTGCCGGTTGATGAGCACGAAGCCGGGGCGGATCTGGCCCGTGCGCATGTCCCGCAGGCCGTAGAGTTGGGAGACCTCGCCGGTGACGTCGGCGAGCAGGACGAACGGCAGCTGGCGCTGGCGCGCGAACGACACCACCGTATGGGCCTTGTCGCCGCAGATGCCGTAGGGCTTGACCCCCAGCTTGCGCAGCCGGGGCTCGACCTCCTGGAGCGCGGCGAGGTCGGTGCGGCGGTCGGCGAAGACGACGAGCAGCCAGTAGCCCTTGAGCTTCGCCAGGCGCACCGGGCGGCCCTCGGAACCGTCGAGCTCGAAGTCCGGCGCGGTCTCGCCCACGTAGACCTGGCTCGTGACGGTCGAGGGCACCGGCACCGGGCTGATCGTGCCCTTGTGGTCGGTCGTCGGCAGCGGCTGCCCCGGGGCCTTGGGTGTCTGGTCCGCGCGGGCCGTCCCCACCGCCAGCATCATGCACAGCACGAAGAGAGCACGCTTCATGGCCGCACCTCCCGGTTCGAGGACGAATCCGAGTATGCCCACTTCACCGACGATCATGTCAACCGCGTGGATGCGACCGCGTCCCGCACGGCGGCGAGGTTCGCGGGCGGCGTGTCCGGCCGGATCGAGCAGCCGGGCGCCACCAGCCAGCGACGCCCGCCGGTGGCGCGCAGCGCGGCCTCGACCTCGGCCCGCACGGCCGCCGCGTCGCCGGTGAGCAGCGCGCCCGCCTGCGAGATGCCGCCCATCACCGCGGCGCCGAGGCGGGCCAGGCCCTCGGCCAGCGTCGGGTTCGTGGGGTCGGTCGCCGCCCAGGAGAACGCCGCCACCGGGTAGTCGGCGACCTCGAAGAGCAGGTTGCGGCG
Organism: Candidatus Eiseniibacteriota bacterium; assembly: GCA_034678345.1. GTDB lineage: Bacteria > Eisenbacteria > RBG-16-71-46 > RBG-16-71-46 > RBG-16-71-46 > JANXPZ01. Next base: position 5,752 of record JAXDBZ010000123.1, read on the forward strand.
GCCGCAGACGTGCAGCACGTTGAACGGCGCGCCCGCCGCCGCCTCGAGCACGCGCCGGTCCCAGGGCCGCGACCACTCGCGGTGGAGCGCGGGCGTGAGCAGGTCGGCCGTGGCCCAGTCCACGGTGGCGAGATAGATGCCGTCGGCGCCGGCGCGCAGCACCTCGCGCACGAAGGGCACGAAGGTGGCCGTGACCGCCTCGAGCGCGCCGCGCACGAGGTCGGGGTGCGAGTCGAGGTGGGCGCGCAGCTCCTCCGGCGTCTCCACCATCTCGCCCAGCACGGCGAGCGGCGTGAACACCGTCTCGATGAGCGGGACATCGGCGGGGAGGGCGGCGCGCACCGCGCGCACCGCCTCCAGTTGCTCGCCGAGCGCTCCGGCGTCGGACGGCCGCGGCGTCACTCGGGCCCAGTCCCCGGGCGCGTGCACCGGCCAGGCCTCCAGCCGCGGCTTGGCGTCCGGCACGCCCGGGTAGCGGTAGCGCACGCCCCACGGCTCGACGTGGTAGTGCTTCCGCGGGTTGAGCTTCACCCAGTCCCAGCGGTGACGCTCCCAGGCCTCCAGCGTGGCCGTGGTCAGCTCGGCGGCGCTGTTCTCGCGGTGGTAGACGTGCCCCCAGAACGATGCCGGCGGCCGGTCCAGTCCGCCGCCCGCCAGGGCGGCCCACACCCGCTCGCGTGACGTCATCGCGCCTCCCGGGGAGCGCGTCGCGTCTCCCGCCAGGCCCGAATCTAGCCCCGGGCCGCGGGGCCGGACAAGCCCGCCGGGCTTTGCGTCCGCGGTCCCGACACACTAGCGTCGCGGCATGGCAGCCGGACGTGGCGGGGTCATCCGTCGGATGCGGAGCGGTGCGCGTCGCGCGCGGGCGCTGCTCGCCGTCCTGGCCCCGCTCCTGGCGGCGGGCTGCGCGCGCGAGCCGCGCCCCGCGGT
>JAXDBZ010000124.1:0-9373 GCA_034678345.1 Candidatus Eiseniibacteriota bacterium
GTGCTGGACGCGAGCCTGGCCTGGAGCCTGCCCGCCGGCGCGGGGGCGCGGGCCGAGGTCTCGCTGCGGGTCACGAACCTGCTCGACGAGCGCTACGCGGCCGGCGGCTACATGGACTGGGACGACGATGGCGGCCTGTCGCCCCGCTTCGTGCCGGCGGCCACGCGGGGCTACTCCACGCAGTTGACCGTGGCCCGCTGAGCGCCGCGAGGCGGAGCGGTCGTCACTCGATGTCGAGGAGCGGACCCGCCGCGCACGGGGCGGGCCGCGCCCCGGACGCCGGGCCGGCCGGCGCCGCGCGCGGCACGTAGACGAAGTCCGGGCCGACGCGCGTGCCGGCCACGGTGCGGAAGCGGCGCGGGTCGGAGAAGACCCGTCCGGCGCGCACGTAGCCGCGCTCGACCTCCGCTTGCAGCCAATCGTTGTCGAGGAGCACGGCCGCGAAGCGGCGCTCGGCGACAGCGCTGTCGAGCGCGGCCGCCAGCGCCCGGCCGACGCCCCGCTCGTCGCCGCGCTGCACGTCGTCCATCGCGCCGGCGTGCGCGTGCCCCCGCCGGCCGGCGCGTTCGAGCAGATAGGGGTGCTGCGGCAGGAACACGCGCCCCGGCACCTCGCCCAGCCGGCGCACCAGCAACTCCCCCGCCCGCCGGTCGCCCGGCTTCGGCAGCGCGTCCGTCGGCCGGTAGCCCAGACCCGCGAACTGCACCAGCACGACCAGGCCGAGGCCCATCGCCGTCAGCGTCTGACCGCGCGTGGCGCAGCGGGCGTGCGGCCCGAGGACCTCGTTCAGGCCCAGGCCGGCGAGGATGACCACCGCGGCGTGGGCGGGGATGCTGCCGTTGCTGAAGACGCCCGGCTCCATGCGGCACGTCCAGGCGCCGAGGACGAGGCCCCCGAGCAGGGCGAGTTGCACACCCTCGGCGTCGCGCCGCCAGACCGGCAGGCGCCGCAGGAAGTAGTAGAGCCCGAGAGCCATGGCGATGCCCAGCGGCGCCGCCAGGTCGCGCATCCAGAACGAGGCCAGGCTGGCCCAGTGGATGCTCCCGGCCACGATCCCGGCACGCACGCGGAACACGTGGTAGGAGTACCAGCCCTGGCTGGCCGCGTCGAAGGCCAGCGTGGTGGCGGCGATCAGCCCCAGCGAGCTCGCGGCCAGCCAGACCGCCTGGCGCCGGCGAGCCACGAAGAGGGCGGGGACGAGCGGCACGAGACAGACGATGGCGGTCTGCTTGGTCAGGAACGACAGCGCGAAGACGACCCCCGCCGCCACCGCGGCCGCACGGCCGGTGTGGAACCAGACGAGGTACGTGCCGAGCAGCAGCAGGAGGATGGCCAGAGCGTCCAGCCTGCCCAGGTCGAACCAGAAACCGCTCGACCCGTAGGTGGCGGCCAACAGCCCGGCCGCCACGGCCGCGGGGAACGACCAGCCGGACGAGCGCCGGACGATGCCGAAGACGAGCGCGAGGCAGCCCAGACTCGCCAGGAGGGAGACCAGCCGCAGAGGCAGGAATCCGCCGCCGAGGGCGCGCGTGGCGGCCGCCGCCACGTGGTAGTAGAGCGGCGGATAGGAGAAGGCCGTGAACTCGAGCGACGGGGGGACGTAGATCGGCGCCCCGGCCAGCACGCGCTGGACGTGCATGAGGACGCCACCCTCCAGCCATTCCAGCTCGAAGGGGTGGAAGAGCCGGATGGCGGCGAGGACGAGGAAGGTGGCCAGCGACAGGGCCGCCGCGCCCCAGACGCCCCGGCGGATCCACGCGGCCGCGCGGCACATGCCCGGGCCGGGCGGCAGATCCTGCCAGGAGACCTGGGGAGCGGGTTCCGGCGATGGGCTCTCGGGGCTCACGGGACGGTGCTCCTCGGACGTGGGACCGAAGGAAGGCACTGGAGATCCGGGGGCGAGCCGCACAGTAGCAGAGGGCCTGCAAGCCAACAATCCGCCGCGCTCCGCGGGCGCGGCGGATCACCTGGATTCGCTTTGCGCTCCTCGGGCCGCGGGCTATCTTGGCCGGGACGGAGCCGCCCGCGCGGCATCGGGGCCGCGACACGGACTCCGCGGAGGTCACATGGACGAGACCCGGCAGGCCGCACGGGGTTCTCTGGCCCCGGATGCCTCCACCCCGGCAACGCAGGCCGGAGCCGCCGACCTCGAGGCGGTCATCTCGGGGATCGTGCGCACCGGTCCCTGGGCTCGCTTCATCGCCGTGCTGGGCTTCATCGGAGCGGGCCTGATGTGCCTTGCCGGGCTGGTCATCATGCTGGCCGGTGGTGCAGCGGGCCAGCTCGGGCTGGGGGTCGGTTTCGCCATCGGGCTGTTCTACCTCGCCCTGGCCGCTGTCTACGTCATCCCCGTGGTGCCGCTCTACCGCTTCGCCAGCGAGGCCTCGCGCCTGCGGGCCGAGCCTTCGGCCGCCCGTGCCGCCCGTGCCATCGAGCAGAGCCGCGCGTTCTGGACGCGCTTTGGCGTGCTGTCCATCATCGCTCTGGCGCTCATCCCGCTGGTCCTCGTCGTGTCGGTGCTCGCGGCTCTCGCAATCCGGTAGCCATCTCATCCGTGAGACAGTAGGCCAACGACGGCCGTCCATGTCGTCGTTGGCCTCGCGCTGTGTAGCGTCCGATGAGAGCTCTAATTCATTGTAGTCAAAGATTTTCTGGGAACCGTTCACGAAGTCATGCAACATAGTCAAACCTCGTGCGTACAGACTTGACGAGATGACCGGAGACGATTATTGTCCTTTGGTCATTTTTGGTCATGGTCATTCTTGGTTCTTGGTCAGAAAGGCAGCCATGCACGAGGAAACGTCACGCAGGGAGCGCAAGAAGGAGGAGACCCGCCACAGGATCTTCCACGCGGCGGTGGACCTCTTCCGCGAGCGCGGGTTCGAGCACACCACCGTGGACGACATCACCGAGAAGGCGGACGTCGCCAAGGGGACCTTCTTCAACTACTTCCCCCGCAAGGAGGCCGTACTCGGCTATCTCTCCGAGGAGCGCCTGAGCGCCATCGAGGAGAACGCCCCCGCCCTGCTCACCGCCGACCGGGACGCGAGGGAGAAGCTCATCGAGATCTACCAGATGGCCGCGGTGGCCTACGAGGAGGACCAGGAGCTCGCCCGCTTCGTGCTGGTCGAGCTGATGCGCCGGGCCTTCGGCCCCAACGAGGAGACCGCCCTGCGCTGGCACCGGCTCATCGAGACGATCATGCGGCAGGGCCAGGAGCGCGGCGAGATCCGGGGCGACCTGCCCTTCGAGCGCGCCGAGTCGCTGCTCACCGGGATCTACTTCGCCACGCTGTTCCAGTGGGCCTGCTGCCGGGACGGCATCGCCCGGCAGCTCCATCCCTGCTTCCATCTGCAGGACGAGATGCGGGCCCGCCTGACCCTGCTCATGGAGGGCTTCGCGTCATGAGACGACTCCTCCCCTGCGTGCCCCTCCTGCTGGCCACGGCGCTGCTGGCGCCGGCGGCCGCGCAGGCCAGGCGCGTCGCGCCGGCGGCACCCGTCACCGACACGCTGCGGCTCACGCTCGACGATGCCATCCAGCGGGCGCTGGCGCGGAGCGAGGACATGCGTGCCGCCCGCGCGAACGTGAAGCAGACGAGCGGACAGGTCTTCCAGGCCGCCTCGGCGGCGCTGCCGCAGATCTCGGGCAGCGTCGTCTACAGCCGGAAGATCGAGAGCATCTACGACAACCTCGGCTCCCTGTCGTCCTCCTCGTCCGACAGCAGCAGCGGCGACGAGGGCGGCATGAGCGAGTTCATCAAAATGTTCGCCTCCAAGAACACCTGGACCACCACGCTGAGCGCCCAGCAGCTGATCTGGTCGGGCGGCAAGGTCGGGGGTGCCCTGCGCACGGCGCGGGCTGCCAACCGGGCCGCGCAGGCGAGCGAGCGGGAGACCGCGGCCGAGGTGCGCTTCAAGGTGCGGCGGGCCTACTACGACGCGGTCTACGCCGAGCGCCTCGTCGCCATCGCCGAGAGCGCGCTCGAGCAGGCGCGCGCCCATCTCGCCCAGGTGCGGGCCGGGCGGCGCGAGGGCACGCGCTCCGAGTACGAGGAGCTGCGCGCCCGGGTGGACGCCGCCAACCAGGAGCCGGACGTGATCGCCGCCCGCAGCGGCGAGGAGCTCGCGCTGCTCAACCTGAAGCGGTTGGTGGACATGCCGCTCGAGCAGCCGCTGGTGCTGATGACGCCGCTCATGCCGGCCGAGGGCACGGTGCCCGTGGTCACGGACCTGTCGACCGCCGTGGACCAGCGGCCGGGGCTGGCCGCGGCGAACCACCTGGTCGAGGCCCGCCGGCTGGCGGTGAACCTGTACCGCAGCCAGTACTGGCCCAGCCTCTACGCCTCGAGCAGCATCTCGCACGTCGCCTACCCGACCGACGTCTGGCCGACGCGCCGCGAGTTCTGGCGCAGCTGGGACGCCTACGTGACGCTCAGCGTGCCCATCTTCAACGGATTTCAGACGCACGGCCAGGTGGTCGAGGCGAAGGCCGAGTACGAGAAGGCCAAGGCCACGCGCGACCTCGCGGTCAAGGGCGCCAAGATCGAGGCGACGCAGGCCCGCGACGAGATCGGGCGCGCGCAGACCACGCTGCTGGCGCGGCGCGAGACCGTGCGCGAGGCGCAGCGCGCCTGGGAGCTGGCCGGCGTGCGTTACACGAACGGCATGTCCACCCAGATCGAGGTCTCGGACGCGCGCCTGCAGCTGCAGTCGTCCGAGGTCAACGAGGTCCAGGCCCTGCGGGACTACCTCGTGGCCATCGCCCAGCTCGAGCGCGCGGTGGGACGGCCCCTGTCCGTCGAACGCCGCCCGCTCGAGCAGCTCACCCCCGGCTCCAACCCTGAAGGAACGAACTGATGCATACGCACCTGGTACCGAGAGTGCTGGCGGCCGCCCTTCTGGCGGCGCTGGTGGCCGGCTGCGGCGCGAAGAAGCAGGCCGAGACCGTGCAGGACGCGGTCGTGCTCACCGCGGGCGACCTCGCCACGGTGGCGCGCGCCGACGTCGAGAGCGGCGTGCCGCTGCAGGGCACGCTGACGCCGGTGGCGGACGTGGAGATCATCGCGCCCGTCGCCGACGTGGTGGAGCAGATGCTGGTGAAGGAGGGCCAGGCGGTGCGGCAGGGCCAGGTGCTGGCGCGCATGCGCACGACCTCCATCGCGCCCGCCGCGGCCGGCGCCGAGGCGGCGCGTCGCGTCGCCGCCGCCGACCTGCAGCGCATGCAGAACCTGTTCCGGGCCGGCGCGGTCGCCGAGCGCGACGTCGAGAGCGCGGAGGCCCAGCTCAAGGCCGCGGAGGCGGTCGCGGCCGCGGCGCGCAAGCGCCTCGACGAGTCCACGGTGCGCGCCCCGTTCGCGGGCGTCGTCGCCGAGCGCTACCTCCAGGCCGGCGACCGGGCCGGCGACGGCGCCCGCCTGTTCCGCGTCGTGAACACCGACCAACTCGAGTTCGTCGCCAGCGTGACCACCGACGCCCTCGCCCGGCTCAAGCCGGGCGTCCCCGTGGCGCTGACCGTGAGCGGGACCGACGGCCACCAGGTCGCGGGCCGCATCTCCCGCGTGAACGCCACGGTGGACGAGGCGACCCGGCAGGTGAAGGTGTACGTCAACGTGCCCAACCGCGACCGTCGGCTCGCCGGCGACATGTTCGCCAGCGGCCGCGTCGTGCTCGAACGCGCGACGAACACCCTCGCCGTGCCGTCCGGGGCGGTGAAGCCCGCCCCCGGCACCGGCTACGAGGCCTGGGTGGTGGCGGGCGGGAAGCTGAGCCGCCGCGTCCTCACCGTCGGGCTGAGCGACGAACTGCGCGAGTTGGTCGAGGTGCGGGGCGGGTTGAACGAGGGCGAGAAGGTCGTCGTCAGCCGGATCGAGGGCCTGGTGGACGGCCAGCCCGTGCAACTGCAGAAGGACGCCGGCGCGGGGACGGTCACGCCCGCCGCACCCGTCCGCCCGGACACCGCCCCGGCGGGCGCCACCGCCACGCCGCCCGCGGCGGCGGACACGGCCGCGCCGGTGCCGGCCGAGGAGAAGAGATAGCCATGTTCCTGAGCGATCTCTCCATCAAACGCCCGGTCCTCGCGACCATGATGATCGGGGCGCTCGTCGTGCTGGGCGCGTTCGCGCTGCGGCGGCTGGCCATCGACCTGTTCCCGAACGTGGACCTGCCCTTCGTCGCCATCCAGACGTACTACACCGGCGCGTCCCCCGAGGCGGTGGAGCGCGAGGTCACCAAGAAGATCGAGGAGGCGGTCAACTCCTCCGAGGGCCTCAAGACCCTGCAGTCCATCTCGAGCGAAGGCTACTCGATCGTGTTCATCGAGTTCCGCCTCGGCATCAAGGTCATGGACGCGCTCGCCGACGTGCGCGCCAAGGTGGAGGCCATCCGCAAGGACCTTCCCACCGACATCGACCCGCCGGTGGTCATGCGCTTCGACGTCCAAGACATGCCGATCATGAGTTTCTCCGTGCGCGGCCAGGGCTGGGCCATGCGCGACCTGACGCGACTGGCCGAGGAGACCATCAGCCGCCGCATCGAGAACATCCCGGGCGTGGGCGGCGTGAACGTCATCGGCGGCCTGCGACGCGAGATCCACGCGCTGCTCCTGCCCGACCGCATGAACGCGCTGGGCGTCTCGCCCGACATGGTCGTGGCCGCGCTGCAGCGGGAGAACGCCGACGTGCCCGCCGGCCGCGTCGAGAAGGGCGCGCACGAGGACCTCGTGCGCGTCAAGGGACGCATCGTGGATCCGCGGGACTTCGCCAACGTGGTCGTCGCCACCCGCAACGGCACCCCCATCCGGCTCGCCGACGTGGCCCGCATCGAGGACGCGCAGGAGGAGGAGCGCGACGTCGCCTTCGTGGATGGCGAGCGCACCGTGGCCGTCGAGGTCCGCAAGATCTCCGGCGGCAACACGGTCCAGGTCGCCGACGAGGTGAACAAAGCCATCACCGAGCTGAACCGCACGCTGCCTGCCGGCGTGGAGCTGGAGACCATCACCGACAACTCGACCTGGATCCGTCACTCGGTGGACGACGTGAAGAAGACGCTCCTCGAGGGCGGCCTGCTCACCATCCTCATCGTCTTCCTGTTCCTGAACTCCTGGCGTTCGACGGTCATCACCGGCCTCACCCTGCCGGTGTCGGTCATCTCGTCCTTCCTGGCCATCTACGCCTTCGGCTTCACCCTGAACCTGATGACGCTGACGGCGCTGTCGCTGGCCATCGGCATCCTCATCGACGACGCCATCGTGGTGCGGGAGAACATCGTCCGCCACCTCGAACGCGGCGAAGACCACTTCGGCGCGGCCCGCAACGGCACCAGCGAGATCGGCTTCGCCGTGCTCTCCACCTCGCTGTCCATCCTCGCGGTGTTCATCCCGGTGGCGTTCATGGGCGGCATCGTCGGCCGCATGTTCTACCAGTTCGGCATCACCGTGGCCTTCGCCGTGGCGGTGTCGCTGTTCGCGTCGTTCACCCTCGACCCGATGCTGTCGTCGCGCTGGTACGACCCAGACGCCGAGGGACGCGGGCACAAGGGTTGGCTCGGCCGTGTGCTGGTGCGCTTCAACGACGGCTTCGCCCGCGTCGGCGTCCGTTACCGCGACCTCGTCCGCTGGGCGCTCGGGCACCGCGGCGCGACCCTGATCATCGCGGTGGTCTCGCTCGTGCTGGCGCTGACCCTGCCGGCCGTGGGTGTCGTCGGCGGCAAGTTCATGCCGGACTCCGACGAGGAGGAGACCAACGTGGACGTCGAGGCCCCGGTGGGCTCGTCGCTGGCCTACACCCAGGGCCGCGCCCTCGAGATCGTCCGCTATCTCAAGACGCTGCCCGAGGTGATGTACTGCTACACGACCATCGGCGGCGCCGCGCAGAGCAACTCGGTCTCGAACGGGAACATCTACGTCAAGCTCACTCCCAAGAACCAGCGGCAGCGCTCGCAGCAGGAGCTGGAGCGCGACCTGCGCCGCGAGCTGCCCAGGTTCCGTGGCGTGAACGCCCGCATCCTGCAGGCCGGCTTCGGCGGCCGCACCTCCGCCCCCATCGAGCTGTTGGTCCAGGGCCCGAACCTCGACGAGCTGCGGCGCGTCTCGGGCGAGATCATGACGGCCATCAAGGACGTGGACGGCCTGGTCGAGGTGCAGTCCACGCTGGAGGACCAGAAGCCCGAGTGGGTGGTGGACGTGGACCGCAAGCTGGCCGCCGACCTCGGCCTGTCGGTCGGCGCGGTCAGCGCCTCGCTGCGACCCGTCCTCGCCGGCCAGAAGGCCGGCGACTGGGAGGACGCCGACGGCGTGGCCAGCGACGTGCTCGTGCGCCTCGCGCCCGAGTACCGGACGTCACGCGACGACCTCGCACGGGTCCCCATCGCCACCGGCCGGGTGAACCCGCGCACCGGCCAGCCCGTCATGGTCCCGCTCAGCCAGGTGGCGAGCCTGCGCTACGGCGGCGCTCCGAACCAGATCGACCGGCGCAACCTCGAGCGCATCGCCACGATCGAGGGCAGCTACGAGGGGCGCCCGCTGACCGCGGTCATCGGCGACATCCAGAAGCGCGTGAAGGCGCTGAACCTGCCGCCCGGCTACCGCACCAGTTTCAGCGGCGAGCAGGAGATGTTCGCCGAGACCGTCAACTACATGGTCGAGGCTCTCCTGCTGGCGATCATCTTCATCTACCTCATCCTGGCGTCCCAGTTCGGCAGCTTCACCCAGCCGCTGGCCATCATGTTCTCGCTGCCCCTGGCCCTGCTCGGCGTCATGCTCGGCCTGGCGCTGGGGCGCAGCTCGCTCAACATGATGAGCATGGTGGGCGTCATCATGCTGATGGGCCTGGTGGTGAAGAACGCCATCCTGCTGGTGGACTTCGCCAACAAGGCCCGCGACCGCGGCACCGACCGCACGCAGGCGCTGGTGGACGCGGGGCAACTGCGGCTGCGCCCCATCGTCATGACCACGCTGGCCATGATCTTCGGCATGCTGCCGACCGCCCTCGCGCTTGGCTCCGGCGCGGAGTTCCGCGCCCCGATGGCGTTCGCCGTGATCGGCGGGCTCATCACCTCGACCCTCCTCACGCTGATCGTCGTCCCGGTGGTCTACACCTACTTCGACGACTTCGGGGACTGGTTCGGCTCGTGGGCGATGCGCTTCACCAAGCGGCCCGACGAGTACCAGGAGTACCTCGAATACCGCCGCACGCACGGCCACGCCCCACCCAAGGAGAAGAAGCCGAAGCGGAAGGCCGCGGCCGCGACGACGGAAGAGCCGGCAGCGACTCCGGCGGAGTAGGACCGCCGCAGCGGGCGGCGTGGCCGTCCGCACGTCGCGAGGCAAGGGGGACGGGAACGACCCCCAACCACCCCAACATACCCCCCCGGGC
>JAXDBZ010000125.1:0-3075 GCA_034678345.1 Candidatus Eiseniibacteriota bacterium
CCCGCGGGCGGCTCGGCGAGCTGCGCCTCGAGCGGCAGGCCGAGCAGCCGGCGCCGGGCCAGGTCGAGCGCGAACTGCACGCTGCGCTCGCGGATGGTGGCGCGGGAGCCCTGCTGCTGGAAGCGGCGCACGACCTCGCCCTCGGGCGTGGACAGGGCGACGAAGACCGTGCCGACCGGCTTCTCGTCGCTGCCGCCCTCCGGCCCGGCCACGCCGGTGACGGCGATGCCCAGCTCGACGCCGGCGCGGTGCCGCGCGCCGTGCGCCATCTGCTCGGCCACCGGGGCGCTCACCGCGCCGTGGGCGGCGATGTCCCCTTCGCTCACGCCCAGCAACTCGACCTTGGCGTCGTTCGAGTAGGTGACGAAGCCGCGGTCGAAGTAGCGCGACGCGCCCGGCACGTCGGTGATGCGCTTGGCGAGCAGGCCGGCCGTGCAGGATTCGGCCGTGGCCAGGCGCCAGCCGCGCTCCAGCAGCGCCTCGCCCACGACCTCCTCCATGGTCTGCTCGTCCTCGGCGTAGATCACCGCGCCCACGAGCTCCGTCAGCTCGGCGCGCGCCCGGGCGGCGACCTCGCCGACCTGCGGCCCGGCCGGCCCGGCGACGGTGACGCGCAGGTCCACGCCGAAGTAGCTGGGCAGGTAGGCGAGCGTGGCCCCGGGCCAGCGCTGCGGCAGCGCGCCGATGCGCTCGTGCAACTGGCTCTCCCAGGCCCCGAAAGTGCGCAGGGTGAAGGTCTCGACCTGCCGCCCGGTGCGCTCGCGCAGGTAGGGCACCACGCGCTCGGTGGCCAGCCACTCCATCTCGCCGGGCACGCCCGGCAGCAGGATGACCGGCTTTTCGCCCTGCAGGATGAGCAGCCCCGGCGCCGAGCCGACCGGGCTCACCCAAGCCTCGGCGCCACGCGGCAGCAGCGCCATGCTCTCGACCGAGGCGGGCACGCGCCGCCCCGAACGCCGCACCCGCTCGCGCACGTTCGCCAGCACCGCCTCGTCGAGCTGCAGCGGGCGGGCCAGCACCGTGGCGATGGCCTTGCGCGTCAGGTCGTCCGGCGTGGGCCCGAGCCCGCCGGTCATCACCACGCCGTCGGCGCGCTCCAGCGCGCGCTTCAGCACCTCGCCGATGCGCTCGGCCGAGTCGCCGACGGTGGTGTGCCAGCCCACCTGCACGTGGGCGCGCTCCAGCGCGCGCGCCAGCCAGGCGAAGTTCGTGTCCACCGTGCGGCCGGAGAGGACCTCGTTGCCGATGGTAACGATCTCGATCTGCATGGCGGCCGTCCCTGGCGGAGACCCGCTACATGTTGAAGTTCACGACCGGCAGGAAGGGGTACTTGCCCTTCTCGATGATGTTGCCGATGCCGATCTGCACCCCGTGCATCTGCTTCGTCCAGTTCAGCAGAGCCACCTGCAGCCCGTTCATGGACTCCGTGTAGTTCACCCAGCCGAGCTGGAAGCCCACCACCGCGCCGCCATGGTTTACCGCGCCCAGCTGGAAGGCGGCCGTGGTGCTGGCGGCGTGGTTGACGAGCCCCGACTGGAAGCCGGTGAACGTCCCCCGCGTGAGGTTGACGACGTTGTCCTGCCAGCCGGTGAAGCTCTTTTCGACGTAGCCCACCCCGCCGAGCTGCCAGCCGACCTCGAGGCCGGTCGTGTGGTTCACCAGCCCCCAGTCCAGGCCCACCATGTTGTGGTTCTTGCCGTAGAGCAGGTCCACGCGCAGGCCGACGATGTCGGTCTCGGGCGGGAAGATCTGCACGGGGCTGAAGAGTGCCAGTTGGACGGGCTTGGTCTCGGCGGCGGCGGGCGGAACGGTGGCCGCCAAGGCGGCGAGCACCACGAGGGCGAGGACGGCGGTTCGCGAGACGCGCATGAGGGGACCTCCACTACGGATGGTGGGGAGCGCAGCACGGCAAGGGGACGACAGTGCCGCCCCAACCCTGCCCCCGGCGCGACACGACGTCAAGCCGCCCGAAGACGCCGGCGGGCGGCGCCCTTTCGGGTGCCGCCCGCAGCGTGAGGTGGTTCTCGGGGCTACAGCTTACGCACGTTCGACGCCTGCAGGCCCTTCGGGCCGCGCGTCACGTCGAACTCTACAGCCTCGCCCTCAGCGAGCGACTTGAAACCTTCGCCCTGGATGGCCGAGAAGTGCACGAACACGTCCTCGCCACCTTCCTGAGAGATGAAACCGAAACCCTTCGCCTCGTTGAACCACTTCACCGTACCACGAGCCACTTGAGACTCCTTGAAACCGGGATCCGAGGATCCCTCACTTGCCGCCTCATCACGCGGCGGCCGCGTTCGGCCGCTATGGCCGTACTCCGTCGGTCTCCGGGTCCTCAAACAAAAGCCGCCAGGTCTCCCTGGCGGAATCGAACGTCTGAAGAACATCCCGAGCCGACCGAAGACAGGGAGACTATCGGCTACGCCCCCCGGGAACGCAAGCGGATTCATGGCACATTCGTGCAACCCGTTGCAGCGGGCCCAGCTGCCGACCGGCCTACCAGGGGCGCAGGCCGGCCGCTCCCAGCAGGGCCGTGCCCGCGTGGAACGCCGCGCAGGCCGTCAGGCCGGCGATGGCGTCGTCGGCGGTGATGCCCCAGCCGCCCGGTAGGGCCTGCGACTCCCGGGCGCCCAGGGGCTTCCAGATGTCGAAGAGCCGGAAGAGCAGGAACGCCGCGAGGAAGGCCGCCCGCGAGTGAGGCACGAGGAACAGGGCCAGGCTCTGGCCGACCACCTCGTCCACGACGATGGGCCTGGCATCGTGACCGAGGACCTTCTCGGCCTCCCCGGCGCTCCAGACCGAGACGGCCGCCCCGGCCGCGATGAGGAGCAGGGCGAGCCAGAGCGGCGGGACCGGCAGGAACCAGCCCACCCGCACCACCCCGGCGCTCGCCGCCGTGGCCGGCGCCAGGGGAGCTGAGCCGACCGGGCCCAGCGTGGCGATGGCCCCCGCCAGCGGGCTCATGTCCGCGGGGCCCCGGGGACGGGGGCCGGGACGGGCGCCGGGACGGGCGCCGGCGCCGGCGCGGGCGCCCCGGTCACCAGCCGCGCCAGCACCGCCTTGCAGATGGTCTTG
>JAXDBZ010000126.1:0-20754 GCA_034678345.1 Candidatus Eiseniibacteriota bacterium
TCCGCGGCTGCGGGTGGCGCTGGCCCACCTCGATCTCGCCCGCCAGCGCTACGTGGCCGCCGAGCGCCGCTACCGCGCGGTGATCGAGCGGGGGCTCGACGCACCCGAGGCGCGCCTGGGGCTGGGCGTGGCACTCACGCTCCAAGCCCGCGCCGAGCGCGACGCGCTCCGGGCGCGCGGGCTGCAACTCGAGGCCATCGCCCAGTTCGTCGCGGTGGACCGCGACGACCCGGCCGCGACGGTCGCGCTCTACGACCGTGCCCTGCTGCTGGCCGGGCTGGGGCGCCGCGCCGAGGCCGAGGCGGCCGCGCGCGATTACCTCACGCTCGATCCCTCCGAACCCTGGGCCTCGCGGCTGCGGCACGCGCTCGCGGCCGGCGCCGACTGAGCCGGCGCGGCCGGACCCGCGCGCCGCGACTCAGGGCGTCTCGTCCGCGTCCATCCAGTACAGCGGCGCGCCCGGCTCCGGCAGGCGCACGGCGTCGTCCCACGCCTGGCGCACCAGGCCGCCCACCGCGCGTTCGAGCAGCCCCGGCTGCGGGCGGCGGAACTCGAACGGCCGGATCCTCGCCCCCGCCGGCACGCCGGCGCGCCGCCGCGCCTCGCCCAGCGCCGCCTCGAGCCCGCCGATCTCGTCCACCAGCCTCCGCTCGAGCGCGTCCTCACCCATCCACACGCGGCCCTGCGCCACCGCGTCCACCGCGTCCCACGACAGGCCGCGATCGGTGGCGACGCACTCGACGAAGCGCCGGTAGAAGCGCAGCGTCGCCGAGTCGGCCGTCGCCTGCTCGGCCGGCGTCCAGTCGTGGTGCACGGACCAGGCGCGCATCCAGTCGCCGCGGTCGAAGTCGTCCTGCCGCACGCCCTGCCTCGCCCAGAACCCCTCGAGCGAGGGCTTGATCGAGAGCACGCCGATCGAGCCGGTGCGGGTGAAGCGGTCGGCGTAGATGCGGTCGCCGCCGGAGGAGATGTAGTAGCCCCCGCTGCCGGCGAGGCTACCCATCGAGACGACGAGCGGCTTCTTCGTCTCGCGCTTGAGCCGCAGGGTCGCGTGGTGGATGAGGTCCGAGGCCAGCGCCGAGCCGCCGGGGCTCTCGACCCGCAGCACCACCGCCCGGGTCTCGCGGCGCCGGAAGGCGCGCTCGAGCTGCTCGATCAGCGTGGTCGAGCCGAGGGTGGGCCCGAGCAGCAGGTCCCCGCCGCTGCGCCCGGTCTCGATGCCGCCCTGCGCGTAGACGATCGCCACCGGGGAGGGCAGCAGCCACTCGCGCCGCGCCGCGGGGCGCTTCGGCAGCGCCGCCGTGCGCGGCTTCTCCCCCATGCCGCAGAGCCGGCCGAGCATGGCCAGCGCGTCCTCGCGATAGCCGGCCGAGTCCAGCAGGCCGGCGGCGGCGAGGTCCTCGGCGCGCCAGGGGCGACCGTCGAGGAAGCCGAGCACGCGTTCGCGGCCCAGCTTCCGGTCGGCGCACAGCGCGCGCACGAACAGCTCCTGGCTCACCTCGAGGTTGCGCTCGATGGCCTCGCGGTCGGCCGGCGGCGTCGAGTCCACGCTGAAGTTGCGGTAGGCCGACTTGTACTTCCCGTACGCGGTGCGCTCGACCTTGACGCCGAGGCGCTCGAGCAGGCCGCGGTAGTAGCGGCGCTCGGCGCGCAGGCCGAGCCCGCTCGGAATCGCCTCCGGCGCCATCACGATGCGGTCGCAGGCCGAGGCGAGGTAGAGATCGGCCCGCCCCGCGCCGACCTCGAGGTAGGCCACCACCGGCTTGCCGGCGCGGCGCAGTCGTTCGAGCCGCGGCCGCAGCTCCTCGATCTGCGCCATGTTGCCCACGCCGCGCACGTCGAGGAACACGCCGCGGGTGAGCGGGTCGTCGAGGGCGCGCTCGAGCTGTTGGTGCAGCGGCCGCGCCGGCGTGACGTCCGTGCCGCCGAAGAGCGAGAGACCCGACATGGCGTCGTCGCCCAGGTCGCCCCCGGCGCGCACCACGGCCACCCGCTCCTGCGCGCGGCTCGCGAGCGCCGTGCGTTCCTCGCCGGCGTGGACCGAGACCGTGCCGCCGGAGGAGCGGGCGTGCCGTCCCGCCGAACCGCGCTGCGCCGCCAGCGTGTTGTTCACGCCGCGGAGGGTGAGGCCGAGGTACGCGCCGCCGTGGTCCTCGAGCGCGCCGCGCACCAGCAGGCCCGGCGCCGCCTCGAACTCGGCGCCCATGCGCACGCGTGCGTCCCCGCGCGCCGCGCCCTCCGTCATCATCAGGTCGGCGGTGAGCGTGAGGCGCGTGCCCCAACCGTGCGCCCGCGCCGGGTCGAGCGCGAGCGGCCGGAAGCCCGCCGCCAGCGTCCAGGCACGGTCCTGCCGCGCGCCGGCGACCGCGGGCTCGAACAGGTGCTCCGCCACCGCGCCCAGCGCCAGCCACGGACTCGGGTGGGAGAGCAGACCGAGCCGGTGGTCGGTCACCGTCCGGTGCGCGCGGTCGTCCACGCGCCAATCCACGCCCCAGCCCAGCCGCAGTCGCTCGTTGCCCGCCGCCTGCGCCAGGCCGATGGTGTGCCCGAGGTCCCCGGCACGCTCGTAGGCCAGCCCGAGCCCGCCCACCGTCGCCGCCCAGCGCGCGAGGTCGGGCGCGTTCTCCAGCATCGCCCACGAGGCGAGCAGCTCCGCCGGGTAGCGCAGGCCGATCCCCGCGGGGTTGACGTAGAGCGCGCCCGCGTCGTCGGTGGCGGCGGCGCTCTCGTGACCGTAGAGCGGCAGGGGCAGCTCCGCGGCGGCCGCGGGCGGCGTGGCGCCCGCGGCGAGCAGCGCGAACGCGAGGAGGGCGGACAGTCGGCGCATGACGGGGACCTCCCGGCCGCGCTGCCCGGGTGTCACGAGGCGGAGGTGACGCCGAGGCGCGGGCAGTGGGGTGAGAGCGGACAGATGGAGCAACGTGACTTCCGCGCCACGCAGACGCGGCGGCCGTGGAAGATGAGCCAAAGCGAGAAGCGCGACCACTTCGCCTCGGGCACGAGCGGCTGCAGGGCGAACTCGATCTTCACCGGGTCGCGCTCCTTCGTGAAGCCGAGCCGCCCGGCCAGGCGCTGCACGTGCGTGTCCACGACGATGCCCGGCAGGCCGTAGGCGCTGCCCAGCACCACGTTGGCGGTCTTGCGCCCCACGCCCGGCAGCGTGACCAGCTCCTCCATCGTGCGCGGCACCTCGCCGCCGAAGCGCTCGACGATCGCGGCGCAGCAGGCCTGGATGGCCTTCGCCTTGTTGCGGTAGAAGCCGGTCGAACGGATGAGCTCCTCGAGCCCGGCGCGGTCGGCGCCAGCGAGCGCCGCCGCGTCGGGGAAGCGCGCGAACAGCTCCGGCGTGACCAGGTTCACGCGCGCGTCGGTGCACTGCGCCGAGAGGATGGTGGCGACGAGCAGCTGCAGGGCGTTCGCGTGCACGAGCGGCGTGGCGGCGTCGGGGTAGATCCGCTCGAGGATGCCGGCGACGGCCGCGGCGCGGGCGATGAGTTCGTCCGCGCGCGCCCCGCGACGCGCGTGCGCCGCCCTGGGCACGCGCACGGGCTTCGCCCGGGGACCGGCGGGCTTGCGCCCGGGCGTGGCGCGCGGGCGGCTCTTGCCCGGCAGGCGCGGCTGGGGCTCGCGGCGGCGGGAACGCGGCGACTTGCGCGGCATGGTGCGGCCAGACTATCGGCCGCCGCGCGGCGAGGCAAGGGCCGGAGGTGCCACCAACACACCGCCCGGACGCCTCGCGGCGCCCGGGCGGGCTGGAGCCTCCGGAGGTGCTGTGCCTAGAAGCCCCAGGCCAGGCCGAAGCGCGCGCCGACGCCGTTCATCTTCACGATGTCGCGCACGGTGACGTAGCCGTACTCCTCGAGGTAGACGTCCACGTCGCTGGCCGCCTCGCAGCCGTTGTAGAAGACCTCGCCGGTGAGCCGCGTGCGGCCGCTGAGCGGGATGCCCAGGCCACCCCAGACCTGCCAGCCGAGGCCGCCGAAGGTCTCGTCGTAGGTCTCGTAGGTCAGGTAGTTGTCGGAGCTCAGGAACAGCCACTCGTAGCCGATGCCGGCACCGGCGTACGGGATCACCGACATGTTCTCGTCGCCGCTGACCTGGACGAACGCCAGCAGCGGGACGAGGTCCAGCGTGGACTCGGACAGCAGCAGGCGCGACTCGAACTCGCCGCCCGGCCCCTCGTAGGTGCCGAGGGCCAGCTCGTTCTCCTCCGAACGGTGCCACCAGTCCATGCCCACGCCGATCTGCACGTGCGGGTCCACCTGCGGGCCGATGCGGAAGCCGCAGTCGAACCCGGCATCGAGATCCTCGTTGGGATCGAAGAAGCCGGCGTGGAGCTGCGTGGTGACCGGCATCACCGGCGCGCGCGAGCGATAGTGCCGCGGGCGATAGGTCACGCCCCCCACGAACGGCGTGGTGAGCGTCAGCGTCGTGGGCGCCAGCATGGCCGCGCCGCCCGACAGGGGCGCGGTGATCTCGAACGAAGACCCGATCGCGGCGCTGCCGGAGACGGAGTCACCGGCCACGGCGGCCACCGGGAACGCCACGGCCGTCAGAACGGCCAGCCACAGGTTCTTGCGCATCACGGGACCCCTCCTTCGTGCTCGCCCGCCCCGGGACCGGGGCGAATCCGCCGTCGTTGTCGCACGGTCCGTGCCGGAACCGTCCTTTGCTTGCGCCCATCCTACGCCCGCCGTTATCACTACGCCGAAAGGGCCAAGCGGCGCCGCGCGTTGCGGCGTCGTGACGCCCTGTGGCGACCGAGCCGCACCCCGACGCACCCGGAGACCCCATGGCCGCATCCACCATCGCCCTGTTCGCCGCCGTGCTGGCCGCTGCCCCGTCCGGTACGGCCCGGCCCCTGCCGTCCGGCCCGACGCTGGCGGCCGAGGACACCCTGCACACCGAGGTGCCGCCGGTGCTCGTCCGGGCGCCCCGGGTCACGCTCGACGAGATCCTCGCCCGGGTCGAGCGCGGCGAGCGCCGCCGCGACTCCCTGATGACCGACCAGCGCTTCCTCGTCACCGCCCGGCTGGTGCGCACCGGCGACGCCAGGCGCGCCCCGGAGGTGCTCAGCGAGTGGGTCGCCCGCGTCTTCCGCAAGCGGCCCGACCGGGTGCGCACCCAGATCCTGCGCGACTACCAGGCCGGGCGCGAGGAGAAGGGACGGCCGGGGGTGAAGGTGCAGCTCAAGGCCCGCGGCGGCATGGACGAGGAGATCGTCAACTTCGCCTTCCGCCCCGAGCGGCGGCGGCAGTTCCGCTACCGCATCCTCGGCCGCGACCTGGTCGGGGGCCACGTCATCTACCGCCTCGGCTTCGAGCCCCGCTCGCTGCTCGACCCCACCGCGCCGCACGGCGTGGTGTGGGTGGACACGAACGACTTCGTCATCGTGCGCCAGGAGGTCGGCTTCGACCACTCCCCCGCCCCGCCGCTGCTCGAGGACGTCCAGCGCATCGTCATCGAACGGACGAACGTGGACGGCCACTGGGTGCTCCACCGCCTGCTCATGCGCGCCGAGATGTCCGTGCCGCTGCCCCGGGTGGGGCGCAGCTTCGACTTCTCCATGCGCTTCGACGACTACGCCATCAACACCGGCCTGCCCGACTCGCTGTTCGCGCCGCCGGCGAAAGGGAAGTCATGAGTCGCCCCGTCCTGCTCTCCGCCGCGCTCGCCGCGGCGCTCCTGCTCACCGCCACGCCGGCCCGCGCCCAGGTCCCGGCGGCGCCCGACACCGCGCTGGGCGGCTTCCTCCGCGAGCTGGCCGATTCGACCGACGGCTACTTCGGGCTCGCCGCGGCGCCGACCGACACCGCCGGCCTCGACACCGTGCTGGTGGACAGCGCCAGCCGGCCAGCGCGGCGGCTGGCGGCCGGCCTGGCGCCCGATTACGACTTCAACCGGGTGGACGGGAACACCTGGGGCGGCACGCTCACCCTGCGCGACGGGAACCAGGAGCCGGGCGAGCCCGGATTCGGCAGGCTGGCCGGACAGCTGGCGCGCGCCGTGGGCCCGCGCACGACGCTGGGCGGCGCACGCTACACGAACCGCCTGCCGGCGGCGGGTGGCTCCCTCGCCCTCGATCTGTGGGCCGGCCGCCGCACCGACCGCCTGGACCGCGACGACGACGAGCGGGCGCTCGACTTCCTGCGCGCCTTCGTCACCGGCGACGACGCCAGCCAGTACCTGCGCGCCGACGGCTTCGCCGGCTCGCTCGACCACGGGCACGGCGTCTGGCGCGCGCGCGTCGCCTGGCGCGACCTCTGGCACTCGCCCCTCGCCACCACGGCGAGCTGGAACCTGCTCGACCGCCGGCTCGTCACGCCGGGCAACCTGGCGGCCGCTCCGGGCCGCACCCGCGAGGCCGGCTACGCCCTGAGCCTGCGCTGGCCGTGGCTGCCGCTCGTGACCGAGGTCGAGTACCAGACCGCCAGCCGCCGGCTGGGCAGCGACTTCGAGTACCGCCGCACCCGCGCGGCGGCCGCGCTCGACCTCTCGCTCGGCCGCGTCGCGGCGCTGGTGCCGCAGTTCGCCTACGGGCGCCTCACCGGCGACGCCGTGCCGCAGGCCGCGTTCTACCTGGGCGGCGGCACGATGCGCAGCCTGCACCGCGACGCGCGCGCCGGCACCGGCCTGGCCGTCGCGCGGCTCGAGCTGGTCACGGCCGGCGACCTGCTCGAGACGCTCCGCCTGCCGCACTCCGGGGCGCTGCCGCTGCGCGGGGCGGTCTTCGGCACCACCAGCGCGGTGTGGGGACGCGACCCGTACACCGGCGCGGTGGTGCGCGGCGACGACTGGCCCGGCCGCCGCGACTGGCGCGGCGAGGTGGGCGTGTCGCTGCTCTTCCAGTCGGCTCTGTTCTCGCCCGGCAGCACGCTGCGCACCTCCTGCGCCTGGCCGGTCGGCCCGGACGCCGGCGGGCCGCGCTGGAGCGTGTCCGTCTCGCACCCGCTGGACCTGCTGCGCTTCGCGCCGGACACGGACTGACCACGCGGCACGCGAGACCGGCCGGGCGGTGATCCGCCCGGCCGGCTCGTTCGTTCGCGTCGGCTAGCCTGGACTATTCAGGTCCCGCGTCGCGAGGATGCGAGATGACCGCAAGATGCGAGGCAAGACTGCCGGCCGCGACGCAGTCGGGGTTGAACGCCCCGTCGAGGAGCGGCCGGCAGGATGGCCGAAGCAGATTGCGGTCAGATCGCGTCCGCAGCAGCGGGTTCATGAATAGTCCAGGCTAGATCGCGCGGCCGTTGTGCCGCAGACGCCAGATGCGGCCGTCCTGTCGATCGAGCGCGCGCCGCAGGCGCACCCGCTCGCGCGGACCGATGCGGCCGTCGGCGCGGGCCCGCAGCTCCATGCGGCGGATGTGGCGCTGGTTCAGGCGCAGGCGCCGCGCCTGGCGCGGGCCGAGCTGGTCGCAGCGCAGGCCGCGCTCGATGCGCAGCGACTGCCGCGCCTCGCGGCGCGCCACGCGCCCGTACGGGCACTGCGCGGCGGCGGGGACGGCGATGCCGGCGAGGATGGCGGCCAGCGTGAGCGTGGTGATGAGGCGCGGGATGCGGTTCATGACTTCCTCCTGACGTTCCGAGGTGGTGGGATCGCGGGTGATCCGTCGTACACCCCAGGCCTCAGCAGGGCCCGTGCCGCGCGCCGCGGACGCGAAGCCCCGGCGTTTCCACGCGCGGGCACGCGGCGACGGCGCGCCCGGACCCCGCGCGCGGGTGCGCGGCTGGCCGCTTCGGGACACCCGGCGCGACGGCGTGCCCCGTCCGGTACAGGCGCGGGGCCGAAGCCGCCCTACTCCGGCAGCTCGATCACACCCTCGAGGTACGGCACCGCGTGGCCGGCGAGGACGACGCGCTCGCCGCGATCCTCGCAGAACAGCTCGCCACCGCGCGCCGACACCTGCCGGGCGTGCAGGCGCCGCCGGCCCAGCCGCTCCGCCCAGTAGGGCACCAGCATGCAGTGCGTCGAGCCCGTGACCGGGTCCTCGTCCACTCCGAGCGCGGGAGCGAAGAAGCGCGAGACGAAGTCGCAGTCCTCGCCCGGGGCGGTGACGCACACCCCGTGCAGCCCGAGCGCCTTCATCCGGGCGAAGTCCGGCCGGAGCGCGCGCACGTCCCGCTCGCCGGCGAACACCGCGAGCAGGTCGCGCGACAGGAACGTGGCCAGGGGCGCGGCCCTCAGCGCTTCCGCGAGCCTCGCCGGCGGCTCGCACGTCCGGGGCGGGCGCGACGGGAAGTCCATCGCCAGCCGATCGCCGTCGCGCACCACCACCAGCGGACCGCTCTTCGAGCGGAACGTCACGCGGGCGCGCGCCGGGTCGAGCCGGTGGAAGACGACGAAGGCCGTGGCCAGGGTCGGATGCCCGGCCAGGTCGATCTCGACCGCCGGCGTGAACCAGCGGATGTCGTAGTCGGCCGCCGCTTCGCCGGCACCGGCGGCCGCGGCCGGGACGAAGAACGCCGTCTCGGACAGGTTGTTCTCGGCGGCGATTGCCTGCATGACGCGGTCGTCGAGCCAGCGCTCGAGCGGGCAGACCGCCGCCGGGTTGCCGCCGAACAGCCGGCCGGTGAACGCGTCCACCTGGTAGAGCGGGAGCCTCATCCCCTCCTCCTCACGGCGCCGCGTCCGGATCGGGCGCCTCGGCGTCGGCCGGCGCGCGGCTGCGGGTCGAGACGACCACGCCGGCGACGATGACCAGCAGCGCGCCGATCCACTGGTGCGGCAGCGGCGGCCGGCGGAACCACAGCACCTCGAGCAGGTAGGTGATGACCACGCCGGAGTAGGAGACCGCGCTCAGCCGCGCGGCCCGGCCGAGGCCGTAGGCGCGGCTCATGGCGATCTGCCCGAGCCCGCCGGCGGCGGCGCTGCCCAGCAGCGGCAGCAGCGTCTGCGGCGTGGGCACGACGAAGCGGGGCAGGGAGATGACGAGCAGCGTCACGCCGGCCACCAGCGACATGTGCAGGGCGATGGCCTCGCTGCTCTCGTGCCCGCCCATGCGCCGCAGCCGTAGGATGGCGAGCCCGTAGGAGAGTGCCCCCAGCAGCAGCGCCAGCGCCAGGTCGCCCGAGACCCGCAGCGCCGGCTGCGAGAGCACCGCGACGCCGAAGAAACCCACCCCGGCGCCGGCCAGCACCCGCGGCGAGACGCGCTCGCCCAGCACCGGGCCCGACAGCAGCGCCACGAAGAGCGGGGCGGTGGCGATGAGCGTGGCGACGTCGCCCAGCGCGATGCGGGCCGAGCCCAGCGCGGCGAACACGGCGATGGCGTTCACCGTGCCGAAGATCGAGCGCATCCACGCGTTGCGCTGGTCGCGCACGACCAGCGGCACGCGGCGGAAGCGACCGATGCCGCAGGCGACCAGCGCCCCGCCGAGGAAGCGCACGCCGCCGATCTCCCAGCCCGACAGGTCGGCCGCGCCCCAGCGCGTGGTGATGCGCATGAGCGCGAAGCAGGTCTCGCTGACGAGGATCCAGAAGACGCCGCTCCACAGCACGCCGCACCAGCGCGGATGGCGGGCGGAGGCGCAGGGCGGGGGCGGGCGGCGGGTCGCGGAGTCGGACATGGGCGGACAGCTTCGCACGTCGGCCGGCGGGACGGGAAGGCGGCGCAAGGACATGATTCGGAACGCCTTGCACGGCAGGGTCCGGCACGGCGCAAACGGAGCTTCGGACGCCGGCGCCCGGGCGCTAGACTCGCTCTTGCGATGCCGTTGGCCCCGGGCATGCGCCTCGGTCCCTACGAGATCCTCGCCCCCCTCGGCGCGGGAGGCATGGGAGAGGTGTATCGCGCCCGCGACTCGCGGCTGGAGCGCACCGTCGCGGTCAAGGTGCTCTCCCCGCAGCTGGCGGCGAACCCGGAGCTGCGTGCGCGCTTCGAGCGCGAGGCCCGCGCCGCCTCGGCGCTCAACCACCCGCACATCTGCGCCGTGTACGACATCGGCCGGGCGCCGGGCGAGTCTGGTTCGGACGACTCGGTCTTCCTCGTGATGGAGCACCTCGAAGGCGAGACGCTGGCGCACCGGCTGACGCGCGGGCCGCTGCCCACGGCCGAGTTGCTCGCCCGCGGCACGGAGATCGCCGACGCGCTGGACCGCGCGCACCGCGCCGGCATCGTCCACCGCGACCTCAAGCCCGGCAACATCATGCTCACGAAGGGCGGCGCCAAGCTCATGGATTTCGGGCTGGCGCGCGTGACCGCGCCTCCGGTGCCCGCCCCGGGCTCGTCGGCGGTCGAGGACACCATTTCCCCTACGCGCAGCGACCCAGCTACGCTGGGTACCCCCCTGACCGCCGAGGGCACCATCGTCGGCACCTTCCAGTACATGGCACCGGAGGTGTTGGAGGGCGCCGAGGCGGACGCGCGCTCCGACCTGTGGGCGCTGGGCTGCGTGCTCTACGAGATGGCCACGGCGAAGCGGGCGTTCGGCGGGCGCAGCCAGGCCTCGCTCATCTCGTCCATCATGTCCTCGGAGCCCGCGCCGCCCAGCACGCTGGCGCCCCTCACCCCGCCGGCGCTCGAGCAGCTCATCCAGGCCTGCCTCGCCAAGGACCCCGAGGACCGCGTCCAGACCGCGCACGACGTGAAGCTCGAGCTCGGCTGGATCGCGCAGGGCAGCTCGCGTGCCGGCGTACCCGCGGTGGTCGCGAAGCGGCGGCGCGGCCGCGAGCGGATCGCCTGGGCGGTGGCCGCGGTGGCTGTGGCGGCCGCGGCGGTCCTGGGCGCGCTGCTGTTCCAGCGCACGCGCGAACGCCCCCGGGTCGTACGCTTCGAGGTGCCGGCACCGAGAGGAACGGTCGCTGTCTCCTGGCCGCGCCTGTCCCCCGACGGGATGACCCTGGCCTTCGTCGCCGGCGACTCCTCGGGCACGGCCCGCATCTGGGTGCGACCGCTCGACGCCGTCGAGGCCCATCCGCTGGAGGTCGAGGTCGGGAGCGCACGGCCCTTCTGGTCGCCGGACAGCAGGTGGCTGGCGTTCATCGCCGATGGGAAGCTGCGCAAGGTCCCGGTCGCCGGCGGCCCCGCCGTCACCATCTGTGACGCACCCGGTGGCTTCGACGGCAGCTGGAGCTCGAGGGGCTGGATCCTCTTCGACGGCGGCAGCAGCGATTCCATCCGGGGCGTGCCCGCGTCCGGCGGGTCCGTGCGGGCCTTCAGCTTCCTCGACCACGCGCACGGCGAGACCAGCCACGCCTGGCCGTTCTTCCTGCCCGACGGCAGGCACTTCCTCTTCGTCGCATCCCGTTCGGGCAGCCCGGACATCATCCGCATCGGCACGCTGGGCTCGAGGCAATACCGCGAGATCGGGCACACCGCCAGCCGCGCCGAGTACGTGCCGGGCTACGTCGTCTACGAGAACGAAGGAGCGCTGGTGGCCCAGCGGCTCGACCTGCGCTCGGGGCGTGTCCGCGGCGACCCCGTGCCCGTCGGCGACGTCGCCGGGGGAACGGTGGGGTACTTCTCGGCGTCGCGCGCCGGCGGCGTGGCGTACCGTCCCCGGGCGGCCCAGGGACCGTCCCGCCTGCTGTGGATGTCCCGCGACGGCCGCGTCCTCGGCGAGGCGGCGCCGCCCGCGAACTACCAGGACGTGGTGCTCTCACCCGACGGGACCCGGGCGGCCCTCGGCATCCTCGCGGGACCCGCCAACGAGGTGGACCTCTGGGTCCGCGACCTCGTCCGCGGCGTCAGTACGCGCCTGACCTTCGAGGCCGGGGACGAGATTGCGCCCGCCTGGTCGCCGGGCGGCGATCGCATCGCCTACGGCGGGTACCGCAACGGCCGGATGCGCTGCTACATCCGTTCGGCCTGGGGCGGGGGCACCGAGGACTCGCTGGGCCACACGCCGGGCTTCTACGAGGCCCCCTACGGCTGGTCCCGGGCGGCGAACGTCATCACCATCTCGTCCGTCAGCGGCGTGAACCGGTGGGACCTGGCGGCCCTCTCCCCCGAAGGCCGACAGCCGCCGCGACCGCTCCTGAACGGCCCGTTCAACGAGGGCGGCGGCCGGGTTTCCCCCGACGGCAGGTGGCTGGCCTACGTCTCGAACGAGTCGGGCCGGGAGGAGGTCTACATCGTGCCCTACCCCGGCCCCGGTCCCAAGATTCGGGTCTCGACCGCCGGCGGCAGCGCCCCCCAGTGGCGGGAGGACGGCCGGGAGCTGTTCTTCGAGGGAGCGGACCAGAGCATCATGGCGGTGGACGTGCGCGGCGGGGCGGCCGTCGAGGTGGGCGCGCCGCGGCTCCTGTTCCGGGCCACGCTGGCCATCGGTGGCTTCTACCGTGCCTATCGCTGGGCCCCGACCGGCGACGGCCAGCGGTTCCTCGTCAACACGCCGACTGGCGAGGTCGCCACCGGGCGCCTCCTCGTGGTCACGAACCTGGCGACGGAGCTGGTCCGGAAGTGACGCCGCGTCCGGGCCGGGGATAGACTGCCGCGTCATGACCCTCCGCCTCTCCGGCAACGTCGGCGGCCGCACGGTGACGTGGAAGCTCGAGGCGCCGCTCGCCCTCATCGGCCGCTCCTCCACCTGCGACATCCACCTGCCCGACGCCAGCGTCTCGCGCCGCCACGCCGAGATCGTCCGGCGCGAGGACCACCTCCTCGTCCGTGACCTCGGCAGCCGCAATGGCACGCGGGTGGACCGGGTGGAGGTCCACGACCTCACCGAGCTCGCCGCCGGCGCGCGGCTCGAGCTCGGCGACGTCGAGCTACTGGTGACCGCGGAGGAGCCCGCCGAGCCGGTGAAGCTCCCCGAGCGGACGCGCGTGGACACCTCGCTGCGACTGCGCGCCGACCACCTGGTCGAGGCGCACTCCCGCCAGCAGGGCGGTGCCTCGCCGCTGGTGGCGTTGCTCGCCGCGGCCGGGCAGATCCTCGTGCTGCCGCGCCCTCTGGCCGAGACCTGCGCCGAGATCCTCGAGATCGCCGCCCGCGCCGTGCCCGGCAGCCGGCACGTGCTCCTGCTGCGCGACGAGACGAGCGGCGAGCTGCGCCAGGTCGCCGCGCAGCATCACGGCGGGCGGTCGGACCGGCCGCTGGGCCTGTCGCGCTCGATCGTGCGGACCGTCCTCGAGGAGTGCACCTCGGTGCTCACCCAGGACGCCCTGCGCGACCCGCGCTTCAGCGCCCAGGCCAGCATCGTGATGCAGGCCGTGCACTCCGCCATGGCCGTGCCGCTCTTCGACAACCGCGACGTGCTGGGTCTGATCTACGTGGACAGCCAGGAGGCCGGCATCGCCTTCACCCCGCAGCAGCTCGAGGTGCTCACCCTGCTCGCGAACATGGCGGCCGTGAAGATCAGCAACGCGCGGCTGCTGGCGGCCGAGCAGGCGCGGCAGCGGCTGGCGCACGAGCTGGCCACGGCGGCGCAGATCCAGCGCGGCATGCTCGTGGCGCCGCCGCCGGTCGCGGGCTGGCAGGTCGAGGCCCGCCTCGAGCCCTGCCACGAGGTCGGCGGCGACCTCTACGACTGCCGCGCCACCTGCGACGGCCGCCTGGTGTTCCAGGTGGGCGACGTCACCGGCAAGGGCATGGGCGCCGCCCTCCTGATGTCCTCGTTCCTGGCCTCCTCGCGCGTGCTCTACGGGACCTGCGAGGACCCGGGCGTCCTGGCCTCGCGCCTCGGCGGCATCGTCTGCGACTACGGCGACCCCGGGCGCTTCATCACCGGCTTCGTTGGCTGCCTCGACCTCGCCACCGGCGCGCTCCGCTACGTGAATGCCGGGCACCCCGCGGCGCTGCTGCTGCACCGCGGCGAGGTGCGGTCGCTCGAGAGCAACGGCGTGCCCTTCGGCGTGCTGGCCGGGTTCGAGTACCGTGCGTCGGGCGTGGAGATCCCGCCGGGCGGGTTGCTGGCGATCTTCAGCGACGGCATCCCCGAGGCGCAGCGGGGCGAGGAAATGTTCGAGGAGGAACGGCTGCGCGAGGCCCTGCTCGAGGCCGCCGCCGCGCCCGAGCTGGCCGACGTGCGGCGGGGCGTGCTGGCGCAGCTGGACGCCTTCCTCGGCGATGCGCCGCGCAGCGACGACGTCACGCTGCTGCTCGTGCGGCGCGGCGGCGGCTGATCGGCCGCGCCCTACCCCAGCCGGTCCCAGACGCGCTTCGCGCACTCCTTGGCCCGCGCCGCCACTTCGCGCTCGTCCACGTTGACGAGCGTGCTGTTGTCGAGCACGACCTCGCCGCCCACCATCGCGCCCGAGACCGGCGCGCGCAGCATGCCCGACCAGAGGTGGTCCATGAAGGTGCGGTCCGAGAACTCGGTAGCCGGCTGGTAGTCGAGCAGGATGAGGTCGGCGGGCGAGCCGACGGCGACGACGCCGAGGCCCTGGCCGAAGTGGCGCTCGGCCCAGCGCGCGCCGTTCACGAACAGCCGCTGGTAGTGCGCCTCGGCCGGCGTGCCGAAGCCGATGCCGAGCAGCGGGTCGGGCAGCGGCGGCGCGTTCACGCCGGCGTCGGTGCCCCACGCCACCTCGCCCTCGCGCACCAGCGCCGCGACCGAGCCCGCGCCCACGGCGGTGAGCGCGTCCCCGCGCTCGCGCAGCTCGCCCAGCAGCCCGCGCGGGGCGCTCTCGGCGTGCGCCCACAGGGTCGGCGGCGCGTCGTCGCGCCAGCCGCCCCGCGAGCGCCAGCGCTCCGCGGGCGTCAGGTCGAGGTCGAGGTCCACGTGCACGCCGAGCAGGCCGTCGGCGACGTCGAGCGCCTCGCGCACCATCGTGTCCACGCCGGCGAGGGTGCGCGCCTGCACGCCGACCACACCGCGCATGCGGCCGTCGCGGCGCCGGGCCATCTCGCTGGCGAAGCCGAGCGACTCCTCGAAGGCCGAGCGCCGCTCGACCTCGCTGTCCGACTCGCTGGCGCCGTAGCAGGTGGCGACGCGCACGCCGACCTGCCCGGCGGCGGCGACGATCTCGGACAGCGACAGGTCGGGGCAGGCGCCCGAGCGGTGGAAGTCGCACACCGTGGTCACGCCGTGGCGCAGGCCCTCGACCAGCGCGGCGCTCGCCGACCACAGCACGTCCTCGGGCGAGAGCAGGCGGTCGTAGCGCCGCCACTCGGCGGCGGTGCGCAGGCCGAGGCCGCGGGCGAGGTGCCGGGCGAGGTAGCAGTGCGTGTTCACGAAGCCGGGAACGAGCACGCGGCCGCGCGCCGGCCACAGCGTCTCCTCCGGGTAGGCCCCGGCCAGCACCGCCGCCGGCCCCAGCGCGGCGACGTGCGCGCCCACCACGCGCACCGCCGCGTCCGCCAGCACGTCCGGCTTCGCCCCGCCCGTCACCACCGTGCACGGTCCGATCAGCATGTCGGCCTCCCCGTCCGGCTCAGCCGCCGGCCGCGGCGCGCCGCGCCAGGTCGCGCGCCGCGGCGCGCGCCTCCGCCAGCACCCGCTCCCGGTCGAGCGTCGTCCACTCCCCGTCGTGATAGAGGATGCGCCCCGCCACCATGGTCAGCCGCACGTCCGAGGCGCGCGTGGCGTGCACCAGCGTGGTGTACGGGTCGAGCAGCGGCTGCGGCGCGTGGTGCGGCGCCGTGTGGTCCACCACGATGACGTCGGCCTGCCTGCCCGGCTCGAGCGAGCCGGTGACCCCGCCCAGCCCGAGGGCGCGCGCGCCTTCGCTGGTGGCGAGCGCCAGCGTCTCGCGGGCCCCGAGGGGATCCTCCGGCTCGAGCGTGCGCGACAGCAGCGCCGCCAAGCTCAGCTCGTGGAAGGTGTCGAGGCGGTTGTCGCAGGCCGCGCCGTCGGAGCCGATGCCGCGCTTGAGCCCGGCCCGCGCCCAGCGCCGCACGTTGGCCAGCCCCGAGCCGAGCTTGAGGTTGGAGCCCGGGCAGTGCACCAGCGCCGCGCGCGCCTCGGCCAGCATCGCCAGCTCGGCGTCGTCCACCCACACGCCGTGCGCGCCGACGAAGCGTTCCGACAGCACGCCGGCGCAGGCGAAGTAGCGCGTGGCGGTGGTCGAGACCGCCGCCGCGACCTCGCGCGCCTCGGTCGGGCTCTCGGCCAGGTGCGTGTGCACGATCAGGCCACGCTCGGCCGAGGCGTCCACGACGTCGCGCCACAGGCCGTGGCTGCAGGTGAGGATGAAGCGCGGGGCCAGCGAGACGTGCAGCCGCCCGTCGGCGGCGCCGTCCCAGCGCCGGGCCAGCTCGAGCGCCGAGTCCAGCGCGGCCCGCGGCGACTCCAGCAGCGCCGGCGGCACGCCGGTGCCGCGGTCCATGAGCGCCTTGCCGAAGACGGCGCGGATGCCGCCCGCCTCGAGCACGCGGCCGATGGCGTCCGTGTGCCGCACCGTGCCCATGTCGTTGACGCAGGTGACGCCGCCGGCGATCAGCTCGAGCAGGCCGAGCCGGGCCGATGCGGCGATGGAGTCCTCGGTGAGCAGCGCCTCAAGCGGCCAGATGCCCTGGCGCAGCCAGCGCAGCAGGTCGCTCTGCTCCGCCAGCCCGCGGAAGAGCGTCTGGCAGAGGTGCAGGTGGCCGTGCACGAGGCCCGGCAGGACGAAGGCGCCGGAGGCGTCCACCGAGACCTCGGCGCGCCGGCCGGGCAGGGCGTCCAGCGCCGCGGGTACGCCGTCGCCGACCGCGGCGATGACGCCGTCGCGCACGAGCAGGTCGCCGCGCGCGATGGTGCCGGGCGCGTCCATGCAAACGAGCGTGCCGGAATGGACGAGGCAGCTGCTCAGGCGGGCGCCTCCCTGCGTCGAGCGTGGGCATCCGGCATCCGTGCCGGAGCGGCCCGGGAAGACCCGCGCGCCGGGGGGCGCCCGATGGGGGGCGCCCGGCCCGGCGCGTCACGCGTTGCTCTCCCTGGGCCTGGAAGGACGTTGTCACCCGGCCGGGGCGGTGTCAAGAGCCGAGATGGCGTGCCCCGGAAACTGGACGCCCGGCTCGAGCGAGCCGGGCGCCGTCGTCAGCGGCGAGGCGCCCGGGCTAGACGTTGCTCGCGCAGGCCTTGCACTTGGTGGCCGCGGCCGGGATGGTCTCCTTGCAGAAGGGGCACTCCTTGGTCGGCGGCGCCGGGGCCGCGGGCTCCGGCTTCAGCAGCGCCCTGGTGACCATGAACACCACGAGGGCGATGATGATGAAGTCGATCACGGCGCCGAGGAAGGCACCGTAGGTGATCGCCGCGCCGGGCGTGCCGTCGATCTTCTGCGACAGCGCGATGGATGCCTCGCGCCAGGCGCCGCCGGGGATGAGCAGGCCGATGATGGGCATGAGGATGTCGCTCACCAGCGAGCTCACCACCTTGCCGACGGCGGCGCCGATGATGACGCCGATGGCCAGCGCCAGCGCGTTGGTCTTCATCAGGAATTCCTTGAATTCCTTCAACATGGGGCCCTCCTTTGGTGGAGACGTCAGGGACGGCCGGTGCGGGGCGAGGGGCGGAGCGCCGTCCTGTGGTCCTGGGATCGCGGGGGCGGCCACCCCGGACGTGCCCGCACGCTAGCACAATCGGCCGCTGCGCGCGGCCCGGAGCTCCCCGCTTCAGCCCGGCCGGGCGCCGACCGATACCGCAGGGGGATGGCGGCTCGCCGCCCCGGGGCTCCTTGTGAGCCGGGCGCGGCGCCCCTATCATCGCCCGCCTGCCTCAGGCCGTGACCCTGTACGCCCAGACCCGGAGCCGGGATGCCCCGCACCCCACACGTCGCCTACTTCTGCATGGAGTTCGGGCTGCACGAGTCCTTCCCCATCTACTCGGGGGGGCTCGGCATCCTGGCGGGCGACTACATCAAGGCCGCCGCCGACCTCCGCCTGCCGGTCATCGGCGTGGGGCTGCTGTGGGAGCGGGGCTACTCGGTCCAGCGCATCGGCCCCGACGGCCAGCCCTACGAGGAGTTCCCGGCCTTCGACCACTCCTTCCTGCGCGACACCGGGGTGCACGTGCGCGTCAGCGTGCGCGGCCACGAGGTGCCCTGCAACGTCTGGACGACCACCCGCTTCGGGCACGTGCCGCTCTACCTGATCCAGCCCAGCCGCGCCGAGGACCGCTGGATCACGCACCGGCTCTACGAGGCCGGCACCGACGTGCGCATCGCCCAGGAGATGCTGCTCGGCATCGGCGGCGCCCGCGCGCTCACCTGGCTCGGCATCCCGATCTCGACCCACCACTTCAACGAAGGGCACGCCGTCTTCGCCGGCGTCGAGATGATCGCCGCGCGCATGGAGGGCGGCATGACCTTCCCCGAGGCCTGGGCCGAGACGCGCCGCGAGATCGTCTTCACCACGCACACCCCGGTGAAGGCGGGCAACGAGGAACACTCGCTCAAGGACCTGCGCCGCATGGGCGCCTGCCTGCAGCTGTCCGGCGCCGAGATGCGCGCCATCGGCGGCGACCCGTTCAACATGACCGTGGCCGGCCTGCGGCTGGCGCGCGCGGCGAACGCCGTCGCCCAGCTGCACGGCGAGACCGCGCGCACCATGTGGCAGCACGTCGGCGACGGCGCCCCCATCACCGCCATCACCAACGGCGTGCACGCGCCCACCTGGCAGTCGCCCGCCATCCGGGCGGCCGGCGACGACCCGGAACGGCTGTGGCAGGCGCACAGCCTGCACCGGACGGAGCTGCTGGCCGAGATCGAGCGCCGCGAGGGCCTGGCGCTCGACCCCGGCGGGCTCATCATCGGCTTCGCCCGCCGCGCCGCCAGCTACAAGCGCCCCGACCTGATCGTGCGCGACGAGGAGCGCCTGCGCCCGCTGCTCGCGCGGGGCGTGCACGTCGTGCTGGCCGGCAAGTCGCACCCCGACGACAAGCTCGGCAAGGCCATCATCGCGCGCCTGGTGAACGCCGAGCGACGCCACCCCGGGCAGGTCGTCTACCTCGAGAACTACGACATGGCCCTGGGCCGCACGCTCACGCGCGGCTGCGACGTGTGGCTGAACAACCCCATCCGCCCGCTCGAGGCCAGCGGCACCTCGGGGATGAAGGCGGCGATGAACGGGGTGCTGAACCTGAGCATCCTCGACGGCTGGTGGCCCGAGGGCTGCGAGCACGGCGTGAACGGCTGGGCCATCGGCGACGAGACCTCGGGCGACGACGAGAAGGACCTGGCCGCGCTCTACGAGGTGCTCGAGGGCGAGGTGCTGCCGGCCTGGGCCGACCGTGCCCGCTGGATCGGGATGATGCGGGCCAGCATCGCCATGGGAACGACGAAGTTCTCGGCCGAGCGCATGGTGCGCGACTACTTCGCGAAGCTCTACCCGGTGGCGGACGCGGCGACGCCGGAGGCCCGCAGCGGAGCGTCCTCCGGTTCGTGACCGGCGCCCGCCGGGCCGGGGCTAGCCGCCCTCGGCCCCCTCCGCCGCCGGCAGCACGGGGATGCGCGCCAGCAGCGCGATGTAGTCGTCGGGCAGCTTGTGGGCGCGGGCGCCGCGCAGCACCGCCTCCATGTAGCGCCGCGACGGCGCCGACGGGTTGGCGGTGTGCGCGAAGTAGGCCTCGGCCTTCACGCGACGCGGCACCGAGCCGTCCTCGGGGCGCACCAGCTCGACCCAGACGTGCTGGCGCTCGTAGAGGTTGTGGGGATCGCCGGGCCCGCGGAACCCCTCGTGACGGTCCAGGCTGGCGAGATCCTCGTCGCTCAGCTCGTGCAGCACGCCCCAGACATCGTTGCCGTGCGACAGCTGCAGGCTGGCCACGCCGCCCGCCCAGGTCTCCGAGAAGATCGGGAAGACGAGCTTGTGGTCGCGCAGCACCGCCACCCCGATCTGCCGGTGCGCGGGGCAGCGCTCGCGCAGCTGCTCGGGGTCGAGGTTCGATCCGAAGGCGAAGTAGAGCATCCCGGCCTCCCCAAATCACGAGCCCGGGGCGGATGGCCCCCGGGCGCTCACGGACACGAGCATAGGACATGACGGCCCCGCGGGATACCGGATTGTTTGCCCGGGCCCCGCGCCCGTCCCGCCCGGTTTGGCCCCCGGGGGCCCGGTGGCTATCATCCCCCCTCGGCCCGCCCGCCCCAGCCCGGAGAAACCCGCCATGGCAGTGGACTTCCTCGCGTTCGGCCCGCACCCCGACGACGCCGAGATCGGCTGCGGGGCGGTGTTGCGCAAGATGAAGGCGCTGGGGCACACCACCGGCATCGTGGACATGACCACCGGCGACATGGGCTGGGGCACGGTCGAGGAGCGGCTGGCCGAGTGCGCCGAGGCGGCGAGGATCCTGCAGCTCGACGTGCGCGAGAACCTCGACCTCGGCGACAACCGCGTCGAGGACACCTTCGAGAACCGCTGCCGGGTGGCGGCGATGATCCGCCGGCACCGTCCGCAGATCGTCTTCGCCCCCTACTACCACCTGCCCATCGGGCGGGGGCTCGGCCACAACGACCACTACAAGACCGGCCAGGTGGTGGCGAACGCCTACAACCTCGCCCACCTGCGCAAGGCCCCGGTGGAGGGCGAGCCGCACCAGGCGAAGGCCATCTACTTCTACTTCCTGCCGCCCGGCACGACGGCCACGTTCGTCGTGGACGTGACGGACCACCTGGACGACTGGATTCGCGCGCTCGAGTGCCACCGCACGCAGTTCGCGCACCCCGACCGGCCGCGGCCCGCGGGACTGCCCGCCCCGCCCGACTCCTTCATCGCCAGCGCCCGCTACTGGGGCTGGCAGATCGGCGTGCGCTACGGCCAGCCCTTCCTCGCCACCGCGCCGCTGCGCGTCGGGGACCCGCTGTCGCTGGTGAAGGACATCGTCCCGCGGCCGTGAGCGCGCGTCCCTCGCCGTCCTGGCCGCGGCGCGCCGCGCGGGTCGCCGTCCTCCTCGCGGTG
>JAXDBZ010000127.1:0-22506 GCA_034678345.1 Candidatus Eiseniibacteriota bacterium
CGGGGCCGAGAGCCGGCAGCGGCTGGCGGAGGCGTTCGCCGGCCTGTCGCACGAGCACCAGGCCGTGCTCGCGCTGCGGGTGGTGCAGGACATGCCCTACGACGAGATCGCCCGCGTGCTGAACGTGCCGGCGGGCACGGTGATGTCGAGGTTGTCGCGCGCGCGCGCCGAGCTGCGCCGGCGGCTGCGCCAGAGGACGGGTGAAGCGCCATGAACCACCTGAGCGAAGAACAGCTGAGCGCCCTGGCCGACGACGGACCCGCGCTTCGCGCGGGTGCCCCCGAGCGCGGCGCCCGGGCCGCGGCCGAGCGGCATCTCGAGTCGTGCCCCGCGTGCCGCGAGGCGCTGGCCGGCCTGCTGGCACAGGACCGCGACCTGCGCGGCGCGCTCGAGCACGATCCCGGCGAGGCCTACTTCGAGGACTTCGCCGCCCGCGTGGGCGGGCGCATCCGCGCCGCCGGCCTGCGGGGTGCGCAGGCGCGCGTGCCCGAGGCGCGGGGTCTGGCGGAGTGGTTCCGCTCGCCGCGCAAGCTCGCGGTGGTGGGGGCCGTGGCCACGGTGGTCGTGGGCGCGGGCATCGTCATGCTCTCGACGCGCGAGGTGACCATGCCGGCGCTGCGCCACCCGGCGGCGGAGCAGCCGACCCGTTCGGTCGCGCCTCCCGCGGCTGTTCCCGCGCCCGCGGCGACCGATGAGGCGCGGCCCACGGAGGCCGTGACGGCCCCGCCGCCGGCCGCGGCGGACGGGGAGCGGTCCATGAAGGCCGCCGCTCCGCCGGTCCGGCGCCCGCTCGCCAGGCGTGAGAGGGGCGGCGTCGCGGTGACGCAGGAGGAGGGGATGACCCCCACGCCGCCGGCGCAGGACCGCGTCGCCGCCGTCCCGTCGGCCGAGGAGAAGCTCGGCGGACGCGCCCAGGCGCCGCAGTTCGGCGACGTGATCCCGTCGCCCACGGCCGCGACCACGAACGAGGCAACCGCCACGACCGAGGGCGCCGCCGCGCCCGAGGCCGGTTACGGGTATGGCGCCGAGGCGACCACCCCGCAGGCCGCGCGCGCTCCCGCGCCCCTGCGGCAGGTGAAGCAGTCGCTGGGGGCCGCGAAGCAGGAGTCGGCGGCGGACCCGTTCGCCGACCAGCCGACCTTCACCGGCGTGCACGGCCGGAACGCGCAGCGCCTGACCGCGCTGGCCGAGACGATGCGCCGCGCGCCGGCGTGGGACTCCGCCGCCGAGGAGTGGGCGATGGTGCTGCTCGGCACGCAGGGCACGCGGCTCGAGGCCGAGACGCGCTACCAGCTCGCCCGCGCGCGCTGGCGCGCCTGGCAGGCCGGGGCCACGGAGAAGCGCGCGGCGAAGGCGGCCGAGGTGTTCACCGCCTTCCTGGGCATGGCACCGGCGGGAGCGCAGCGCGACAGCGTGACGGCGTGGAGCGCGACACTCGGACGGTAGGTAGGCCTCTCGGCCTTGCGCGAAACGTCCGAGGACAAGGCGGCGACGGAGCGACGAGCGAGTCGTATCCAGACGGATACGTCGCAGCGAGGAGCGACGGAGCCAACGCCGTGATCGGGCGTTTCGCGCAAGGCCTTAGCCGGACGGCTGGATCTCGCCGATCTCCTGGAGCTTCCGGTACAGCGTGCGCTCGCTGATGCCCAGGATGTGCGCCGCCTTCTGGCGGTGCCCCTTGCACTCGTTGAGCACGCGGCGGATGTAGCTCTTCTCCGCCTCCTCCAGCGTCATCAGGCCGGTGGCGCCCTCCTCGGCGCCGAACGTCGGCCCCATGCGCACGGCCACCGGCAGGTGCTCGCGCTCGATGGTGTCGCCGTCGCAGAGGATGAGGGCGTGCTCGATCACGTTCTTCAGCTCGCGCGCATTGCCCGGCCACGGGTAGCGCTGCAGCGCCTCGAGCGCGTCCACCGCGACGCGGCTCTCGCGCTTCTGCGCCAGCGCCGAGCTGCGGATGAAGTGCTCGACCAGCAGCGGGATGTCGCCCTTGCGCTCGCGCAGCGGCGGGATGGTGATCGAGAAGACGTTGAGCCGGTAGTAGAGGTCCTCGCGGAACTGCGCGTCCTTCATCATCGTCTCGAGCGAGCGGTTCGTGGCGGCGATGACCCGCACGTCCACGCGGATGTCGGCGGTGCCGCCGAGGCGGCGGAACGTGCCGGTCTCGAGCACGCGCAGCAGCTTCACCTGCAGCGGCGGGGTGATCTCGGCGATCTCGTCGAGGAAGATGGTGCCGCGGTCGGCGACCTCGAACAGCCCGTGCTTGAGCGAGACGGCGCCGGTGTAGGCGCCCTTCTCGTGCCCGAACAGCTCGCTCTGCAGCAGGTTCTCGTGCAGGGCGGCGCAGTCCACCACCACGAACGGCTGGCGGGCGCGCGGGCTCTGCCGGTGGATGGCGTTGGCGACCATCTCCTTGCCGACGCCGCTCTTGCCGCGGATCAGCACGGTCGAGTCGGTGGGGGCGACGCGGTCCACCAGCCGCAGCATGTCGCGCACCTGCGGCGACTGGCCGACGAAGCGCTGGCCGGGCTGCAGCCGCTCGACCTGGTGCACGAGCGCGGCGTTGCTGCGCTCGAGGCTCTGCTTCTCGGCCGCCTTCTCGAGCACGGCCTCGAGCGTGTCGAGCCGGCAGGGCTTGGTGAGGAAGTCGTGCGCCCCCTGCTTGATGGCCTGCACGCCCTCCTCGATGGTGCCGAAGGCGGTGAGCACCACCACCTCGGTGAGCGGCGAGGTCTCCTTGATCTCGGCCAGCAGGTCGAGGCCGCTGCCGTCCGGCAGGCGCAGGTCGAGCACGGCGAGGTGGAAGGAGCCCTGCTTGAGCAGGCGCCGCGCCTCGGCCAGCGAGCCCGCCGACTCGACCGCGTAGCCGGTGAGCCCCAGCTCCTTGGCCACGCTCTCGCGGAAGAACTCCTCGTCGTCCACCAGCAGCAGCCGGACCTCAGCCATCGGTGCCTCCCGGGCCCTCGACCGGCAGCTCGACGACGAACCGCGCGCCCTCGCCCGGTCGGCTCTCGACGCGGATGGTGCCACCGTAGCCGGTCACGGTGCGCTGGGTGATGGACAGGCCGAGCCCGGTGCCCTGGCCGATCGGCTTCGTGGTGAAGAACGGGTCCCAGATGCGGTCGAGGTGCTGGGGCTGGATGCCGGGGCCGGTGTCGCCGACCTCGAGCGTGATGCGCGAGCCGGCGCTGCGCGTGCGCACCGTCAGCATGCCGCCGTCCTTCATCGCCTGCACCGCGTTCATGAACAGGTTCATGCACATGCCGCGGATGCCCGACTCGCGCGCCCAGACGAGCGGCAGCTTCGGGTCGAGGTCCTGTACCGTGGCGATGCCCTGCTTGGTGATCTGGTAGCCGAGCAGCGAGAGCATGTCGCGCACGGCGCGGTTCACGTCCACCCAGGCGGTGGCGGCCCGGTAGGGCTGCGCCAGCAGCAGGAGCTTGCCGGTGGTCTCGGTGCAGCGCTGGGTCTCGCGCTCGATGCCCTGCAGCACCGCGTCCACGTCGTCCTTGCTGTGCTTGGGCAGCTGCTGCTCGCGCGTCAGCCAGCGGCGCAGGCGCTCGACCCCAGCGAGGATGGCGGCCATCGGGTTGTTCAGCTCGTGCGCCACGCCGGCGGCGAGCGTGCCGAGCGAGGCGAGGCGCTCGCTGTGGGCGAGCTGCGACTCGAGGTCGCTGCGCTCGGTGATGTCGCGCCACACCTCGACCACGTGGCTCACCTCGCCGCCGGCGTCGAGCACCGGGTTGTAGGTGGCCTCCCAGCGCCGCTGGGCGCCGCTCGGGTCGGTCATGTTGCGCACCCGGCGCACCGGCTGCTTCAGCTCGAGCACCTCGCAGGCGGTGCAGCGCGCGCCCGGGCTCAGCGCGCCGGCCTCGGGGCAGCGCAGGACGTCCTGGCACTTCGTGCCGATGACCGCGGCGCGCCGGTCGCCGAAGGCGTCGAGGTAGCGCCGGTTGGCGGCGACGATGCGCTGGGCACGGTCCACCACGACCACGGCGTCGCTCAGGGCGTCGATGAGCTGCGGCAGGATGTGCCGCACCTGCTCGATGTCCATGCGGCCCGGGAACGGGGCCGCGGGAGCGGTGGGTTGCGTCTGCGCCATGGTCTCCTCGGTTGCCGGAGCGGCACCGGCGCGAAGCGTGGGCGCGGGCCCAGGGCCGGGCGCGGCCAGCGCGGATGACGTTCGGTTGGACACGGGCCAGAGACTGTAGCATACGGCCCGTCTCCCTGTGGATGCGGCGCGGGGCCCGGCCGGTGCGGACCCGAGGTCCCCGACTTGTCACGGAACGTCCCCGGCGCGAGACTGCGGGCCGGTCCGTCCCGTCCCGCTGGCCCTCCGACTTCGGCCGCGCGCAACGCGCCGCACGGGACGGCCTTCGACGCGCAACCAGGAGCCTCGTTTGCGGATTCTCTTCCTCGCCTCGCGGTTTCCCTGGCCGCCCGACCGGGGTGACCGGGTGATGGCCTTCAACGTGCTGCAGAAGCTCTCGGCCGGGCACGAGATCACCCTGGTCTCCTTCACCGACGGCCGCGAGCCGCCGGAGGCGCTCGAGCAGATGTCGCGCTACTGCGCGCGGATCGAGACCGTTCGGCTGCCGCGCTGGCGCTCTTGGCTGCAGGCCTGGGCCGGGCTGCCGCTGCCCGTGCCGTCGCAGGTCTCGTTCTACCGCTCCCACCGGATGCACGCGCTGGTCCGGAGGCTGGTGAAGACGGGCGGGTTCGACGTCGTCCTCGCGCAACTCATCCGCATGGCTCCCTTCGTCGCGGACGTGGAGCACCCGGCCCGCGTGCTGTGGCTGGTGGATTCCCTCGGGCTGGCGCTCGAGCGCTCCATGCGATTCGCGCCCGGCTGGAAGCGCCCCGGCATGCGGTGGGAACGCTGGCGGTTGAACCGCTACACGCTTCGCATGAGCCGGTCGTTCCGGGAGAGCTGGGCCATCTCGCCGTCGGACGTGGCCGACCTTCGGAGCATCGGCTGTCCGCGGGTCGAGCTGCTGGCGCACAGCGTGGACGAGCGGCTCTTCGACGTGGAGCGTCGCACGGGTCTGCCGCCCCGCATCGTCTTCCTCGGGAACCTCTCCGTCCCGCACAACGTGGACGCGGCGCTCTTCGCGGCGCGCGAGGTGTGGCCGGCGATCCGCGCCACGTTCCCGGACGCGCGGTTCCTGCTGGCTGGTGCGGACCCCGTCCCCGCCGTGTACGAGGCGGCTGCGGCCGCCCCGGGGGTGGAGGTCACCGGTCCGCTGCCCGACCTGCGGGACATGTGGGCCTCGGCCGACGTGATGCTCGCGCCGCTGCGGTTCTCCACCGGGGTCCAGACCAAGGTGCTCGAGGCGATGGCGGCCGGAGTGCCCGTGGTCACGACCCCGCCGGTCGCGGAGGCCATCGGCGCGCGTGACGGCGAGCTGGTGCTGACCGCGAAAGACGCCGCGGGACTCGCCGATGCGGTCGCCGCGACGCTGCGGGACCGCGACGCTGCGGCCCGGCGCGCCGAGCGCGCCCGGGAGCACGTGCGGCGCGAGTTCGGCTGGGACAGGATCGTGCGGCGTCTCGAAGCGCTGAAGGCCACGGGCCCCGACCGGGTGGCGGGGCGCCGGTGACGCGTCGGCCGGCGCGACGTTGACCGCGCGGCCCGCAGCCCCTAACGTCGTGGCCGCTCCGCCGTATCCACCCTGGACCCGAGGGCTTCCACCATGCGTCGCGTGCTCGTCACGGGGGTGACCGGCTTCGCCGGCAGCCACCTCGTGGACTACATGCTCACCCGGAACGACTGCGAGATCTTCGGCATCCAGCGCTGGCGCAGTCCCCTGGAGAACATCGAGCACGTCAAGGACAAGATCACCCTGGTCGAGTGCGACCTGCGCGACGCCTCCTCGACCCGCGACACGCTCGAGCGTATCCGGCCCGACTGGATCTTCCACCTGGCGGCGCAGTCGTTCGTGCCCACCTCGTGGAGCGCGCCGACCGAGTCGCTCACCACGAACGTGCTGGGCGAGCTGAACATCTTCGAGGCCGTGCGCCGCATCGGCCTGACCTGCCGCATCCAGCTCGCCTGCTCGAGCGAGGAGTACGGCATGGTCCACGCGGACGAGCTGCCCATCCGCGAGACCAACCCGCTGCGCCCGCTCTCGCCTTACGCGGTGAGCAAGGTGGCGCAGGACATGCTCGGCTACCAGTACTGGATGTCGTGGAAGGTGGACTGCGTGCGCACCCGCGGCTTCAACCACGAGGGCCCGCGGCGCGGCCCGGTGTTCGTGGCCTCGGACTTCGCCAAGCAGATCGCCGACATCGAGAAGGGCCGCAAGGAGCCGGTGCTGCACGTCGGCAACCTCGAGGCCAAGCGCGACTTCACCGACGTGCGCGACATGGTGCGCGGCTACTGGCTGGCGCTGGAGAAGTGCGAGCCCGGCGAGGTGTACAACCTGTGCAGCGGGAAGGCCTACAGCATCCAGCAGGTGCTGGACCTGCTGCTGGGGATGACGAAGGCGAAGATCGAGGTGCGCCAGGACCGCCTGCGGCTGCGCCCCAGCGACGTGCCGGTGCTGCTCGGCGACCGCAGCAAGTTCACGAAGGCCACGGGCTGGGAGCCGACCATCCCCTTCGAGCAGACGCTGCGCGACATGCTCGACTTCTGGCGGGCGCGGTAGCGGGGCCTGCCATGGCCGGCCGGACCATCCTCGTCACGGGGGTGAGCGGCTTCGTCGGCCCGCACCTGGCGCGTGCGCTGACCGCCGAGGGCGCCCGCGTCGTGGGGCTCGGCATCGAGCCCGAGCCACCGCTCGGCCTGCCGCTCTCCGGCTGGCACACCGCCGATCTCGCCGAGGCGCAGGCCGTGGCCGACGCGGTGGCGCTCACGCGTCCCGACGCCGTCGTCCACCTGGCCGGGCAGAGCAGTGCGGCCCGCTCGTTCGACGACCCCGAGGGGACCCTCCGCGTGAACGTCGCCGGCACGGAGAACCTGCTGGCTGCCGTGCGCGCCGGGGCGCCGCGTGCGCGGGTGCTGGTGGTGGGCAGCGGCGAGGCCTACGGCCCGCAGCCCGAAGGCAGCCGGGTGGGGGAGGACGCGCCCTTCGCGCCGGTGAGCCCGTACGCGGCCTCGAAGGCCGAGGCCGACGGCCTCGCCGCGGCGGCCGCGGGGCAGGGGCTCGACGTCGTACGCGTGCGCGCGTTCAGCCACACCGGGCCGGGGCAGAGCCCTGTGTTCGTCGTCCCCGGCTGGGCACAGCAGATCGCCGCCATCGAGGCGGGCAGGGCCGAGCCGGTGCTCAACGTGGGCAACCTCGAGGTGACGCGCGACCTCTCCGACGTGCGCGACGTGGTGGTGGCCTACCTCGTACTGCTCGAGCGCGGCACCCGCGGCGCGGCCTACAACGTCTGCCGGGGCGAGGGCGTGAAGCTCGGCGACGTGGTGCGGCGGATGATCGCCCTGGCGCGGGTCCCCATCGCCGTGGAGACGGACCTCGCGCGCATGCGCCCCGCCGACGTGCCCTGGCTGGTGGGCGACCCCGCGCGCATCTTCCGCGATACCGGCTGGCGCGCCTCCATCCCGCTCGAGCGGACGCTCGAGGACGTGCTGGAGGAGTGGCGGGGGCGGGGGTAAGGCCGGCCCGTTCTGCTGTACCGCCTCAATGGCCGTCGCGGAGTTGGCGGGCCTCGAGGAGGATGCGTCGTCCCGGGACGACCACGGTGCGCCACACCACGACTCCGAAGGCCGCGAGCAGGACCAGGGCGTAGCCGGCGCGCCAGCCGAGCCCCGGGAGCGCGGTCCCGGCCGCGATCAGCAGCGTCCCGCCGCCACCGACGAGCAGGGCGGTCCGCGCGGCATCCGAGCCGGGGCCGATGCGCCGACGCGCCATCGCGAAGAGCGCTGCCGCATCCGCCGCCACGCGCAGGAACCACGCCAGCGCCGCGCCCAGAATGCCCAGCCGGCCGATGAGCAGCCACAGCACCAGCAGGTACACGGGCAGCTCGAGGACGTGGAGCCGCGCCCCCAGATCGGGGCGCCCGGTGCTCTGCAGGAACGACAGCGCGATCATCGCCATGCCGTTCAGGAGCATCCCCAGCGAGAGCAGGCGTAGCACGGCGGAGCTGTGCGAGGCGAAGTCGCCCCCGAGCCAGAGGGTGAGCAACTCGGGCGCCAGCAGGACGCTGACGACGACGACAGGGACGAGGAGGGTGGCGACGCCGCGGACCGACCAGTCGAACAGGCGCACGGTGCGATCGTGGTCGGTGTCGAAGCTGGCGGCGAAGGCCGGGAACATGACGGTCACCACCGGCATGGAGAGGATGGCAAAGCGCTGCACGAGGTCGTAGGGCGTCGTGTAGTAGGCGACCATCGCCAGCGACAGCATGCCCCCGATGAGGAAGCGGTCGAGGTACACCATGAGCGGGCTCACCACCGCCGTCACGGTCATCCAGCCGCCGAAGCTGAGGATCGGCCGCACGAATCCGCGCCGGAGCCGGATGCCGTCGCCGAGCCCCGGCGTGCCCGCGATGCAGGCGGCGAGATGCGCACAGGCCCCGAGCGCGCGCACCGCGGCCAGGGCGAGCCCGACGGACAGCAGCGACTGCTCGACCCGCAGCGCGAGCAGCGGCGCCACGTAGGTGAGGATGCCCATCGGCACGCGGATGGCGTTCAGCACGCCGAAGCGCTGTTGCGCGGCGAGCACTCCCGCCAGCGCGGCGGTTCCGGTCACCAGCGGCAGCGAGCAGGCGAGCACCCAGGTGAGTTGCAGGGTCTCGCGTTGGAGGGCTGGAGGCACACGCAGCGCGGTGCCCACCAGCCAGGGGGCGGCCGCCGCGATCAGCACCGCGCCGACGATGCCCATCGTGGTGGTCAGAGCGAGGGCGGTCCAGACGAGCCCGGGAACCTCGCCCTCGCGCCGCGCCGCAAGCCTCTCGGACACGAGGCGGGTGAGCGCGCCCGAGACGCCGAGATCGAAAAGCGTGAAGTAGCCGATCAGCATCCAGGCCAGAGACAGGACGCCGAAGCGGTCCACGCCCAGGGCGCGGATGAGCGTCGGGATGAGGATCAGGGCGGCCAGCAGGGGCAAGACCTGGCCGAGCTGGTTCCAGACGGTCCCTCGCACGAGGGTCCAGGCGCCGGTCAACCGGGGCCCCGCCGGGGGCGGCGGCGCCGCGCCGGGAGATGTACGACCTTGTGTCATGCTGACTCCTCACGGGACATCGCCGTTCCGCGATTCCAGACCGGACGGGCGGGCACACTAGTCCCGAAGCCGGGGCTTCTCAAGCCGCGTCGCGGGCCTCTTCGCGGCGGGGTCGCCCGGTTGACCGCCTCGCGGGCACACCCTAGACTCGCGCCCCTGCAGCCACTTGCGGCAGGGCCCCCGCGCCGGTCTCGAAGGGCCTGCCGCGCTGCCGCACACCTTCGAAAGGACCCCACGTGTACTCCATCACCGTGGTAGGCACCGGCTACGTCGGCCTCGTCACCGGCGCCTGCCTGGCCGACTTCGGCAACCGCGTCACCTGCGTGGACACCGACGCCGGGAAGATCGAGAGCCTGCGGGCCCTGGAGCTGCCCTTCTTCGAGCCCGGCCTGCCCGATCTGGTGGCGCGCAACGTACAGGAAGGACGCCTGCACTTCGACAGCGACCTGGTCGCGGCCCTCGACGACGCACAGGTCGTCTTCATCACCGTGGGCACTCCACCCAAGCGCGACGGCAGCGCCGACACCCGGGCCATCTACGATGTGGCCGACGTCATCGCCAAGCACCTCGACGGCTACCAGTTGGTCGTGCAGAAGAGCACCGCCCCGGTCGGCACGGCCCGCCACCTGCGCGACTACATCGCCAAGCGCGCCAAGCGCGGGGCGAAGTTCGACGTGGCCTCGAACCCCGAGTTCCTGCGCCAGGGGGCGGCCATCGAGACCTTCATGCGCACCGACCGCGTCGTCATCGGCGCCGAGTCGAAGCGCGCCGCCGACATGCTCAAGAAGATCTACGCCCCGCTCTTCCTGCTCGAGACCCCCACGGTGGTGACCACGCTGGAGAGCGCCGAACTCATCAAGTACGCCTCGAACTGCTTCCTCGCCACCAAGATCTCGTTCATCAACGAGATCGCCAACCTGTGCGAGGCGCTGGGCGCCGACGTGCAGGCGGTGGCGAAGGGCCTGGGCATGGACCGCCGCATCGGTCCCAAGTTCCTGCACGCCGGGCCGGGCTACGGCGGCTCCTGCTTCCCCAAGGACACGCTGGCCCTCTCGGCGATGGGCCGTGATGCCGGCGTCGCCACCGGCATCGTGGACGCGACCATCGCCGCGAACCGCAACCAGACGCGGCTCATGGTCGAGAAGATCGTGCGCGGCCTAGGCCGCCCGGCGCGCGGCGCCGTCGTGGGAATGCTGGGGCTCTCGTTCAAGCCCGACCCCGACGACCTGCGCGCCGCCCCGTCGCTGGAGATCATCGCCGGGCTGAGGCGCCGCGGCGTGAAGGTGCGCGCCTTCGACCCGGTCGCCATGCCGCGGGCGCGGGCCCTGCCCGCCCTGCGCGACGTCGTCTTCACCAAGGACGCCTACGACTGCGCGCGCGGTGCC
Organism: Candidatus Eiseniibacteriota bacterium; assembly: GCA_034678345.1. GTDB lineage: Bacteria > Eisenbacteria > RBG-16-71-46 > RBG-16-71-46 > RBG-16-71-46 > JANXPZ01. The sequence goes on from JAXDBZ010000127.1 coordinate 10,550, forward strand.
GACGCGCTGGTCATCGTCACCGAGTGGAACGAGTTCCGGAACCTGGGGCTGGCGCGGCTCAAGCGCCTGATGCGCCGGCCGGTGCTGTGCGACCTGCGCAACGTCTATGCGCCCGCCGAGGTCGAGGCGGCGGGGTTCCGGCACATCGGCGTGGGCCGCGGGCACGCGGGCGCGCCGCTCAACGCATCGCGCCGGAGCACGCGCCGGTCGCGGAGGAAGCCGAAATGATCGCTGGCGTGAAGATCAAGAAGCTCAAGGTCATCCCCGACGAGCGCGGCCTGCTCATGGAGATGATGCGCGACGACGACGAGTTCTTCCAGAAGTTCGGCCAGGTCTATCTGTCGGTGGTCTATCCCGGCGTGGTGAAGGGCTGGCACTACCACAGGAAGCAGACCGATCACTTCGTCTTCGTGAAGGGCATGGCCAAGGTGGCGCTCTACGACCGCCGCGACGACAGCCCCACCAAGGGCGAGGTAAACGAGTTCTTCATGGGCGAGCACAACCCCATCCTGCTCGTCATCCCGCCGGGCGTGCTGCACGGCATGAAGGGTATCGGCACCGAGCCGGCCTACCTGGTGAACACGCCGACCGAGCACTACGTGTACGGCGACCCGGACGAGTTCCGGGTGGCGCCGCACAGCGGCGAGGTGCCCTACGACTGGAACCGCAAGGATGGCTGAGCCGCTGTCGCTCGACGGCAGCCGCGTGCTGGTGACCGGCGGGGCCGGCTTCATCGGCTCGAACTTCGTCCACCACTTCCTGCGGCGTGTCGCCGGCGCGCACGTGGTCGTGCTCGACGCGCTCACCTACGCCGGGCGGCGCGAGAACCTGGACGGGCTGCCGCCGGAGCAGCTGACGTTCATGCACGGCGACATCCGCGACCCGGCGGCGGTGGCCCTGGCCATGGCGGGCTGCGACCTGGTGGTGAACTTCGCCGCCGAGTCGCACGTAGACCGCTCGATCGAGTCGCCGGGCGAGTTCATCCAGACCGACATCCACGGCGTGTTCGTGCTGTGCGAAGAGGCGCGCCAGCGCGGGGTCAAGCGGTTCCTGCAGGTCTCGACCGACGAGGTGTACGGCGAGGTGCTCGAGGGCGCCGCCACCGAGGACTGGCCGCTCATGCCGCGCAGCCCCTACGCCGCCAGCAAGGCCGGCGGCGACCGGCTGGCCTTCGCCTACTGGGCGACCTACGGCCTGCCGGTGGTGGTGACGCGCTGCTCGAACAACTACGGGCCGCGCCAGTACCCCGAGAAGCTGGTGCCGCTGTTCGTGACCAACGCCATCGAGGACCAGCCGCTGCCGGTGTACGGCACAGGCCTCAACCGGCGCGACTGGATCCACGTCGAGGACCACTGCGCCGCCATCGTCACGCTGCTGGCGCGGCCCGGCGTGGAGGGGGAGACGTTCAACATCGGCGCCGGCAACGAACTCGACGTGCTCACCATGACGGATGCGATCCTGAAGCTGCTGGGCAAACCGGCGTCGCTGGTGCGCCACGTCGAGGACCGGCCCGGACACGACCGGCGCTATGCGCTGGACAGCTCGAAGCTCACCCGGCTCACCGGCTGGAAGCCGGCCGTGCCGTTCGACGAGGGCATCCGGCAGACGGTGGACTGGTATCGCGCGAACGAAGCGTGGTGGCGCCCGATCAAGGCGGGCGAGTTCCGCGCCTATTACGAGCGCGCCTACGGGCAGCGCAAGGTGCTGAAGGAGGGGCAGGCGTGAGGAAGCTCGGATGGATCGCGGCCGCGCTGCTGGCCTTCGCGGCCGTCGCCCCGGCCACGACGGCGCGGGCGCAGGTGCCGTCGGATGCGGACTACCCGGCGGAGCGGAGCCTCTCCAGCCCGCCGCGTCAGGCCGGGGTGACGGGCGGCCTCTCCTCCGCGACCGTCAGGACGCTGCTGGGGCCAGACGAGACGGCCGCCGCCGGTCTGTACCAGCTGCCGCTGGGGCGCACCGTCACCCTGCCGGGCCCGGTGGACCCGGCCACGTACCGGGTGGGTCCGGGCGACGTGCTGCTGCTCCAGATGTGGGGAAAGCTCTCGCGCAGCGTGCCCATCGAGGTGGGTCCCGAGGGGACCGTGCTCGTGCCCGGGGCGGCCGTCGTTCACGTCGCGGGACGCCCGCTCGGCGACGTGAGGACCGAGGTCCTCGAGCTCATGGGGAAGCGCTACCGCGACGTGAACATGGACCTGCGCCTGGCGCGGCCACGCACGTTCCGCGTGTACCTGACCGGACAGGTCCAGCGGCCCGGCCCGGTGGACGCGAGCGGGGCGCTTCGGGTGGGCGACGTGCTGACCGGCGACCAGTTGCTCGGCGGCGCGTCGCACCGTCGCATCGAGGTGCGGCACGCCGACGGCACGCGCGAGTACTGCGACCTCGACCTCTTCCTGCAGACGGGCAACGCGGCGCTGAACCCCTGGCTGCGCGACGGCGACGTCATCCAGGTGCCGACCGCCACGGAGTTCGTCTGGGCCCAGGGGGCGGTCGCCCGGCCCGGACGGTTCGAGGCCGGGGTGAAGGACAGCCTGCTCGACCTGCTGCACCTGGCGGGGGATCCGCTGCCGGCGGCCCAGGCGGAGCGGGTGCTGCTGGTGCGGTTCAAGGACCCGTTCACGCCGGAGTCGCTGTGGGTGAGCCTGGCCGATGTGTACTCGCGGCGGCAGAACCTGCCTCTCGAAGACGGCGAGCGCCTGTACGTGTACTACATCCCCGAGTACCACCTGCAGCACGAGGCCTCCATCATGGGCGAGGTGCAGCGCCCGGGCGTGTATCCCATCCGCGAGGGTATCGAGAGACTGAGCCATCTGGTCAACGCGGCGGGGGGCTTCCGTCCGACCGCCGACCTGTCGGCCATCCGCGTGCACCGCAAGAGCACGACCAGCCAGGAGAGGGACCAGGAGCTGGAGAGGCTTCTGCGGCTTTCGCGGCGGGACCTCACCTCGACCGAGTACGAGGTGCTCCGCACGAAGCTGGCGGGGCAGCAGCAGGCCTATCGGGTGGACTGGGATCGGCTGCAGAGGAACGAAGACCTGGATCTGCTGTTGCTGGACGGAGACACGGTGTTCGTGGAGCGGCTGGTGCCCTCGATCCGCGTGGATGGCGAAGTGCGCCGGCCGGGCATCCTCAACTACGTCGCCGGCCGGAGCATCGGCGACTACGTCAATCAGGCCGGGGGGTTCACCAACCGTGCGTGGCAGGGCAAGGTCCGGGTGACCCGCGCCGTGACCGGTCAGACCATGCTGGCACGCAACGTCCGCACGCTCGATCCCGGGGACTTCGTCTGGGTGCCGGAGAAGCCGGATGTGACGGCATGGGAGCAGGCGAGGGACCTGCTGGCCGTCCTGGGCAGCGTGGCCACCGTGATCATTGCCGTCCAGAGCGTCAACTAGGAGTCCTCTTCGCGCGAGCGCGGCCCGCCACGCCGGCGGGGGATGCACGCGGCTGAATCGGGGAACCATGGATACGACCTACGAGCTGGCGACACTGTGGGACCGCGTCTGGGCGCGGCGGCGCACGATCGGCATGGCGGTGGGTGCCGTGACCGCCCTGACCGTGGTGGTGGCCCTGCTGCTGCCGCCGTGGTATCGGGCGCAGGCCGTGCTGCTGCCCCCCAGCGAGGAGCAGTCCGGTTTCGGCATCGCCAGTCTGGTGCGTGGCCTGGCGATGCCGGGAGTTCGCATCCCAACGGAGGCGACCCCCGCGGACGTGTTCATCGCCATCCTGGAGAGCCGGACGGTCAGCCAGCAGGTCGTGGAGCGCTTCGAGTTGCAGAAGCGCTACCGGAAGAAGCGCCTCGGGGACGCCATCCTCGAGCTGCACCGCCACGCTAAGTTCAAGCTTTCGGCCGCGGGCACACTTGAAATCTCCGTGGAGGACCACGACCCGCGCCGTGCGGCGGAGATGGCGAACACCTACGTCGAGCTGCTCGACCGCTTCAATCGGGAAGTCCGCATGACCAAGGGACGCCGGACGCGGATGTTCCTGGAACAGCGGCTCGGCGAGACGCGGCAGGAGCTGTCGCGTACCGAACAGCTGCTCACGGCCTACCAGGCGAAGCACAAGGCCGTCGCCGTCTCGGCGGAGATGTCGAGCGCCATCGAATCGGCGGCCCAACTCGCCGCGCAGCGCATGGCGTTGCAGGTGCGGCTGGGGGTCATCCGCAGCTATTCGCGCGGCTCGAGCGAGGAGGAGCAGCAGGTGCTCGAGCAGCTGGCGCAGCTCGACCGGCAGCTCCAGCGGCTCCCGTCCACCGGCATCGAGATCGCGCGGCTGTTGCGCGACGTCAAGGTGCAGGAGCAGCTCTACCTGCTCCTGACCGCGCAGTTCGAGGAGGCCCGGCTCGCCGAGACGAGGGACGTCGTCACGGTGGAGGTGTTGGACAAGGCCGTCCCCCCGGAGCGCAAGGTCCGCCCGAAGCGGGCGTTCCTCGTGCTCGGAGCCCTCTTCCTGAGCCTCGCGGTGGGCGTTGCCTGGGCGGCGTTCCAGGAGGAGCCGCGCAGGGCCGGGCGGCACCCCAACCCCGTCACCTGAGCCGGACGCGACGAGATGAACACCGCGGCCGTCGGAGCCGCCGACCGCCCCCGCTGGCCTGAAGCCGCGGGCTGGTGGATCCTGCTGGCCGTCGTCCTCGGTCTCTTCTTCCTCGTCCACTGGGTCGCGGCGGTCGCCGTGCTGGGATTCGCACTGCTGCAGCGCGCCCGCCCCCTGGACTTCCTCGTTGCCTATCTGATGGTGGTGGCCGCGGGAACCTTCGTGGACTACATGCACGGGACGCTGACGCGTCAGCTGACTCTGCTCAGCCTGGGCATCCTGTTCATGTTCACCTGCTATCTGGTCGCGTTCCGCCGTGAGGCTCTCGCCGTGCGGCGCACCCCGTTGACCGCGTGGCTCCTGCTCTACGGGGCGGCCTCCGCGGTGAGCCTCCTGCGGGGGCTGCTGGCGGGGAACTCCCTGCGTTTCGCCGGGCTCGAGCTGCTGGCGGTGCTAGCGCTGCTCAGTTCCCTTCTGGTCGCCAACCTGCAGATGGAGCGAGCGCGGGTCATGGCCATCCTCGCTGTGCTGTGGGCGGTTGGCCTCGGTCACGCGGTCGTGGGGATCCGCTTCTTCGCGGAGGCGCGCACTCGCACGGGCGGCATCTACTTCACCGCCGTCTCGGGCCTGGTCGCCGTCCTCCTGTTCAACTTCGCCCTGCGGGGCACGACGCCCCGTCAACGATGGCTGCCGATGCTGGCTCTGTTGCCGCTGATCGCCCACCAGTTTCTTTCATTCACGCGAGGTTCCTGGTTGGGCATCATCGCCGGAGTGGTTTGGTCCGTCGCGGTCTACAGCGGCCGGGGCGCCGGGGCCCGCGAGCGCTGGGCGCGTGCGGGCCGCCTCTTGGCCGGCCTCGCTATCGTTCTGACCGTGGCCATGGCCCTGCTCTCCGCGGTCTTCGACATTCCGGGCATCGCGCAGGGAGCGTGGCGTCGTCTGTCCACGTCCACGGGACTGCAGTACACGAGCGAGACGGCGTCGAACTTCTTCCGGCTGCTCGAGTACGATCGTGTCCTGAGGGACTTGGCGGCAGCGCCCTGGTGGGGGCGAGGCCTAGGATACTCGTTCGTCACGCGGGACCCGTTCTTCCGCACCATGCAGGAGCAGTGGTTCGTCCATCAGAACTACCTGCTCGTCTGGCTGAAGCAGGGACTGCCCGGGCTGGTGCTCTTCGTCGGGTCGCTGGTGGCGGCGGTGGCGCTCGGCATGCGCGGGCGGCGCCTGGCCGAACCGTGGGCCGCTGCCTGGTGCGCCGGCACCGCGGCGGTGACCATCCAGGTCATGGTGGTCGCGAACATGCACTACCCCCTCGGCGAGGTGAACGCCACCTTCGTGGTCGCCCTGCTGTGGGGCGTGACGATGGCGCTGACCTCGCAGGATCGCTGGCGGCTCGTCTGGAGGTCTGGTTCCGGACACGGGCGGGCGGACTGACGGCATGATGGATGCCTCTCGACGCGAGTCTCCGCCCGAAGGTGGGGCCCCCGCCGTCAGCGCAGTTGTCGTGCTCTACAACAGTGCCGCGGTCATCGCCGACTGCCTGCGCTCGCTCGAGGCCCAGGCACGTGCCGGCCGACTCGAGGTCGTGGTCGTGGACAACGCCTCGCCCGACGACTCGGCGGCGATCGTGGAGCGCGACTTCCCCTGGGCGAGGCTCGTGCGACAGTCGCGCAATCTCGGCTTCGCGGGCGGCGTCAACCGGGGGCTGCGCGTGGCCCGCGGTGGCAACCTCCTGCTCGTCAATCCCGACGTGGTCGTGCCGCCGGAGACCATCCCGGGCCTGCTCGGCTACCTCGACGAGCACCCACAGGTGGGCGCCGTGGGGCCCAGGGTGCTTCGCCCCGGCGGGCAGGCCGAGGTCACGGCCACGTACCGGCCCACCTATAGCAACGAGATCGTCGAGGCGCTCGGGCTGTTCGTGTTCCGTCGCTGGATCCCTGCGTGGCGGTCCCGCGGGCTGCTCGATCCGCCCTCCGGTCCCGTGGCCGTGGACGTGCTGTCGGGCTGCTTCCTGATGTTCCCGCGACATGTCCTCGAGCGAGTGGGGGAGTTCGACGAGGACTTCTTCATGTATGTCGAGGACGTGGACTGGTGCGTGCGTGTTCGCGACGCCGGGTTCGAAGTGCACTACGTTCCCGCCTGGACGGTCGTCCACGCGCGCAGCCAGGGCGGGGCGAACCAGAGCCTCACGCCGATGGACGGGGACGGGAACCTGGAGCTCTTCTTCCGCAAGCACGGGGTGCCGCACTCGCCCGCGGGGCTGCGCTGGCTCCGGCGCGTCCACTACCTGCTGGCGGGGGTGTGGCTGCTCTACCGGGCGGCGACCGGGCGGCGGGGGGCCTTCACCGAGGCGCGCCGTGCCTTCCTGACGGTCCTGGTGTCGTTCCGGCCGGGGCGATCGCAGCAGCGGGTGTGAGGCTGCCGGCATCCCCGGTGCTCAACTGCGCAGTGACAAATCGAAGTAGGGGCGGACGACGTCCACGGCGGCAGCGTGGTTGTAACGCTGGAATAGCCTTCGGGCGTTGCGCTGCCGTGCCCGCAGGAACTCGGGATCGGCCAGCAAGGTGCGGAATAGGTTGCTGAGCTGCGTGACTAGGTCCCGCCGGAAGTCGAGCTCCACCGCGAACTCCGCTTCAGCGTTCAGATCCGCCCGCTCGTTGTTCGCGGAACCGATGAACATGCACCCTGCGGCGATCGCCTCAAAGACCTTGTTAGTGGAGCCGAAGTACTTCCAGTTCGCGTTGTCGTCTGGATTGAGCGGTTGGTACATGATGTCGGTGACGCGGGCGAGTTCGCGCAGTTCGTCGTCGTTCCGCCACCCAAGGAACAAGACGTTGGGGCACCGTGACGCGTACTCCTGTACGACGGGCAGATCGTGACCCTTGCCCGCCACAATCACCGCGAACTCGTTTGGGAAGCCCTTGGCGGCCTCGAGGAGTTCCCGCAGATGTGTGCCGCGATAGAACAGGCCCATGAACGAGACGACGATGCGACCCCGAAGGTGCCTGACCTGATCCCGGGTCAGCGGGCCTCTGTCGAGCAGGGCCTGCTTGTAGGCCTCACGGTCGCCGGCGAAATACTCGTCGGGTTTCCACAGACCGGCGACGATCACCTTGCGCTCGGGCACACCCCACCGCACGAGCCGTGCCTTCGCGTATCGGTTCAGCGTGATGACCACATCGCACTGTGTGTGCAACGCGGCCTCCACGAGATCGAAGGCCAGCCGCTTGACGCGCGCAAGTCCTCCTCGGCCGGGAGCGCGGGCACCCGCGTAGTGGTCCACCTCGTTCCGGATGATCCGATAACGAAGTCGCCGGGTGATCCGATGCCAGATGACAGCCGGCAGCACGTCGGGATCCGCGACCACCACGACGCCTATGCCGGGTCCGGACTGAACCCGATCCAGCGCCTTCACGACGTATGCATGGTAGCGGCACAGGCCGGCCACGCCCCAGGTCGTGCCCGGGTAGTCATGCAAGGTGATGCGGTAGCGTGTGACGCGTTCGCGGGCCCACTGGTCCATGAGCCCGGGCCGGTCCCACTGGACGGCATGGATGTCGAAGTCACTTGCCAGAGGCTCGTAGAGCCGCCGTTCGGGCCAGTTGGCGACGACGCAGGAGGTCGCCACGAAGACGACGGTGCGTCGTCCGGGAGGACTCTTCTCGGGTCGTGGAGTCGCGTCTGTCACAAGCAGTCACCCCCAGCCTGGCCGGGAACCGAAGCTCCGAGCGTGAAGGCGCGAGAGTCTAGTCCCCGTGTGAGAAGGGTTCAACCGCCGGAGGGCCTCTCTCCCGTTGCCTGCCTGCGGGCGGCACGTTAGTCTGCCCACGCTCGGTCATCCATCCTGCGCGTATCTCGGTAGAGGAGCCGTCGTGATCGTCGCCTATGACCTCCGATATGCCAGTGACCATTTTGCGGGGGTCGGGGTGTACGCCTATTCCGTCCTCGAGGAGCTGCTCGACCTCCCGGGCGACGAACGCTACCTCGTCCTGTGGAACCCTGGATGGCAGGTGACGCGGTTCGACCTGGATCGTCTCCGCCGCCACGCGCGTGTGGAGTGGGTCGAATCTGCGGCTCATCCGATTCAACCGACGGGGGCCATGGCCGTTGGGGCCTGGCTGCGGCGGGCGCGGCCGACGGTCTACTGCAGCCCGTTCAGTCTCCGCCCGTTCGCCTCGCGTTGTCCCGAGGTTCTGACCCTGCACGACGTGTCCCCGCTGCGGACGCCACATATCGCGAGCCGATACGGCCGGTTCCTGTACTGGGCGAGCCTGCAGCATGCCCTCGGCGCGAGCTTCATCCTGACCGTGAGCGAGTTCAGCCGCAGAGAGATCCTGTCGTTCACCCGAGCCCGCGCCGGGCAGGTACGGGTCGCGCTGCCCGGTGTCGCGCGGCCGCGCGCCGACCTGGCACCCCGGCGGCCGGCGGGGCTGGCAGAGGGGCGATTCGCCTTGCTGGTGGGGGACAACCGGCCGCGCAAGAACCTGGAGTTGGTGGCGCGCGCGTGGGCCTTGCTCGGGCGGACCCCGCCCCTGACCCTGGTCGGCGCCGGCCCCGTGGATTCAAGGTTTCCTTCGCTCACGGAACTCGCCCGCGACGCCGGCGCGCAGCAGGTCGTGCACCTCGGATGGGCAATGCCCGAGGAGAAGGCATGGTTGTACGAGCACGCCGAGGTGTTGCTCTTCCCGAGCGTGTACGAAGGATTCGGATCGCCGCTGGCGGAGGCGCTCGCCGCCGGTCTGCCCGCGTTGGTCTCGGACATTCCCGTCTTCCGCGAAGTGGCTGGGGATGCTGCTGTCTTCGTGGCACCTCATGACCCCGAGGCCTGGGCGCAGTCCGTTCGGCGGTTGACTGGGGACCCCGCGGGGCGTGAGCGCCTTCACCGAGCTGGTCTCGCCCGTGCGGCGGAGTTGACCTACCGGAAGACCGCCGAGGCCACTCTGGCCGTGCTGCGCGAGGCGACCGCGGGCGGACGATGAATGGCCCGCCGGCGGCGGGCTTGCGGCCCGGTTCGGGCATTCGCTAACGTGGGGTAGACGCCTTCCTGCCGTTGCCCGCTGGCCGCCTCATGTCATCGCGCGAGAGCCACCACCCGAATGCTCTTCAACAGCATCCCCTTCCTGGTATTCCTCCCCACCTTCCTCGTCTTCTACTGGGCGACGCGCGGTCCGCTCCGCCTCGGCCTGACGCTGGTGGCGAGCTACGTCTTCTACGCCTGGTGGGACTGGCGGCTGCTCCCCCTGCTCTGGTTCCAGACCGGCGTCGCCTACCTGGCCGCCCGGGCCATGCAGCGCCTGTCCGGCCCGGTCGAGCGCCGGAGGGTGCTGGTCCTCGGCCTGGCCGCGAACCTCGCCGTGCTCGGCGTGTTCAAGTACCTCCACTTCGGCGTCGGATCGCTCCGCGCGGCGCTCGGCCTGGTGGGGATCCAGGCGCCGGACCTCCCGTGGCACGTCGTGCTGCCCATCGGCATCTCGTTCTACACGTTCCAGTGCATGGGGTACCTGCTCGACGTCTACCGGCGGCAGGTCGAGCCCGAGACGAGCCTGCCGCGCTTCGCCGCGTCGGTCGGCCTGTTCGTCCACGTCCTGGCCGGACCGATCGTGCGCGCCCGCAACCTGCTGCCGCAGCTGCGCGGCGACCGCCGGTTCGATCTCGAGCGCGCCAGCGAGGGCTTCCAGCAGGTGCTGTGGGGGTTCTTCAAGAAGGTGGTCGTGGCGGATTCCCTCACGGCCCTGGTCAGCCCGTTCTTCGCCGAGCCGCGGGTCCACGACGGGGCGAGCCTGCTGCTCTCGGTCTACCTCTACTCGTTCCAGATCTACTGCGACTTCTCGGGCTACTCGGACATCGCGCTCGGCTGCGCCAAGATCCTCGGCTACGACCTCGGCGTGAACTTCGACCGGCCGTATTTCGCGCGCGGCTTCGGCGAGTTCTGGGCGCGCTGGCACATCTCGCTCTCCAGCTGGCTGCGTGACTACCTCTTCCTGCCGGTGGCTTATGGCCTGTCGCGCCGGATCGAGTCGGAACGGCCCCTCGGCGTCCGCGCCGAGACGTGGTCGTATGCCGGGGCGGCCATGGTCACGATGCTCCTGGCCGGCCTCTGGCACGGCGCCGCGTGGACGTTCGTGGCCTGGGGCGGCATGCACGGCGTGTTCCTCGTCCTCGAGCGCTGGCTCGGGCCGGGCATCCGCCGCACGGCGCGCCGGCTGCGGCTGCCGCCGCGTGTGGTGGCGCTGGCGTCCTGGCTGGTCGTGTTCCACGCGGTCACGTTCGCGTGGATCTTCTTCCGCTCGCCGAGCTTCGGAGCGGCGGCCGACATGATCGCCGGCATCGCGACCGGCGCGCCGTTCGCGTTCGGCGCGGTCCAGCACCGCTTCCTGATCGCGCGCGCGTTGCTGGTGGTCGGCATCGTGGTCGGCGTCGAGGCGCTTTCGTTCCGCCCGGACCTCTTTGCGCGCCTCGCCCGGCAGCCCGCGCTGCGGTTCGCGACCGCTGCGCTGATGCTCTGGTGCGTCGCGCTGTTCGGGACGTTCTCGGGCGCGAACTTCATCTACTTCCAGTTCTGAGGCCGGCGATGAACCGACACGTGCTGGGCAGGACGCTGGCGAGGCTCGCGCTGCTGGCCCTCCTGGTCTGGGCCGGCGACCGGTTCTTCGCGTGGGGCTTTGCTCGGGTGCTGGCGCGCAGCCAGTTCCGCTTCTCGCTGCTGCAGAGCGGCGGACAGGCCGCCCGCGTGGTCGTGCTCGGCGATTCCCGCGCCGTGAACGGGTTCTACGCTCCGGAGTTGACCCGCCTGCTCGGTGCCCCGGTGCTGAACCTGGGCTACAACGGCATGTCCACCCGCCTCGCAGAGGCCGTTCTGCGCGACTACCTGGCGCGCAACGCCCCGCCGCGGCTGCTGGTGCTCGAGATCACGAACGTGCACGAGGAGGAGTACGCGCTGGCCGACCTGAGGTCCTACTGGAGGGGCTGCCCCGAGATCGGGCGCCTCGCCGCCGCCGAGTTCCCGGTGCAGCACGCGGCCGCGCGCCTGTCGCACCTGTACGCGCTCAACGGTGAGGTGCCCCTCCGTGCCCTCTACTACCTCCGGCGCTCCGACCAGGACTGGGTCAACCGCTATCGGATCGCACCGGGCCTGATCGCCGCGACACGCGCGGCGCCGGGCTTCGCCCTGACCGCGCGCGAGGAGAACCTCGAAGCGCTCGGGCGCATCGTCCGGCTGGCGCGGGCCTCGGGCATCGAAGTCCGCCTGGTCGCCACGCCCTACCTGCCCGACTACTTCGTGCGCATCACGAACTGGACGACGTGGATCGCGCGCATCCACCGGGCCGCCGGCGGCGGCGATCGGATCTGGGACTACACGGGCGCGGATGGCGACCCGAGCCACTTCGCCGACCGCGTGCACCTGAACGACCTCGGTGCGCCGG
>JAXDBZ010000128.1:0-6210 GCA_034678345.1 Candidatus Eiseniibacteriota bacterium
CGTGCTGGCACGGGCCTGGCGCCACCGCCGCGCCGGGACCGGCCCGCCCGCCGGAACCGGGACCGGGCTCACCGACCGGCACTTCACCGCCCTCGAACGCCTGATTGACACCGGGCGCGGGGGCGCCATTATTCAGCTTCCGGGGGGGTGGACGGCGGAGCGGGTCCGCGAGGTCGTCCGTCTCCGCGGGCCCGCCCCGGAGCGGGGGACGGACCCTGCCGGCCACGCGCTCCGTGTGCGCCGGCTCCGGCCCCCGGGCCGTCTCGACCGGGGCGGGTACCGCATCGAGGCGCGCTGGACCAGCGGAGCGCTGGCCCGGCGTCGCCTGCGGACGGCGCCCGGCGCGATCGAGCACTTCGACGCGACGGGCATCCAGGGATCGCTGGTGGTGCGGTCGGCGCGGAGCGACGAGCGGTTCGTCCCGTTCGGGCGCAGCCGCGCGACCCGGCTCGGGCGGTTCCTGGGCAGGCAGCGGGTGGAACGACAGGTACGCGGGAATCCCACGGTCCTAGCCGACGCGGTGGGCATCCTCTGGGTGGTGGGCGTGCGCCGCTCGGCGCGCGCCCCGGTGACCGCCGGCACCCGGAGGGCCCTCCGGGTCCACGCGGAGCGACATGACTGAGAACCAGCCGAACACCAGGCCCGGGCCCACCAGCGGCAAGCCGGGGACCGTCATGCGCGTGATGTTCAGCGCGGAGCAGATCCAGCGGCGCGTCCGCGAGCTCGGCCTCGAGCTGGCGCGCGACTATCAGGACAAGCGCCCGCTGTTCGTCGGCGTCCTGAAGGGCGCCTGCATGTTCCAGTGCGACCTGGCGCGCGCCACGCCCATCGACCTCGATCTCGACTTCGTCTCGGTCTCCTCGTACGGGGCGGGCAAGCAGTCGAGCGGCAACGTCCGCCTGCTCATGGACCTGCGCGAGGACGTCGCCGACCGGCACGTGGTGCTGTGCGAGGGCGTGGTGGACTCCGGCCTGAGCGTTTCCTTCATCCTCGACGTGATGAAGCGGCGGCGCCCCGCCAGCCTGCGGGTCGCCACGCTGCTCGACAAGGTGCCCTGCCGCCGGATCCCGGTGCCGGTGGACTACTGGGGCTGGAAGATCGGCGCCGAGTTCGTGGTGGGCTACGGCATGGACGACGTGGAGCGGCTGCGCAACCTCCCCTACGTCGGCGTGCTCGAGGAGGCCGGGTCGTGATCGCACTGCACCGCGCGCCGGACCCCGACGACCGGCCCCAGGGCCGCAAGGGCCCGTCGCGGGGCGGTCCGCCGCGCCGGCCCCAGGGCCCGCTGCCGGCGGGTCGCCCGTTCCGCACGCTGGCCTTCTGGATGCTCGTCGTCCTGCTGTCGCTCATGGCCTTCCGCATGTACCAGGGCGGGATCATGGGCCCGCAGCGCGTGGAGATCTCCTACACGCGCTTCATCCACGACGTGGACGCCGGCAACATCGAGAGCCTGGAGATCACCGACAACACCGTCACCGGCGAGCTGAAGAAGCAGTCCACCGTCCGCATCGGCAGCCACGACGTGCCCTACAAGGCCTTCCGCACGAACATCGTCGGCGACGGCTCGACGCTGCCCGACCGGGTGTGGAAGACGAACCCGGGCGCCGAGATCGACGTGCGCGGCACCGGCTTCAACTGGGTCTCGGCGCTGTTCACCTACCTGCCGATGGTGCTCATCTTCGCCATCTGGCTGTTCCTGCTGCGGCAGATGCAGTCGGGCGGCAGCGCCGCGCTCAAGTTCGGCAAGACCAAGGCCCGCGTGCTGCTCGAGACGCAGCCCAAGGTCACGTTCAAGGACGTGGCCGGCTGCGAGGAGGCCAAGCAGGAGCTGCAGGAGATCATCGAGTTCCTCAAGGAGCCGCAGAAGTTCCAGCGGCTGGGCGGCCGCATCCCCAAGGGCGCGCTCCTGCTGGGGCCCCCGGGCTCGGGCAAGACCCTGCTGGCGAAGGCGGTGGCCGGCGAGGCCGGCGTGCCGTTCTTCTCGATGTCCGGTTCGGACTTCGTGGAGATGTTCGTCGGGGTGGGAGCGTCCGTCACCGGCGACACGCCGGTGCTCGTGCGCCACGCCGGCGGCACCGAGTTGGTGGAGATCGGCGAGTTCGTGGACCGCTTCTACGCTCCCGGCGCCGCCGACTCCGTCGTCCCCGTGCGCGGCGTGGAGACGCTCGGCTTCGAGGAGCTCGACTCCAAGTTCAAGGGCTCCCCGAAGACCTTCGTGAAGGGCAGCGCCTGGCAGGGCGTGCGGGGCGTCTATCGCCACCGCGCAAGCGAGATCTGCGAGATCCGTTACCTCGGCGGCATATTGCGCACCACGGGTGACCACAGCGTCTTCGTGCGCCGGCGGGACGGCATCCGGCCGGTCGCCGCGCGCGACCTGAAGCCCGGTGACGTGCTTGTCCGGCTGCCGCTCGAGGTGCGGGGGGTCTACGACGCGGTCCGCGGCACGCCGCATTCGTACCGCGCCCACGACTCTGCGGAGGCGGCGACGCCACGCCATCTCGAAATCGCGCCGCCGGATCCCGTGGCGGTCGCGCGCCTCGCGTTCGCGACGGAGCCGCACGCCGGCGTGAGCCAGGCCGCCATCGGAGCGGCCATCGGCGTCTCGCAGATGACGGTAGGCAACTGGCAGCGCGGGCGACACGAACCCCGGGCGCTCGCCGCCCGCGCCGCGGCCGAGCTGCCTGAGCGGGTCGAGGTGACCCCCGAGCTGATGAGGCTGTTCGGCTTCTACACCGCCGAGGGCCGGGAGAACGGCTGCCTCGAGTTCGTCTTCGGCTCGCACGAGACCGACCTGCACGAGGAGGTCGTGGCCTCCGGCACGCGCCTGTTCGGTGTCGAGCCACGCGTGGCGCACACGGAGGACCACAGCACCCGCATCACCTTCCACTCCGCCGCCCTGGGGCGCTTCTTCGCGCGTCATTGCGGCACGGGCAGCCACGCGAAGCACGTGCCGGAGCTGCTCTGGGACCTGCCCCGCCCCTATTTCGAGGCCTATCTCACCGGCTACGCCCTCGGCGACGGCTACGTAACGAAGGAAGGCAAGCTCAGCGTCACCTCGGTGAGCCGCCGGCTTATCCGCGAGCTCACCTGGCTGTGCGCCATGCACGGCATCCCCGCGGGCGTGCGCCACATGCAAATCGCGGGTGGCCGCGTGCTCAAGGGCCGGGTTCTTCCCGCCGGCAAGGCCTGGAACCTGATCATCGGCCGCACGAGCCACTGGTTGGTGCGCGACCGCGCGCGACAGGGCAAGCGCGCGATCGTGCAGAGCATCGCCACACGGCCGTACGACGGCTATGTGTACGACCTCTGCGGCTGCGAGAACGAGGCCTTCTTCGGCGGCGAGAAGCCGCTGTTGCTCCATAACAGCCGCGTGCGCGATCTCTTCGACCAGGCGAAGCGCAACGCACCATGTATCGTGTTTGTCGACGAAATCGACGCCGTCGGCCGGCACCGCGGCGCAGGTCTCGGCGGCGGGCACGACGAGCGCGAGCAGACGCTGAACCAGTTACTCGTCGAGATGGATGGCTTCGACTCGAACGAGGGCGTCATCATGATCGCCGCCACGAACCGGCCCGACGTGCTCGACCCGGCCCTGCTGCGGCCGGGGCGCTTCGACCGGCAGATCGTGGTGGACTGGCCCGACGTGCGCGGCCGCGAGGGCATCCTCAAGGTGCACACGCGCAAGATCCCGCTCGACGACGACGTGGACCTCAACGCCATCGCCCGCTCGACCGCCGGCATGGCGGGCGCCGACATCGCCAACCTCGTCAACGAGGCCGCGCTGCTGGCGGCGCGCCGCAACCGCAAGAAGGTCACCGGCCAGGACTTCGTGGACGCGCGCGACAAGGTCACGCTCGGCATGGAGCGCAAGAGCCTGGTCATGTCGGACGAAGAGCGGCGCTCGACCGCCTACCACGAGTGCGGCCACGCGCTGATGGCCTGGCTGCTGCCCGGCTCGGACCCGGTGGACAAGATCAGCATCGTGCCGCGCGGGCGGGCGCTGGGCATCACCAGCTACGTGCCGAAGGAGGAGCGCTACTCGCGCTCGAAGGAGGACCTGCTGCGCAGT
Source organism: Candidatus Eiseniibacteriota bacterium (assembly GCA_034678345.1). Classification (GTDB taxonomy): domain Bacteria; phylum Eisenbacteria; class RBG-16-71-46; order RBG-16-71-46; family RBG-16-71-46; genus JANXPZ01. The sequence continues at coordinate 4,070 of JAXDBZ010000128.1, forward strand.
CTCGCCATGATGATGGGCGGGCGCGCCGCCGAGCACCTCGTCTTCAAGCACTACACCACCGGCGCCGCCAACGACATCGAGCGCGCCACCGCGCTCGCGCGCAAGATGGTCTGCGAGCTGGGCATGAGCGAGAACCTGGGCCCGCTCACCTTCGGCAAGAAGGAGGAGATGGTCTTCCTCGGCCGCGAGATCGCCACCCACAAGGACTACTCGGAGCAGACCGCCCAGCGCATCGACGACGAGGTGCGGGGGTTGGTGGAGGGCGCCTACCGGCAGGCCCTCTCGCTGCTCGAGCAGAACGTGGACAAGCTCCACCTGCTCGCCGACACCCTGCTCGAGCGCGAGGTGCTCGACGGCGACGAGATGAACCGCCTGCTGCACGGCGAGCGGCTGGCGCCGATGAAGCCGGTGCCGGCGGAGCCGGAGCCGCCGGCGGGCGAGCCCCGGCGTCGCGAGGCCGTGGGCGAGGTGGCCGAGGCGGTCCCGCCCCCCGCCACCGGCCCGCCGCCCCCGGCGCCGGAGCCACCGGCATAGCCTCGAAGGCGCCCGTCGGCCGGACGGGCGCCTTCCGCTTTGCCACACCCTGACACCCGGAGTCGCGCCGGTCGCCCGCGCACCGGCGTTCGCGCTTCTTTTTGCGCCCGCTTGGCAACTCTTCGGGGCCCCGGTGCGTCAATAGGGGTGTCACGTACACGAGAACGTGACCAGCGCGACTAGTCATCGCGCGCCTCCAGGGTTGCGAGCAAGGGTCCCGGAGAGGGCAAGCTCCGGTCTCCCCGGCGAACGCCCGGCCCAACGGCCGGGCGTAGCTGTTTCCGGGGCGACGACGGCGCTCAGTCGGCGGCGGGGCCGGTGAAGCCGCCGCCCGAGGCGGCCAGCCGCGCGATGGGCGGAGCGGGGAGGAAGCGCTCCCCGTTCTCGGCCCGCAGCGCGTTGAGCCGCGTCTCGACGTGCGCGAGGCCCAGCGTGTCGGCGTGGCGCAGCAGCCCGCCGCGGAAGAGCGGGAAGCCGGCGCCGTGCAGCGACACCAGGTCCAGCGTCCCCGCGTCATCCAGAACGCCGTCGGCGAGCAGCCAGGCCGCCTCGTTCACCGTCGCCAGCACGACCCGCTCGGCCAGCAGGCCGGGGTGCGCCGGCCGCCGGCGCCCGGTCGCGCCGACGATCCGCGCCGCCCGCGGATCCGGGACGCGCCGGGGCGCGGGGAAGCGGTAGAAGCGGCCTCCCGCCGCCGCCAGCGCGTCGAGTTGCGGCGCCGCGGCGAAGCGCTCCGGGAACGCGCCCGCCATCGCGGCCGAGAGCCGGGCCGCCGCGTCGAGGCCCATCGCGTCCATCGTCTCGAACGGCCCCGCGGCCATGCCGAAGCCGCGCAGCGCCGCGTCCACGTCGGCCACCCGGTAGCCGTCGGCGAGCAGGTGCAGGGCCTCGCGCAGGCCAGCCATCACGATGCGGTCTGCCGCGAAGCCGGGGGCGTCCCGCACGACCGCCGGGAGGCGGCCGAGGCGGCACGCCAGCCCCGCGGCCGCCGCGACCGCCGCGTCGGACGTCTTCGCGCCGCGCACCACCTCGACGAGTGGACGGCGCGCGGCCGGCTGGAGGAAGCGCAGCCCGACGAACCGCTCCGGGTGGGCGAGCCCCGCCGCCAGCTCGTCCACGGCGAGCAACCCCGTGCCCGTCGCCAGGACGGCCTCGGGGCGCATCCTCACCTCCAGTTCCGCGAACACCCGGCGCTTGGCGTCGAGGTCCTCGGCCACCAGCTCGAGGGCGAAGTCGGCGCGCCCCAGCCCGGCCGGCTCCAGGTCGGCGTGCAGTCGCGCCCGTTGCGCTTCGGCCTCGTGCGGGGCGATCCCCCCGCGGCCGGCGCGTTCCGCGATCCGCGCCCGCACGGAGCGCAGCGCGTGCGCCAGCGCCGCCGGATCGCCGTCGCGCAGGCGCACCTCGATGCCGTGGCGGCTCGCCAGCTCCGCCAGCTCCGTCCCCGGCGGACCGGCACCGACGATGTGCAGCCGCTCGATCGCGGCGGCGCCGGCTCCCGCGCCGCGGGCGCGCTCCGCGAGACGCGAGGCCCGCACCAGGTTCCGGCAGACCGGACCCACGGCGAGGTCCACCGCCCAGTCCGCCTCGACCCGAAGCGCGCCGTCGAT
>JAXDBZ010000129.1:0-33036 GCA_034678345.1 Candidatus Eiseniibacteriota bacterium
CCGCGGCGGCACCACCTCCGCGGCGCCCTGGCCGGCAACCCGAACTGCGGCAAGACCTCGCTCTTCAACTTCCTGACCGGCGCGCGCCAGCACGTCGCCAACTACCCGGGCGTCACGGTGGAACGGCGGACGGGCATCGCCGATCTCATCGTCGGCGGCGCGGAGATCGTGGACCTGCCGGGCACCTACAGCCTCAGCTCGTTCTCGCCCGAGGAGCGCATCGCCGAGGCCGAGATCACGGCCCGCCCCGACGTCGTGGTGGTGGTGGCGGACTCGACCCGGCTCGAGCGCGGCCTCGTGCTGCTGGCCCAGGTCATGCAAACGGGCGCGAACCCCGTCCTCTGCCTGAACATGGCGGACGAGGCGCGGGCCGCCGGGCAGACCCTGGACCTTCCGCAGATGGAGCGGCTGCTCGGCTTCCCGGTGGTGGAGACCGAGGCGCACCGCGGCGCCGGCGTGGAGGGGCTGCGCGCGGCCATCCGGCGCGCCGCCGCGCACCCGGTCAGCCGCCACAAGCTGGTGCTGGGCGAGGAGCTCGACCGGGCGCTGGCCGCCATCCGCGCCGCCCTGCCGGAGCCGGCGGCGCAGGAACCCGGCGCGGCGTGGACGGTGGTGCGCCTGTTGCTGGGCGATCCGGAGCACGTCGAGCGGGTCGAGGCGCTCCCGGGCGGCGCGGCGGCGGTCGCCGAGGCGGGCCGCCAGCGTCGCCAGCTGCAGGCGGCCACGCGCCGCGACGTCTCGGTCTTCGTGACCGAGCGCACCTTCGGGTTCGTGGACGGCCTGCTGCGCGAGGTGCGCGCCCAGCGCCCGCGCGTGGACGCGCGCCAGCTCACCGACCGGATCGACGCGGTGGTCGTCCACCCCTGGCTGGGCCTGCCCATCTTCGCGCTGGCCATGTACGTCGTCTTCTGGCTGACCTTCGCCGCGGGCGAGCTGCCGATGACCTGGATCGAGGCCGCGGTCGGTTGGGCCGGCCGCGCGGCGGGGTCCCTGTGGCCGGCGGGATCCGACTCGGCGCTGCGCTCGCTGGTCGTGGACGGCATCGTCGGCGGCGTGGGCGGAGTGCTGGTCTTCCTGCCCAACATCCTGCTGCTCTTCCTCGGGCTCGCCTTCCTCGAGGACGCCGGCTACATGGCGCGCGCGGCGTTCCTCATCGACCACGTCATGCACCGCTTCGGGCTGCACGGCAAGAGCTTCATCCCCATGCTCACCGGCTTCGGCTGCACGGTGCCCGGCATCATGGCCACGCGCACGCTGGAGAACGAGCGCGACCGGCTCGTCACCATGCTGGTGCTGCCGCTCATGTCGTGCGGGGCGCGGCTGCCCATCTGGATGCTGCTCATCCCGGCGTTCTTCCCGGCGGCGTGGCGCGCGCCGATGATGTGGCTCATCTACGTCGTCGGCATCGTGCTGGCGCTGCTGCTGGCGCTGCTGCTGCGCAAGACGCTCCTGCGCGGGGAGGACGCCCCGTTCGTGATGGAGCTGCCGCCCTACCGGCTACCGACGCCGCGCAGCGTACTGCTCAAGATGCTGGACCGGGGCGGCCTCTACCTGCGCAAGGCGGGCACCACCATCCTCGGCATCTCGATCCTGCTGTGGGCGGCGACCAGCTTCCCCAAGCCGTCCGCCTACCGCGTGGACGCCGACATCGCGGCCGGGCGCGTCGTGGTGGCGGAGGCGGGTGCGGCGCCGCCTGCCGCCGTCGCCGTCGAGCGCCTCACGTCCGCCGAGGCGGACGTGAGGCGCGCCGCGGAGGCGCTCCAGCACTCCGTCGCCGGCCGCGTCGGCCACGCCCTCGAGCCGGTCTTCCGGCCGCTGGGGTTCGACTGGAAGGTCGTGACGGCGATGATCGGCGCCTTCGCCGCCAAGGAGGTCTTCGTCTCGCAGATGGGGATCGTGTACTCCATCGCCGGCGCGGGCTCCAGGGCGGACACGGGGCCCGCGGCCGCCGGGGCGCTGCGGGAGCGGCTGGCCGCGGAGTACCCGCCCCTCGTCGGCCTGAGCATGATGCTGTTCATGCTGGTGGCGACCCCGTGCATGGCCACCGTCGTGATCACGCGCCGCGAATCGGGCAGCTGGCGTTGGGCGCTGCTGCAGTTCGGCGGCCTGACCGCGACCGGCTACCTGCTCTCGCTGCTGGTCTACCAGACCGGCCGGCTCCTGGTCTGAGGAGGGAGCGCATGGAGACGCTGCTCGTCGTCCTGGCGGTGGCCGCCGCGGTCCTCTGGGCCGCCCTGCGCATCCGCCGCACCGTGCGCGCGGCCGCGCGGAAGACGCCGGTCGGCGCCGCCTGCGCGTCGTGCCCGGTGGCCGATGCCTGCGATCCGGCGTCCCGCCCGGGCGCGGGCGGGGCGGGCCCGCGCGCGGCCCCACCCCGCTGAACAGCGGGCACGATCGCGCGACCTGCCCCACGCGAGAACGCCCGAGGGCAAGGCGTCGCGGCCGAGCGACGAGCGGAATCGTGGCCTTCAGGTCACGTTGGAGCGAGGAGCCGGCCGCGCAACGATGCCAGTCGGGCGTTCTCGCGTGGGGCTAGTCGAGCAGCCGCTTCTGGCCCTCGAGTGCGCGGATGCCCGCCACGTCCTGCACCGTCTCGAGGCAGCCCAGGTAGCGCCCGTCCGCGCCGCGCACCGGCCAGTAGCGGATGTGCACGAAGCGTGGGCCCATCGGGATCCAGAACTCGGCCACGTCGCGCTTGCCGGCCTTGAAGTCGGCGAGGATCTGGTTCACCACGTGCACGCTCTTCGCCGGGTGGCAGTTCTGCACCTGGTTGCCGATGACGCCGCGCGTGCGGGGGAAGATCTTGGTCGCGCGTTCGTGGCTGAAGTAGCGCACGGTGTCGTTCTCGTCCACGAACGACAGCTCGACCGGCAGCGTGTTCAGGATGGCGGCGAGCACCTCGCGGTCCACGCCGTAGGCGAGATCCTCCAGCTCGCCCGCCGCGATCAGCTCCGCCGCCAGCGCCGCGTAGCGCGCGTGCGTGTCCGGGCCCAGCGCCACCTCCACCGCGGCGATGCCGCGCTCGACCGCCGCCACGTCCTCGGGCGTCAGGGTCTTCGCCGCCAGCGGGAAGAGGATGTCGTTCTCCTTCCAGTAGTGGTCGGTGCACAGGGTGACGTAGTCGCCGACCAGCTGCCGCAGCTCCGCCAGGCCGGAAGTGTCGCCGCCCACCCAGGCGGCGACCATCGGCTCGAGCCGCTGCAGCATCTCCCGCGCCGCCTCGTGCTCGGCCAGCATGACCGCCAGCGGGCCGCCCTCGCGTGACACGCCGCGCTTCTCCAGCAGCGGGAAGAGGTGCTGCTCCTCCTGCTGGTTGTGGCAGCGGTCCACGTAGTCGCGGGCGTAGGCGAAGAAGCTGGCCACCAGCCCGGGCGGGGGGCCGGAGGGGGAGGTGAAGGGCTTCTTCATCGCCGCGAAGACGCGCTCGGTCTGCTCGTGGTCGCCGATCAGCAGTTCCTGCCAGTTCTGGCTCATGCAGCTCTCTCCTCGGCGCCGGCGGTGCCGGGAACGGGGCACGGGGCGCCCGGGCCGGGCCCGGGTGCCGGTCCGGGTTCGTCATGGACGCGTGGCCGCGGAAGCAGTCCGGCCGCGGGGGACCTCCCCGCGACCCGGCGGGGAAGGTACCACGGGCGGACTTGTAAGTAAACGCATACTTGCGTATACTGCCGCCCATGACCACCGCCCACCCGCAGCACCGCAAGCCGACCCAGGTCCGGCGCACCGAGATCGCCGATGCCGCCCTACGCGTCATCGCCGCGCACGGGGCGCGCCACTTCACCGCCCGCGCCCTGGCGCACGAGGTCGGGATCACCGACGGCGCCGTCTTCCGGCACTTCGCCACGATGGAGGAAGTCGTCGCCGCCGCGGTGGAGCGCATCGAGACCGCGCTGTTCTCGGCGCCGCTGCCGACGCAGGCCGATCCGATCGAGCGCCTGGGCGTGTTCTTCCGGGCCCGGGTGGACGCGCTCGTCGCGCACCCGCACCTGGCGCGGCTCCTGTTCTCGGACAGCCTCGCCCAGCTGGGCGGGCCGGAGCCGGCGCGGCGCGTCGAGGAGTTCAAGCGGCGCACGCGCCGCTTCATCGTCACCTGCCTCGAGGAGGCGCGGCGGCAGGGACGGCTGGCGGACGGGATGGCGCCGCGGGAGGGCGCCGTCCTCGTGCAGGGGGCAGTCTTCGCCCTCGGCCACGGCGCCGGTGGGGAGGGGAGTACGGAGCAGACCACGAAGGCCGTGTGGAAGGCCCTGGAGCGCATGCTGCGCGGGGCCGGTCACGTGAACCGCGACAGGAGAGGGACCCGATGAGCATGTTCTGTTACCAGTGCGAGCAGGCCGCCAAGCGGACCGGCTGCTCGAGCGTGTCCGTGTGCGGCAAGGACGAGCCCACCTCGAACCTCCAGGACCTCCTCATCTATGTGGCCGAGGGCATCGCCATGTACGCGCACCGCGCGCGGAAGCTGGGCGCGCGCGACGCCGAGCTCGACCGCTTCGTGATCGAGGCGTTGTTCACCACGGTCACGAACGTGAACTTCGACGCGGCGCGGGTGGCCGAGTTGGTCCGCCGCGGCGCGACGCTGCGTGACCGCGCCCGCGGCCTCTACGAGGCGGCGGTGGCGAAGGCCGGGCGCAAGCCCGAGTCGCTCGGCGGGCCGGCTGCCTGGGCCCCGGCGGCAGACGACGCCGCGCTCGAGAAGCAGGCGGCGGCGATCGGCATCCTGGCGCGACGCGCGGCGCGTGGCGACGACCTCACCGGGCTCGAGTACCTGTGCCTCTACGGGCTCAAGGGCATGGCCGCCTACGCCGACCACGCCCTCGTCCTCGGCCGCAGCGACGAGGAGATGCAGGCCTTCTTCCACGAGGCGCTCGACTTCCTGACCGGCGAGCACGACGCCGCCGCGCTGACCGCCATGGCCCTGCGCGTCGGCCAGGTGAACCTGAAGGTCATGGCGCTGCTCGACGCGGCCCACACCGAGACCTTCGGCCACCCGGTGCCGACGCCGGTGCGGGTGACGCCCGTGGCGGGGAAGGCGATCCTGATCTCGGGCCACGACCTGCACGACCTGAACGCGCTGCTCGAGCAGACGGCGGGCACCGGCATCCAGATCTACACGCACGGCGAGATGCTGCCGGCGCACGGCTACCCGAAGCTCAAGCAGCACCCGCACCTGGCCGGCAACTACGGCACCGCCTGGCAGAACCAGCGCCGTGAGTTCGCCGAGTTCCCCGGCTCCATCCTGATGACCACGAACTGCATCATGAAGCCCGAGGAGTCCTACCGCGACCGCATCTTCACCACCGGCCTGGTGCGCTTCCCCGGCGTGACGCACGTCGCCAACGGGGAGTTCGGTCCGGTCATCGCGGCGGCCCAGGCGCAGCCCGGCTTCACCCAGGCGGGCCCGGAGAAGACCATCCTTGCCGGCTTCGGCCACAACGCCGTGCTGGGCGTGGCGCCGCAGGTCATCGAGGCGGTGCAGACCGGCAAGATCCGTCACTTCTTCCTGGTCGGCGGCTGCGACGGGGCCAAGCCGGGGCGCGACTACTTCACGCGCTTCGCCGAGTCGGTGCCCAAGGACTGCGTGATCCTGACCCTGGCCTGTGGCAAGTACCGGTTCAACCACCTCGACTTCGGCACCGTGGCCGGCCTGCCGCGGCTGCTCGACGTCGGGCAGTGCAACGACGCCTACTCGGCCATCCAGATCGCCGTGGCGCTGGCCCAGGCCTTCAAGACCGACGTGAACGGCCTGCCGCTGTCACTGGTGCTGTCGTGGTACGAGCAGAAGGCGGTCGTCATCCTGCTCACGCTGCTGCACCTCGGCATCAAGGACATCCGGCTGGGGCCGACCCTGCCGGCCTTCATCACGCCGGCGGTGCTGGACGTGCTCGTTCAGAACTTCAACATCATGCCGATCACGACGCCGGAGGAGGATCTGGCCGCGATCCTCGGGTAGGCCAGGCGAAACGGCGGCGCCCGGGGGCCCGTGCTCCCGGGCGCCGCGCTATTCGGTGGCCACGTGGCCGATGCCGCGCGGGTCGCTGGCGCCGAGGGCACGGCCGCCGGCGATCTCGACGGCCTGGACGTCGCCGAGCGGCGTCTTGCGGACGTCGACGCGGTAGCCGAGGGACTCGAGGGCGGCTCGGACGGCCGGGGCCGGCTCGCGGCCGGGCTCGACGTCGATGGGATCCACGCCCGCGACGCGGGGTGGCCACTGGTGGTGGAAGCGGGGGGCGGCCACCGCTTCGGGCAGCGCCATCCCGAAGTCGGTCCGGTTCACGATGACCTGGAAGACGGTGGTGAAGATCGTCGGCCCACCGGGCGTGCCGAGCACCAGCCACAGGCTGTCGCCGCGGAATACGAACGTCGGGCACATGGACGAGAGCATCCGCTTGCCCGGGGCGATGGCGTTGGCCGCGCCCCCGGTCACGCCGTAGAGATTGGGCGCCCCCGGCCTCGCCGAGAAGTCGTCCATCTCGTTGTTGAGCAGGAAGCCCGCGCCGCGCACGACCACGCCCGAGCCGTGCAGGTCGTTCAGCGTGGTGGTGTTGGCGACGGCGTTGCCGTGGCGGTCCACGATGGAGAAGTGCGTGGTCTGCTCGCTCTCGCGCGTGACGACGCCGGGGCGGACGGTCTCCGGCGGGGTGCGCCGATCGCGTGCGATGCCGGCCGCGCGCCGGACCGCGTAGGCCTTGGAGACGAGCGAGTCCACCGGCACGGTCACGAAGTCCGGGTCGCCCAGGTACTCGGTGCGGTCGGCGAAGACGCGCTTCTCCAGCTCGGCCACGAGGTTCAGGTGCTCTGGGCTGCCGAAGCCCAGCCGGTCCGGCTCTAAGCCCTCGAGCATCTGCAGCAGCTCGATGAGGCCCACGCCGCCGGAGGAGGGTGGCCCCATCGAGACCACGCGCAGGCCGTGGTAAACGCCGGTCACGGGTGCCCGCCAGACCGCCCGGTAGCCCGCCAGGTCCTCGAGCGTGATCAGCCCGCCGCCGCGGCGCATCTCCTCGACGATCAGCCGCGCCGTCTCGCCGCCATAGAACCCGTCGGCCCCCTCCGTCGCGATGCGGCGCAGGGTGGCGGCTAGCTCTGGCTGCCGCAGCGTGTCGCCCGCGCTCCCGCGGAAGTAGTCGCGGAAGTTGTTGCGGTCCTCGCCGGCGAAGTCGGCGGCGGTGCGCGGGGGCAGGGCGAAACCCCTCTCGGCCAGCGCGATCGCCGGCTCGAGCAGCCGCACCCACGGCCGCTTGCCGAAGCGCCGGTGCGCGAGCCACATCCCCGCCACCGAGCCGGGCACGCCGGCGGCCCGGTGGGTGTCGAGGCTCAGCCGGGGGACCACCGCCCCGGTCGAGTCGAGGTACATGTCGCGCGTGGCCGCCGCCGGCGCGGTCTCGCGGTAGTCGAGGCTCACGTCGCCCGAGTCGGTGTGCACCAGCAGGAAGCCGCCGCCGCCGAGGTTGCCGGCGCGCGGGAAGGTGACGGCCAGCGCGAAGTGCACGGCGACGGCGGCGTCCACGGCGTTGCCGCCGTCGCGCAGCACGCCCGCGCCCACCTCGGCCGCCAGCGACTCCGGCGCCGCCACCATCCCGCGCTCGAGCGCGACGCGGGGCTGAGGAGCCGAACGAGACGCCTGCGCCGACTGCGGCGCCGCGGCGGGCACCAGCAAACCCACCACGAGGAACAGGATCGTGAACAGTCGGGCCATGCTAGGGAGTGTGCCCTGGGGGTTTGCCAGAGGCCGGGTCCAGACGGCCGAGCACAAGGCGGCGGCGCCGCGACGAGCGAGTCGTGTCCAATGGACACGTCGCAGCGAGGAGCGGTGCCGCCAACGCCGTGATCGGCCGTCTGGGCACGGCCCACTAGTAGAGGAACATCGGTTTCCCGAGCAGATGCGCCACCTTCGGCCGATACTGCTGGCCGTCGTACAGCTCGTCCACGTCCACCCGCTTGCGGCCCTCGGAGATGACGTTGGCCGAGACGGTCGTGTACTTGCCGTCGCGCAACGCCACCATGCGGCCGCTCTGCTTCTTGAGCAGCATGTCGGTGGCGAGGTAGCCGTAGGTGGTGGCGACCATGCGGTCGAGCGCGTCGGGGTCGCCGCTGCGCATCAGGTAGGCGACCTGCTGGTAGAGCGTGTTGACGCCCGAGCGCCGCTCGATCTCCTGCGCCAGGAACTGCCCGACGCCGCCGAGCTTCTTGTGGCCGTAGGCGTCGGCCTCGCCGCTCAGGTGCATCTCGCCGCCGATCGGCTTGGCGCCCTCCGAGATGGTGACGATGGCGTAGGCGCTGGGGTTGGCGCGGCGGTCCTCGACCAGGAAGTCCACGACCTTCTGCACGTCGAAGTCCACCTCGGAGATGACGGCGCGGTCCACGCCCGCCAGGTAGGCCGAGATGAGCGAGGTCTCGCCCGAGTAGCGGCCGAACAGCTCGATCACGGCGATGCGCTCGTGCGAGCCGGCCGGGGTGCGCAGGGCGTGGATGAACTCGACGCTGCGGCTGACCGCGGTGGAGAAGCCGATGCAGTAGTCGGTGCCATGGACGTCGTTGTCCATCGTCTTCGGGATGCAGACGATGGGCACGCCCTCGCGGTGCAGGCGCACGGCGTACGAGAGGGTGTCGTCGCCGCCGATGGCGATGAGCGCGTCCAGCTTCAGGTGCTCGAGCACCTTGAGCACGTGGGGCGTGCAGTCGAAGCGGCCCTCGGCGCCCGGCTCGGTGTAGCTCGTCTTCAGGAAGTCGGGCAGCGCCTGGGGGCTCACCTTGCCCGGGTTCGTGCGCGAGGTGTGCAGGAAGGTGCCGCCGCTGCGGTCGATGGTCCGCGTGTTGACGCGGGTGAGCGGCACGGTGGACTGGTCGACGGTGCGCGGGTCCTCGGGGTTCACGTACAGCAGCCCGGCCCAGCCGCGGCGCAGGCCGACGACCTCGTGCCCCTCCTCGGTGGCGCGCCAGACCGCCGCCTTGATGCTGGAATTGAGGCCAGGGACGTCGCCACCACCGGTGAAGATGCCGATTCTCATGGTCATTCCTGTCGTTGGTTCGGGGTCCGCCGCCACCGGGCGGGACCGGACGGTTCGCAAGGGCCCCGGCGGCTGCGGCCGGCGCCGGGCATCGGCGCGAAACTAGCGCGGGAGGGCGCGCGGCGACAAGGGCGGCCGAGGCCGCTCCCGGAGCGGCTTTTCGCGCGGGGGGCCGCTGTGGTCTACTGACGGGTCAGGCCCGGCCGGTACGGCGGGCTTGCTGCGCACGAGAGGGGGTGGAGACCACGTCCGAGCGACACGCCGACACGCCGCAGCGCCTGCGCCTCGAGGTCCGCGGGGCGGTGCAGGGCGTCGGCTTCCGCCCCTTCGTCTTCCGCCTGGCCGAGGAGCTGGCCCTGCCCGGCTGGGTGCTCAACGACGCCCGCGGCGTGTTCATCGAGGTCGAGGGCGCGCGCGCCGTGCTCGAGCGCTTCCAGGCGCGCCTGACGGCCGAGCGGCCGCCCCGCGCGTTGGTGCAGAGCGTCGCGGCCGCCTGGCTGCCGCCGGCCGGCTTCCGCGGCTTCGTCATCCGCCACAGCGACGAGAGCGGGGAGAAGACCGCCTTCGTCCTGCCCGACCTGGCGACCTGCCCCGACTGCCTGGCCGAGACGCTCGACCCGGCGGAGCGGCGCCACGGTTATCCCTTCACGAACTGCACGAACTGCGGCCCGCGCTTCACCATCCTGCGCGAGCTGCCCTACGACCGCCCCAACACAACCATGCGCGGCTTCATCCTCTGCCCGGCCTGCCGGGCCGAGTACCGCGAGCCGCGCGACCGCCGCTTCCACGCCCAGCCCATCGCCTGCCCGAGCTGCGGCCCGGCCATCGAGCTGTGGGACGAGACCGGCGCGGCGGTGGCCGAGCGCGAGGAGGCGCTGGCCGCCACGGCGCGGGCGCTGGCGGAGGGCCGCATCGTCGCGGTCAAGGGGCTGGGCGGCTTCCACCTGATGTGCGACGCGCGCGACGAGGCGGCGGTCACGCGCCTGCGCGAGCGCAAGCTGCGGCTCGGCAAGCCGCTCGCGCTCATGGTGCGCGACCTGGAGATGGCGCGCGCGCTGTGCGTGGTGGACGAGCCGGCCGCCGCGCACCTCGCCTCGCCCGAGGCGCCCATCCTGCTGCTGCCGCGGCGGGCGGCGGGCGGCGTGGCCGACGCGGTGGCGCCGCGCAACCCGTGCCTCGGCATCATGCTGCCCGCCACGCCGCTGCACCACCTGCTGCTGCGCGCCTGCGGCTTCCCGGTCGTGGCCACCAGCGGCAACCTCACCGACGAGCCCATCTGCACGAACGAGTACCACGCCATGCGGCGCCTCGGCGGCATCGCCGACCTGTACCTGGTGCACGATCGCGCCATCGAGCGGCACGTGGACGACAGCGTCGGCTGGATCGCCGCCGGCCGGATGCGGCTGCTGCGGCGGGCGCGCGGCTTCGCGCCGCTGCCGGTGACCGTGCGGCGCGAGCTGCCCGTGGTCCTGGGCGTGGGCGCGCACCTCAAGAACACGGTGGCGCTGAGCGTGGGCCGGCAGGTCTTCATCAGCCAGCACATCGGTGACCTCGAGACCGAGGAGGCGATGGGCGCCTTCGAGCGCGTCATCGCCGACTTCCAGCGGCTCTACGACGTGCGCCCGGCCTGGATCGCCCACGACCTGCATCCCGACTACCTCTCGACCCGCTGGGCCCGGGCCAGCGCGGCCGCAGCGGGGGACGGCGGTCCCCGGCTGGTCGGCGTGCAGCACCATCACGCCCACCTGGCCGCCTGCCTGGCCGAGAACGGCGTCGAGGGCCGCGCCCTCGGCGTGACGTGGGACGGCACCGGCTTCGGCGACGACGGCACCGTCTGGGGCGGCGAGTTCCTGCTCGGCGACGCGGCCGGCTACGAGCGCGTCGCGCACCTGCGCCCGTTCCGCCTGCCGGGCGGCGACGCGGCCGTGCGCGAGCCGCGCCGCACCGCGCTGGGGCTGCTCTGGGAGCTGGAGGGCGCCGCCGCGCTCGAGCCCGGTCGGATCCCGGCGCTCGAGGCGGCCGAGCTCGCCGTGCTGGGGCGGATGCTGGAACGCGGACTCAACTGCCCGGTCACGACCAGCATGGGCCGGCTGTTCGACGGCGTGGCGGCGCTGCTGGGCCTGCACCCGGTCGTGACCTTCGAGGGCGAGGCGGCCATGGCGCTCGAGTGGCTGGCCGACCCGGCGGAGCAGGGGGCATATCCTGTAGACTCGCGGGTCGCGCCGGCACGCACCGGACGTCTGGGCGGCGCGGCGCTCGAGCTGGACTGGGAGCCGCTGGCGCGCGCGGTGCGGGACGACCTCGCGCGCGGTGTGGCGCGGGAGCGGATCGCGGCGCGGTTCCACAACGGGCTCGTGGCCGCGGCGGTCGCGGTGGCGCGCATGGTGGGCGAGGAGCGCGTGGCGCTCAGCGGCGGCTGCTTCCAGAACCGGCGGCTCACCGAGCAGCTGGCGGCGGCGCTGGAGCGGGCCGGGCACCGCGTGCTGCTGCACGCGCAGGTGCCGCCGAACGACGGCGGCGTGAGTCTCGGGCAGGTCGTGGTGGCCGCGGCGCAGGCCGGAACGTAGAGGAGTGAGCGAACGTGTGTCTCGGAGTGCCGGGACGGGTGACGCAGGTCGCGGAGAACGCGCAGGGGATGCTCATGGGCCGCGTGGACTTCGGCGGCGCGGGCAAGGAGGTCTGCCTCGCCTACGTGCCGGAGGTGAAGGTCGGTGACTACGTCATCGTGCACGTCGGCTTCGCCATCAGCGTCGTGAGCGAGGAGGAGGCGGCCGAGACGTTCGAGCTGCTGCGGCGGATGGGGGAGTTGGCCGACCAGCAGGAGCCGCCCGGCCCGGCCGACGCCGCGGAGCCGGGGGCGTAGGCGGCGCCATGCGCTTCGTGGACGAATACCGTGATGCCGCCGAGGTGCGGGGCTACGTGGAGCTCATCGCCCGCACGGTGACCCGGCCGTGGACGATCATGGAGATCTGCGGCGGCCAGACCCACACCTTCATCCAGTCGGGCGTTGACCGCATGCTGCCGGAGACCATCACCCTGGTGCACGGCCCCGGCTGCCCGGTGTGCGTCACCCCGCTCGAGCAGATCGACCGCGCGCTGGCCATCGCCGCGCGGTCCGGCGTCCTCTTCACCTCGTTCGGCGACATGCTGCGCGTGCCGGGCAGCACGACCGACCTGCTGAGCGTCAAGGCCCGCGGCGGCGACGTGCGCATGGTCTACTCGCCCCTCGACGCGGTGACGCTCGCGCAGCGGCACCCCGAGCGCGAGGTCGTGTTCTTCGCCGTCGGCTTCGAGACCACCGCCCCGGCCAACGCCATGGCGGTCTGGCAGGCGGCGAAGCTGGGGCTCGCGAACTTCTCCATCCTCTGCTCGCACGTGCTGGTGCCGCCGGCCATGGAGGCCATCCTCGGCTCGCCCGACCCGGCTTCGCCGGGTGCCCACCGCGTGCAGGCCTTCCTGGCCGCCGGCCACGTCTGTGCGGTGATGGGCACGCGCGAGTACGAGCCCATCGCCGGGCGCCACCGCGTGCCCATCGTCGTCACCGGCTTCGAGCCGCTCGACCTGCTGCAGGGCGTCTATCTCGCCGTGCGCGCGCTCGAGGCGGGCCGCGTCGGCGTCGAGAACCAGTACGCCCGCGCCGTCACGCGCGACGGCAACCGGACCGCGCAGGCGCTCCTGCGCGAGGTGTTCACCGTCTGTGACCGCGCCTGGCGCGGCATCGGCGTCATCCCCGCCAGCGGCTACGCCCTCGCGCCCGCCTACGAACGCTTCGACGCGGCGCGGCGTTTCGACGTTGGCACCATCACCGCGACCGAGTCGCCGCTGTGCATCGCCGGCCAGGTGCTGCAGGGCCGAAAGAAGCCGCACGAGTGCGCGGCCTTCGGGAAGGAGTGCACGCCGGAGCATCCGCTGGGCGCGCCCATGGTCTCCTCCGAGGGGGCCTGTGCCGCCTACTACCGTTACGCGAGGAAGCCGTGAGCGAGCCGAAGCCGCCGCCCGTCGACTTCACGGGGCCGAGCTGCCCCATTCCCCTCAGCGAGTACCCGCAGGTCACGATGGCGCACGGCGGCGGCGGGCGGCTCACCCACACGCTGATCGAGCGCATGTTCCTCGCCGCCTTCCGCAACCCCGCGCTCGAGCCGCTGCACGACGGCGCCGTGCTCGACGTGCCCGCCGGACGGCTGGCGGTGAGCACCGATTCGTACGTGGTGAGCCCCCGCTTCTTCCCCGGCGGTGACATCGGCTCGCTCGCGGTGCACGGCACGGTGAACGACCTGGCCATGTGCGGCGCGCGGCCGCTGGCCCTGACCACGGGCTTCGTGCTCGAGGAGGGCCTGGCCATGGACGAGCTGTGGCGCATCGTCGTCTCCTTGGCGCAGGCGGCGCGGGAGGCCGGCGTGAGCGTCGTGACCGGCGACACCAAGGTGGTGGACCGCGGCAAGGGCGACGGCGTGTTCATCAACACGACCGGTATCGGCGTGGTGCCCGAAGGGGTGCGCGTGGCCCCGGACCGCGCCCGGCCCGGGGACCGACTGCTGCTGAGCGGGCGGATCGCCGACCACGGCATCGCCATCCTCTCGGTGCGGGAGGGGCTGGCGTTCGAGACCAGCATCCGGAGCGACGCCGCGTCGCTGCACGGCATCGTCGGCGCGGTGCTGGAGGCGGCGGGCGAGGAGGTGCACGTCTTGCGCGACCCCACCCGCGGGGGCCTGGCCAGCGCCACCAACGAGATCGCCGCCTCGGCGAACGTGGGCCTGCGCCTCGAGGAGAAGGCCATCCTGGTGGCCGAGCCGGTGCGCGGCGCCTGCGAGATCCTCGGGCTCGACCCGCTCTACGTCGCCAACGAGGGCAAGTTCCTCGCCGTGGTGGCGCCGGCGGCTGCGGAACGCGCGCTGGCCGCGATGCGCGCGCACCCGCTGGGGCGCGAGGCGGCCATCGTCGGCGAGGTCGTGGCCGAGCATCCCGGGCGGGTGTTCCTGCGCAGCCGCATCGGCGGCGCGCGCGTCGTGGACATGCTGAGCGGGGAGCAGCTGCCGAGAATCTGCTGACCAGCCCATGAGAGCCGCCACCGGTCGCTGGGAACGCGTCTACGCCGTCGTGCGCCGCATCCCGCGCGGGCGGGTCGCCACCTACGGGCAGGTCGCGCGGCTGGCCGGCCTCGGCCGCCAGGCCCGCCAGGTGGGCTACGCCCTGCACGCGCTGCCGTGGGAGGGGCTCGCGCCCTGGCACCGTGTCGTGAACGCGCGCGGGGCCATCAGCCTGCCGCCCGCCAGCGGCGCCGATCTCACCCAGCGGATGCGGCTCGAGCGCGAGGGCGTGCGCTTCGACGCCCGCGGTCGCGTGGATCTCGCGCGCTACGGCTGGCGGCCGGGGGCGCGCGGCCCGGCGCAGGGATTGGCCGGCACGTCCTGACAATGTGAGCTGCCTCGTTCTATGATCTTGCTATAGTCGGTCACGGCGACCGCCGGACCGGGTGGCTGGACCACATCACGGGTTCATCCTGTGACGCGTTCTCGGAAGCGACACGTCGAGATGCCCCGCGCACGGTGCCAGAGCACCGGCCGCCTCTGCCTGCATGCGCCGCCGGTCGCCTCTTGCGAGCCTTGGTGCTCGCGCTTGGCGCTGGCTGGCGTAGTCATCTTTGCAGTCGCGTCGCTCGTGACGATCTTCGCTCTACATCGGATCGGGGACTACTACACCGAGACCGACTTCTATGGCGGCTACGTCGTGGGCGCGCGACTGATCCAGCATGGGCGGTTGGTGGTCTCGCGGTACGGCGTGGTGGGACCCGTCTTCGAGATGGTGCTCGCGCTTGTCGGCTTCGTCGTGCGCGACCTATACGTGGCGGCCCAGCTGATCGCCGCGAGCGCGGCCGTGGGGATCGTGCTCCTGTGGTTCCTGCTCCTTCGGCGGCTTGCGGACGCCAGACTTGGGCTGTGGACCATGCTCTTCCTGGCCACGAACGCGACGCTGTTCCGCTACGGCACGTCGGCGACGACGGACACGCTGGCTGTGGCGCTGCAGGCCGTCGCCCTCTGGACATTGTTTGCCCGTGGCGGCCTCGGTGCCTCGGTCGTGGCGGGATGCGTGGCGGCGCTCGCCTTCCTCACCCGCTACAGTGGCCTCTACTTGCTGCCGGCGGGCGTCTTGCTGGTCGCGGCCGGGGCTGCGGGAAGCGAACGTCGCCGGGACAGGGTCGCCGGCTTCGTTGTCGGCTGGGCGCTGCCCGTCTTGGCTTGGGGCGTCTATGCGATCGTGCAGGGGGACGGGCTGACCTTTCAGTTGCATCACGGCATTGCGTACGAGATGTACGCACGCCCTGCCGGCGTCTCTTGGGACGAGTACCAGCGCCGGATGCACCCTCAGTTCCGGAGCCTGTGGGACGTTCTAACGCGGGATCCTGCCGGCATCGCATCGAGACTGGTCTCGAACGTCCGTGATCACCTCGCCCGAGACGGGCAGGATCTCCTGGGCTGGACGGTGGCGCTGTGCGCCGTGCTCGGTGTGGTCTCGAGCCTGATGGATCGAGGTTGGCGCCGGCTCTGGCCGGTGGGCGTCGTGGGGGGACTCGCCTTCCTGAACCTGCTACCGACGTTTCACTCGCCGCGCTACTCCCTGGCCGTCCTGCCGGCCTACGCCTGCGCCGCCGGGTGGCTGATTACCTCCCCTCGTTGCGCACTATGGGTCCGTGGTCCCCGCGGCCTGCGTCTGAAGAGCGTGCTCGCGCTGGTCCTCCTGGCCCTTGCGCTGCGGACACTCGTGACGGCCGAGATCGGGGTCCTCGGGGAACTGCCGACCGAGGTTCTGCCGGTGGCGCGGTTCCTCAGGACGCAAGCCGCCCCGGGAGACCGGGTCATCGTCCGCAAGCCGCACTTGTCCTACTACTCGGGTGTGCCCGGGGTATCCTTCCCGTTCGCCGATTCACTCGCTGATCTAGCGCGTTTCGCGCGGGACAACCGGGTGCGTTGGCTCTACGTTGCCTGGCCGGAGGCGCAGACCCGGCCGCGCCTGATGTACCTGCTCGACCCGACCGCGGTGCTTCCCGGGTTGACGCCCCGGCTGGTCACCGGGCGGCACGCCTCGGTCCTCTACGAGATCGGTCCACAGTTCGGGGAATCCGCGGACTGGATGGCGAACGACACGCTGGTGACCTGGCATCTGGCTCGCAGCCAGCTGCTCGTCGAGCCTGACCATGCCGACGCGTTGTTCGCGGTCGCCATGGTGGAAGCATCGCGGTCGCATTTCGGCGCGGCACGTACGCACCTCGAGCGGCTGGTCGACCGCGCTCGCCCGAGTGCCGCCCCGTGGTTGCTTCTGGGGGAGGTGGCGCTGCGACAGGACGATGCGGCGCTGGCTGAGCGGTGCTTCCGCCGGGTTCTCGCGCTCGAACCGCGCAGCCTGTCGGCTGAGGCCGGGCTGGGCTATGTAAGCCTGCTGCGGGGGCGGGTGGATGAAGCGGTCGATATCTGGCGGTCGATTGCGGGAGCTGATCCCCATCCCGAGGAGCTGTGTCGCATGGTGTTCCAGGCGACGCGTGCTCCGCAGGACGTTCCCCGTACACACGCCGCGCTCACGTCGGCTCGAAGGCACCGGGGCATGGGAACCGGGGAGCGACTCGGTCCCTGAAGGCGCTCCCGCGCCGCGCTACCGCCGCGTCGAGTGGGCCGCGGCCGGCCGCGGCATCGACCAGGTCTGCAAAGCGACCGGCAGGTGGCCGCGGTCGCCCATCGCGGTGATCTTGCAGGTCCCGTTCGCGCGCACCTGGATCACCGTGAGGCTGCAGTTGGCGGGGCTCATCGAGAGCCACAGCGCCTCCGGGTCGGCGTCCATCGCCCGGCAGACGAGCCAGCGGATGACGTTGCCGTGGCAGACCAGCACCTCGGTGCTGTCGCGCTCGGGCGAGGGGCGGAAGTAGCGGGCGAAGTCGGCGTCGAGGCGCGCGGCGCACGCGGCGGCCTCGTCCGGCGGGGGCGCCTGCCGCGGCGGGTAGCGGTGACCCGGAGGCTCGCACTCGCGCAGGTTGCGGTCGGCGAGCAGCGGCACGCCGGGCAGAGCCTTCGCGATGATCTCGGCGGTCTCGCGCGCCCGCGTCATGGTGCTGGCGTACACCGCGTCCACCCGCTGCGGCCAGCCGGCCAGCCGCTCGCCCGTGATGCGTGCTTGCTCGCGGCCCTCGGCGAGCAACGCCCTGCCGATCTCGGGGTCGCGCTCGTCGGTCTCGTCGTAGACCCCGTGGCGCACGAGGATCAGCGTGCGCAGCCCGCGCGGGGCGGGCGGCTGGCCGGGAGCGGGCGGAGGGCCCTGTGCGGCGGCAGGCACGGCCAACGAGAACAGGAGCATCGCGAACAAAGACAGGGTGAGGCGGCGGCGCGGGTGCGTCTTGGCCGTGCGGTTCATGCGACCTCCCGGCGCGTGCGCGAGGGCGAGCGCCGCTTCCGGCGGACCGGGACGAAGCGAACCTCGACGCGGCTCGACAGCGCCCGTGCGATTCGGTGGAGCATGGAGAGGGAGTGCCCACGGTAGTCGGCGTCCTCCAGTCGGCAGATGACCGACGCGGTGGTCCCGACCAGCGTCGCGAGCCGGCGCTGGCTCAGCCCGGCGCGTGTCCGCAGATCGTGGATCTGCTCGGCGATGCGGCGGTTCAGGTAGGCGCGGTCCCGCGCGGCAATGCGCGTCGGTCGACCGTCGTAGAAGGTCCGGTCGAGGATACGGAGACCGTCGGTCTTCGACTTCCTGGTCATGTCTCGTCCTCCCGGCCGGAGTGTGCCACGGGGTCGGCCTCGAATCGGTTCCTGCGCTCACGCGCGATGGCGATCTCCCGCATCGGCACCCCCGCACGCTGCTTCACGAACCCGTGCGACACGATGACGGCCTGCCGGCCGTGGAAGAAGTACAGCATACGGTAATTGAGCCCCCGGTACTTGACCCTCAGCTCATAGATACCATCGGTGAGCAGGTCGGCCTCGGGGGTGGGAGGGTGGGTGCTACGAACACGTAGGCGATGCCGCCGTGCCCGAGCCAGGCGCGGCCGAGCGCTTCGAGGTCGTACTCCATGGGCACGGCCTCGGCAGTCGGCGCCGCCGGGTCATTCACCAGCGCGCGGCCGGCGCGCAGGCCGCGCAGCACGAGCAGGTGCCCGTCGGTCTCGGGCAGCGGCGAGCCCGGCAGCCCGCTCGGACCGTGCGCCTCGGAGATGACGAGCGGGACGCCGCGCGCCAGCAGCTCGCGCGCGCAGGCCCACGAGGCGACGACCGTGACGTAGCCGAGCACTCCCCGCCGGGAGGCCGCCCAGACGTTCGCGGGCCAGACGCCGTAGCGGTCGTGCTCCGCGCAGTGGGCGAGCGCGGCGATCCCGGCGGGGGCGGCGGACACGCCGAGCGCGCCCAGCACCATGGCCACGCTGGTGGGCGAGCAGATGCGCATGCGGATTTCTTCGGCCTCCGCCATCTGCGAGAGCGCGGGCACGGGCAGAGGACCGACGTCGGTGAGCCCCGCAGGCGGCGAGGGCGGAGGCGCGCCGCTCGCCGAGACCGCGAGCAGGCAGGGCGCGCGGCGGAACGCCACCGGGTCCGCCGTCCAAGCGCGGACCTCCAGCTCGGCGCTCTCCACGGGCGCGCGCAGGAGGAAGGTGTCCACGTCCGTGCCGATGGGCGCGGACGCGTCGGCCAAGTCGGCCGGCAGGGGACCGGGGCTCTCCGGCGCCCGCCCGATGCGCGTGAGCCGCACCCAGGGTGTCATGGCGCCGGCCACGCGCGCCCGCAGGCCGAACCGGAAGGCGTAGTCGGCGGCGACGGTGCTGGACAGGCTCGGGACGAGACGCTCCGCCCCGGCGAGGAAGCCGGAGGACAGCGGCAGGACGAGCCGCAGACCGCGCTGGCCGTCGGGCTCCCACTCGGGGAGCAGGCCGGCGTCGGCGCAGCCCGGCAGCGCGAGCCGCGCGAGCACGCCGGGCTCGAGTCCCGAAGCCAGCAGCCGGACCGCGCTCATCCCGCCGCCTGGGGACCGCTCAGGCGCCGGCGGCGCGCTTGCGCGCCAGCCGCGCCTCGACGAACGCGCACCACTCGGCGATGCCCTGCCCCGTCGTGGCCGAGGTGACGAGGAGCGTGCCGCCGGGGCGCAGCGCCGCGACCTGTCCCCGCACCTCCTCGAGCTGGAAGGGCACGTGGGGCATCAGGTCGGCCTTGGTCACCACCGTGACCTCGGCGGCTGAGAAGATGCCCGGGTACTTGAAGGGCTTGTCCTCGCCCTCGGTCACGGAGAGCAGGGCGACCTTGAAGTCCTCGCCCAGGTCGTACGAGGTCGGGCAGACCAGGTTGCCGACGTTCTCGATGAAGAGTACGTCGAGCGGGCCGAGGTCGTGCTCGTCGAGGGCGCCGCGCACCTGCCGCGCGTCGAGGTGGCAGCCGCCGCCGGTGAGGATCTGGTGCGCCGGGATGCCCAGCTTGCGCAGGCGGTCGGCGTCGCGCTCGGTGGCGATGTCGCCCTCGATGGCGCCGAGGCGCAGGCGGCCGCCGAGGGCGCGGACGGTGGCCTCGAGCAGCGTGGTCTTGCCCGAGCCCGGCGAGGAGATCAGGTTCATCACCAGCGTGCGCGAGTCCGCGAAGCGCGCGCGCAGCGCCGCGGCCGCCGCCGCGTTGTCGGCCAGGATCCTCTGCCGTACGTCCACCTGGGTCACGTCGTCGCCTCCTGTCCGTCGGGCGTGTAGGTGAGGTCCAGCACGTCCAGCTCGTTCCCGCCCTCGATGCGCAGGGGCCGGCCGCAGTCCGGGCAGATCCTCAGCCAGTCGCCCGGTTCGTGCTCGCGCGGGCCGCAGACCTCGCACACCTGCCGCGCCGGGTGCCACTCGACCTCGAGCGTCGCGCCGGCGTCGGGACCGTCGGCCACCACGGCCTGCCAGGCGTAGGAGAGCAGCTCGGGCTCGACCGCCGCCAGCTCGCCGATGGCCACCCGCACGGAATCGAGCCGGCCGCCGCCGCGTGCCTCGATGGTGGCGCGGCAGGTGCGGTGGATCTCAGTGGCGAGGTTCAGCTCGTGCATGGGCCGGACAGTGTACCGCTCCGGGGCGGCGGGGCCGAAACGCGCCGCGACCACGTCCGGTCGGGCCGAACTGCCTGGAACCGCGCGCGGACGCCGGTCGCGCCCGCGGCCCGGCTACGGGCGGACGCCGCGGGCGATCGCCGTGACGACGTAGGGATCGCGGCGCGCGAGACGGTCGGCGTCCTGCAGCCAGCGGTCCATGCGCCGGACCAGACTGCGAGGGAAGATGGCCGGGAAGAGCCGGTGCGCCATCGCCGTGGTGGACAGCACGAGCGCCCGGAACCGCGGCACGCCGACGGTGACCGGTGAGGTGAGCACGAACGCCACGCGCACGTCGCGGAAGCCCGCGCGCCGGAACAGGCTCCCCAGCGCCTTGCCCCGGTCCGCGTCGCTGCGGACCGCCGCGTGCACCCGTAGCAGGGCGTCGCGGTACGCCTCCCAGGTCGCGTCCGGCACGTGGCAGCCCATGGCGGATTCCACCGACTCGACGGCGACGAACGTGCCCCGGCGCTCGAGCCGGGCGAAGACCTCGCGCGCGAATGCCCCGGGTCGCGTGCAGTGCTGGAGGGTGTAGCGCGTCAGGATGGCGTCGCGCCGCCGCCCATCGAACGCGCGGTCGAAGAACGCCGACTCGAAGCGGACGTTCCTGCGCGCGCGGCCCCGCAGCCTCCGGGTCGCCGCGGCGATGGCGAAGCGGTTGTGGTCCACCCCGAGGTAGCGGGCGGCCGGGACGCGGCGCGCGACCTCCAGCAGGAACGAGCCCTCGCCCGTGCCGATGTCGAGCACGTCCCGGCAGCCGCACCCGGCGAGCATCCCCGCGACCAGCGGGGCCTCGACCGACCCGCTGGCCCGGGTCTGGGCCTCGAGGGTGGCGGCGAGCAGCTCGGTCTGCTCGAGGGTGAGGTAGCTCTCCAGCATGGACTTCATGGGGCCTCCGTTCCGTCCGGGACACGCCGGCGATGGCGCCGGCGGGACCGTCCTCGCCGGGAACGAGGAGCCTAGGGCAGGGAGTCCGGCGGGAGGGAGCCCTCGATCACGGGCGCCGTGGAATCGCCGACGGCCGCCAGCGTGTCCGCGGGCGGGTGGAACACCCCGCAGACGCGCGTCGGGGCCGTGCCGGGCAGGAACGGCACGCGCATGGTCGGGCAGCCGGCGCGCGCCAGCAGGCCGGTCCACGGGTCGATCCAGGCCAGCTCGAGGGCCGCGTCGCCGGGGAACGGCTCGGCGGGGAAGCCGCGCAGCATCGC
Source organism: Candidatus Eiseniibacteriota bacterium (assembly GCA_034678345.1). Classification (GTDB taxonomy): domain Bacteria; phylum Eisenbacteria; class RBG-16-71-46; order RBG-16-71-46; family RBG-16-71-46; genus JANXPZ01. The sequence goes on from JAXDBZ010000129.1 coordinate 21,284, forward strand.
GCTCATGATGCCCGCCCAGACCGGCAGCGCCACGTCGGCGGCCGGGCGCTGCAGGGTCTGCGGCGTGTCGTAGCCGACCCACGCGCCGGCGACCAGGTCGGGCACGAAGCCCACGAACCAGGCGTCCATGTAGTCGTTGGTGGTGCCGGTCTTGCCGCCGGCGGGGCGCAGGAAGCCGTGGATGGAGCGGAGCGGGTACGAGACCCCGAAGAGGACCACGTCCTCGAGCAGGCCGACCATCAGGTCGGCCGTCTCCCGCGGCAGCACCTGCACGGCGGGCGGTGCCTGCCGCAACAGCTCGGCGCCCGCGCCGTCGCGCACCGCGCGCACCGGCGTCGGCTCCCGGCGCAGGCCGCGCCCGGGGAAGACGCAGTAGGCGTCGGTGAGGGCGAGCAGCGTGGCCTCGTTGCTCCCCAGCCCGATGCTCGCCACCGGCTTGAGCCGGCCCAGGCCGAAGCGTTCGGCGTAGCGCGCCACCTGCGCCGGGCCGATGGTGTCCACCAGGTTCGCGGTGGCGACGTTGAGCGACTTGGCCAGTGCCTTCGCCAGCGTCACCTGCGGGTGGTACTCCTCCTTGTCGTTGCGCGGCCGCCAGGTGGTGTCGCCCACGGTGAACGTGCGCCGCAGGTCGGGCACGGTCGAGCCGGGGCCGAAGCGCGGCCCGCCCCGGGTCGGGTCGAGCGCGGCGGCGTACACGACGGGCTTGATGGCCGAGCCGGTCTGGCGGCGCGCCTGGGTGGCGCGGTTGAACTCCCCGGCGCCGAGCGCGCGCCCGCCCACCACCGCGCGCACGTGGCCGGTGGCGGGTTCGATGGCCACGAACGCGCCCTGCAGCGGCTGGCGCGCGCGGCCGCTCCACCACTCGAGCGTGTCCAGGCCCACGGCCAGGCCGCGCTCGGCCCGCTCCTGCCACACCAGGTCCAGTGTGGTGAAGATCGAGAGGCCCCAGTGCTCGGCCGCGCCCGCCGGCAGTCGCTCGTCGAGGTGCTGGCGCACGTAGCCGACGTAGCCGGGGAAGCGCGCGGGCGGCGGCTCGCCGCGGCGCACGATCACCGGCTCCTGCCGCAGCCGCGCGGCGGTACGCGCGTCGAGCACGCCGGTCTCGACCATGTCGGCGAGGACGAGGTTGCGCCGCGTCCGCGCGGTGTTCGCGTTGCGGAACGGCGAGTAGGCGTTGGGCGCCGGGATGATGCCCGCCAGCAGCGCCGCCTGCGACACGCTCAGCGACTCGACCTGGGCGTCGAAGTACCAGCGCGCCGCCTCGGCCGCGCCGGCGATGCCGCTGGAGCCGCTCTGCCCCCAGTACACGGAGTTCAGGTACATCTCGAGGATCAGGTCCTTGGACAGCAGCGCCTCGAGCCCGAGGGCGAGCAGCGCCTCGGAGAGCTTGCGGCTCCAGGTGCGCTGGTTGCCGAGGAAGAGCCCGCGCGCCAGCTGCTGGGTGATGGTGCTGGCGCCCTCGCGCACGCTGCCGGCCCGCACGTTGGCCGCGACGGCGCGGAAGCTGCCGCGCAGGTCGAGGCCGAGGTGCTGGCGGAAGCGCCGGTCCTCGGAGGCCACGACCGCCTCGCGCAGCGCGCGCGGGATGCGCGCCAGCGGCGTCCAGGTGCGCAGCACGCGGTGCGAGTCGGCGAGCAGGGCCACCGCCACCGGCTCGAGCCGGGGCGGACGCGTCGTGTCGGGCGGGGCCTGCCCGGCCAGCCCGCCCAGCCGCTGGACGGCGGCGAGGCGGCCGCCGGCCAGTCGCAGGCGCACGCGCTCGGGCCCGCCGGAGCCCTCGGGATCGGCCGCGGCGGCGAAGCCGCGCAGCACGATCTCGAAGCCTCCGGGCACGGCGGCGTACTCGCCGGGAGCCGCAGCCGGCGAGCCTTCCCGGTACCCGCGGGCCTCGAGGTGGGCGCGCAGGTAGTCCTCGGGCAGCGCCCGCCCCGCCCTGAGCCCCAACCCGTCGGAGTAGATGCGCGAGGGGAAGGACCACGACGGCCCGGCGGCGTGCCGGGCGTAGAGGGTGTGCACGCCGATGGCGAAGTGGACGAAGCTGAACCCCGCGCCGAGCACGAGCAGCGTCAACAGGGCGGCGTAGGCCGAGCGGAACGGCCGGGCGCGCACGGGCGCCCAGAGGCGGGAGAGGGATTCGAGAACGGGTCTCATGCGGTCCGGCGTGTCCCCGGCTTCGTCCAGGCCGCGCTCCCCCCGCCTCGGCCGAGGTACGGGGCGCGACGGCCCGACACACTAGCGGCTGGCGCTCCGGAGCGCACGTCGGGCGAAGGTTCGGTGCCTGCAAACCCTGCGGGGGCGGCCCGGTGGCTCGTCCGCCCGCAAGTCCAAGGCGGGGCACGTCCCCGGCCTCTGCGCGGTGGCACGGGAGCCGGCCGGACGAGAACGCCCGCGAACCCCCGGGCACAGAGGACTCATCCATAGGGATGTCCGGGCTGGAGCGCCGGGTAGGCCGGAAGGAGGCGCCATGAAGAGGCGGGAACGCAGCGGGTTCGCGGGCATGGACCGCGAGAAGCAGAGGGAGATCGCCCGGCGGGGCGGCCGCGCGGCGCACCAGAAGGGCACCGCGCACGAATTCACCGCCGACGAGGCCCGGGCGGCCGGCCGCAAGGGCGGCGTGTCGGTGAGCCGGGATCGCGAGCACATGTCGCGCATCGGGCGCGCCGGGGGCCTGAAGTCGCGCAGCGGCGACCACGGCCCGGCGATGCCGCTGGAGCCCGGGAAGCCCGGCGTGGCCGACGAGGAGCACGCCCCGGCCCGCTGAACCGGCCGGGCGCGCCCCCGACGCCCGACCGGCGCCGGAGTCACTTGGGGCTTGGCATCGGGGCCCCCGGGTAGCAGACTTCCGTCCGGCGGCCCCCGCGGTCGCCGATGCGGGTATCCCTCGAACTCCGGACGGCTCGACATGAGTCAGCGGCCAGCTTCCGGTGCCGGTCCCCCGGCCGCCTCGCGCTGCGGCATCCCGCCCGCGACCGTGACCGTCCGCACCCTGTTCGTCTCCGATTCCGACGACGACGTCGCGCTCGTCCTGCACGAGCTGCGGCGCGGCGGTTTCACCCCCGACCACTGGGTCGTGCACGATGCCGGGGCGATGCGCGAGGCCCTGGCCGAGGTGGCCTGGGACCTCGTCATCAGCGAGTACGAGCTGGCCGGCTTCTCCGCGCTCGCGGCGCTGGAGGTGCTGCACGCCAGCGGGCAGGATCCGCCCTTCCTCGTCGTCGCCGGCCACATCGGCGAGGAGCCGGTCGTCGAGTGCATGAAGGCGGGGGCCAGCGATTTCCTCGCCCGCGACGACCTGCTGCGGCTGGTGCCGGCGGTCCAGCGCGACCTGCGCGAGGCCGAGCAGCGGCGGCGCGGCCGCGAGGCGGCCGAGGCGCTGCGCGCCAGCGAGGAGCGCTACCGGCTGCTGGTCGAGAACTCGGCCGACATGATCACCCTGCACGACGACGGCGGCTACGTGACGTTCGTCAGTCCCTCGGTGACGCGCCTGCTCGGCTACCCGCCCGAGGAGATGATCGGCCATCGTCTGCGCGAGTTCGCGCATCCGGGCGACGAGGCCGTCCTCATCGCCGCGATGGAGAGCGCGCTGGCGCGCGGCTCGACCCCGCTGCTGACCGGGCTGCGCCTGCGGCACCGGGACGGCGGCTGGCGCGTCATCGAGGGCAGCGCCGCGCGTCTCCTGCGGCCCGACGGCGCCGTCGGCGTCGTCGCCGTCGGCCGGGACGTGACCCAGCGCGTCGAGCTCGAAGCGCAGCTCCACCAGGCGCAGAAGATGGAGGCGGTGGGGCGGCTGGCCGGCGGTGTGGCGCACGACTTCAACAACCTGCTCACCGTCATCCTCGGCTACAGCGGCCTGCTGCTCGAGCAGCTCGACGAGAACCCGGTGCTGTTCCAGGAGGTGGACGAGATCAAACGGGCCGCGGACCGCGCCGCGACGCTGACCCAGCAGCTCCTCGCCTTCAGCCGCAAGCAGGTGCTCAGCCAGCGTCCGGTGGACCTCGACGTTGTGCTCGAGGGCATGGCCGGCATGCTGCAGCGCCTGATCGGCGAGGACATCGAGCTGACGCTGAAGCTCGCGGGCGCGCTGGCGCTCACCCGCGTGGACCCGGTGCAGATCGAGCAGATCGTCATGAACCTGGTGGTGAACGCGCGCGACGCCATGCCGCAGGGCGGCCGGATCACCATCGAGACCGCCAACGTCGAGCTGCACGAGCCCTACTCGACCCGCCGGGCGGTCGAGCCCGGGGCCTACGTCATGATGGCGGTCACCGACACCGGCCACGGCATGGACGCCGCCACGCAGGAGCACCTGTTCGAGCCGTTCTTCACCACGAAGGCGCCGGGTCAGGGGACGGGGCTCGGCCTCTCGACGGTGTACGGCATCGTGCGGCAGAGCGGCGGCACCGTGCTGGTGACCAGCGAGCCGGGGCGCGGCAGCACCTTCCGCATCTACCTGCCGCGGATGCGGGAGGAGGCCGGCGCCGCGGCACGCCCGGCCCGGGACGACCGGCGGCGCGGCAGCGAGAGCATCGTTCTGGTGGAGGACGAGCCGCTGGTGCGGAACCTGGTGAGCGAGGTGCTGCGCAAGAGCGGCTATCAGGTGGTGGAGTTCGCGAACGGGCGCGAGGCCCTGGCCCGGGGCCGGCGCGGCCTCGAGGACGTCGAACTGCTCGTCACCGACGTGGTTATGCCAGGGTTGAGCGGCGTCGAGGTGGCCGACGAGCTGTCCCGCGACCGGCCCGGGATGCGGGTGCTGTTCCTCTCGGGCTACGCCGAGGACCTGGTCGAACGCCGGGGGGCGCTGGGACCGGGGCGCGCGTTCCTGCCCAAGCCGTTCACGCCCGACACGCTGCTGCGCCGGGTGCGCGAGCTGCTGGATGCGCCGCGGGAGGAGCTGCCGGACGCGTCCGCGGAGGACCGGCCGGCGTAGCGGCCCGGGCCGCGGCGCGGCGGAGCGTGCCGGATTCCGTTCCCGGGTCGCGTTGTGGCACAGTGCGCGCATGGTCCCGCCCGATCCCGCGCGCGCCCGAACCGTGCTCGCCACGGCGCGCGCCCGCCGCCCGCTGCCGGACGGCCCGTGGCGTCACCTACTCGCCCTGGACGTGCCGCGGCAGCGGCTCCTGCTCTTCGACCGCGACGGTGCCGCGCTGGCCGAGTACGCCGTCTCCACCGCCGCGGCCGGCATCGGCGGCGCGGCGGGCTCGAACCGCACGCCGCCCGGACTGCACCGCATCCACGCCGTCATCGGCGCCGGTGTGCCGCCGGGCACGGTGTTCACGAGTCGCGAGCCGACCGGCGAGGTCTGGCGGGGCGAGGAGCGCGCGGGCGACCTCATCCTCTCGCGCGTGCTCACGCTCGAGGGACTCGAGGATGGCGTGAACCGCGGCCCGGGCTGCGACTCGCTCGAGCGCTTCGTCTACCTGCACGGCACCAACCACGAGGCGGCGCTGGGCGAGCCCGCGTCGCACGGCTGCGTGCGTCTGGCCAATGCCGACGTCATCGAGCTGGCCGACCGCGTGGCCGCGGGCGACCTCGTCGTCGTGCTGCCCGAGGTGCCCATCCCCGACTGGCGGACCGGCCGCTTCCACTACGCCGGGCTCGCGGGCAGTGGCATGAGCGCGCTGGCCCAGTTCCAGGCGATGCGTGGCGGCCGCGCCACCGGCAGCGACCGCGCCTTCGACCGCGGCGAGCGTGCCGAGGCGCGCGCCCAGCTCGAACGGCTCGGCATCGGTATCGTGCCGCAGGACGGCGGCGGCGTGGCTGGCGCCGCCGCGGTGGTGCTCTCCAGCGCGGTCGAGCCCGAAGTACCCGACTACGCCGCCGCCCGCCGCCTCGGCGTGCCCGTGGCGCACCGCTCCGAGCTGCTGGCGCGATTCGCCGCCGAGCACCGCACCATCGCCGTGACCGGCACGAGCGGCAAGTCCACCGTGGCTGCCATGGTCTTCGAGATCCTGCGCGGCGCCGGGCGCGACCCCTCGGTCATCACCGGCGGCGACCTCGTGCTGCTGCAGCGCGAAGGGCTGTGGGGCAACGCCTGGGCCGGGACGTCCGACCTGCTCGTCATCGAGGCCGACGAGAGCGACGGCTCGGTCGTGCGCTACGAGCCGGCGGTGGGCGTGGTGCTCAACCTGCAGCGCGATCACAAGGAGACGAGCGAGGTGGCGGCGATGTTCGAGACGTTCCGGCGCCGCACGCGCGGGACGTTCGTGGTGGGGGAGGACGTGCCGCTGGCCGCTCCCGCCGTGGGGGAGGTCACCTTCGGCTTCGGCCCGCGCGCCGAACTGCGCGGCACCGACGTCACGCTCGCGCCCGACGGCGCCGCGTTTACCGTCGCCGGCGTGCGCTTCACATTGCCGGTGCCCGGGCGCCACGACGTGGCGAACGCGCTGGCCGCCATCGCAGCCTGCCGCGCCGTGGGCGTCGCGCCGGCGGAGATGGTGGCGCCGCTCGCCGCCTTCCGCGGCGTGGGGCGGCGCTTCCAGTCTCTGGGGCTCGCCCGCGGGGTGGAGGTCGTGGACGACTTCGCGCACAACCCGGCCAAGGTCACGGCCGCGCTCGAGACCGCGCAGGCGCGCGTCGGCGGCCGGGTGCTGGCCATCTACCAGCCGCACGGCTACGGCCCCACGCGCTTCCTGCGCGCCGACTTCGTCGAGACCTTCGCCACCGCCCTGCGCCCGGCCGACCGCCTGTGGCTGCTGGAGGTCTTCTACGCCGGCGGCACGACGACGCGCGACTTCTCCGCCGCCGACATCGCCGCCGAGATCGCCGCGCGCGGCACGGCTGCCGCCTTCGCCCCCTCGCGCGAGTGGCTGATCGGGCGCGTCGCCGCCGAGGCGCGGCCCGGCGACCTGGTGCTGGTCATGGGCGCGCGCGATCCCTCGCTGACCGGTCTGGCGAAGGGGATCCTGGAGAGGCTGGGAGCCTAGCTCCCCGCCGGCACGTACACCGCGTAGCCCCGCGGCGGGGCCCACAGGTCGGCGCGGCCGTACACGTCCGTCCACTTCTCCGCCGGCACGCCGGCATCGTCGCGCCCGCGCCAGGCGACGGGGCGCAGCCGCGTCCCATTCCAGCGGGTCTGCACCATGGACCCCTGCCAGAGGCCGCGGTTGTTGAGCACGAGGACCAGGCCGCCGCGGGCGCCGTCGCCCTCCCGCTGCATGACGTAGAGGTCGTCGTCGGCGAGCAGCACGCGCGCCGGGCCGCCGGCGTGCTTCTCGTGCGCCGCCATCAGAGCCACGATGCCGCTGGCGTTGTCCGGCTGGGCGAGGCCGAAGTCGAAGTAGTCCTGCCAGAACACGCAGGGGTAGCCCTCGTGAGTGAGGATGAAGGCGTAGGCCATGAGCTTCTCGTGCACGATCGGCGTCTCGCGCGCGACGTCGTGGTTCTCCACGAAGGTGACCGCGTCGCGCGGGCGATCCCAGACCAGCACACCGGGCTGGGCCAGCTCGCGCAGGCCGTAGCCGGGGCTGTCGCACATGTCGCGCAACCGCCAGCGCAGCGGGAAGTCGAACGCCCCGGCCGGGTTCTCGGCGAACGTGTCGGTCCCGCCCAGCCACTCGTCGATGATCCGGTCGCTGTCCCAGAACTCGGCCACCGCGTAGGGCATGAACGGCCGGCCGTCGCGCAGGGCGCGCAGCTCCTGGATGGAACGCACCATCCAGCCGCCGAAGCCGCGCACGCAGTCGTAGCGGAAGCCGTCGAAGCCGACCTCCTCCATCAGCCAGCGGCAGTACTGGATGAGCTCGATGTAGACACGCGGGTTGCGGTGGCAGAGGTCGGGCATGCCGCCGAAGCTCTCGTAGTCCCGGATCTCGTACGGGCTGGGGTGGAAGCACGTCCAGTCGCGCGGGAAGCGCCCGCTCTTCGGCGTGAACTTCGTCCAGTGGGACTGGCCGTCGAGGGGATTGACCTCCGGCTCGTCGGCGCCGCTGTTGTGGTTGAAGACCATGTCGGCGTAGACGTGCAGGCCGGCGGCGTGGGACGCGCGGATCAACTCCTCCAGCGCGACGCGGGTGCCGAACCAGGTGGGCACGCCGCCCTTCTGGTCGAACTCGCCGAGGTCGTAGTAGTCGTAGGGGTCGTACCCCATGGACTTCCACGACGCCGCCTTGCTCGCCGGTGGCAGCCACAGCGCGGTGAAGCCGGCCGCGGCCAGCTCGGGCAGCTTCTCGCGGACGTGGTCCCACCACGCGTGCTCGTGGCCCGCGAGCCGGGGACAGTCCCAGTAGAACGCCTGCAGCATCACGCCCATCGTTCCCGCCCCTCCGTGGGAAGGACGGCATCCGGCGCCGTCCGACCGCGCAGCATAGGCGACGGCGACGCCCGCGCAAACCGACGGGAGCTGGGGAAGCAGCACGCGCTGTGGTAAACCCATGGGAGTACGTGCCGCCGCCCCCGGGGGGGCGGTCGCGAAAGGAGCCGTCATGGACTTCCGTGAACTCGCCCGCGCGCGCTACAGCTGCCGCGAGTACAGCAGCGATGCGGTCGAGGAGGAGAAGTTGGCCGCGGTGCTCGAGGCGGCGCGCCTGGCACCGACCGCCTGCAACCGGCAGGCCTTCCGGCTGTACGTCATCCCGACCGCGACGCATCAGGAGCCGCTGCGCCAGCTCTACGGCCGTGACTGGCTGGCGCAGGCGCCGCTGGTGCTCGGCATCGCCGGCGACCCGGCCGAGAACTGGGTGCGCAAGGACGGGCGCAACTACGTGGACGTGGACTGTGCCATCGTCATGGACCACGTCATCCTGCAGGCCGCCGACCTCGGCCTGGGCACCTGCTGGATCGGGGCCTTCGATCCGCCCGCCGCGCGGCGGCTGCTGGACCTGCCGCCCGGCTGGGAACCGATCGCCTTCACGCCGCTGGGCTACCCGAAGGATCCGGGCCGGCCCAAGACCCGCAAGCCGCTCGACGAGTTGGTGACGAGGCTGTAGCGAACTCCCACGAGGAACCCATGGACCACAGGATCACCGCATTCGCGCTCGCTTCCGTGCTGCTGGCCGCCGCCCTGCCCGGCTCGGCCGGACCGGCTCGCGCCGAAGAGCGGCGCGCGTTCACCATCGCCGACTTCTACCGCCTCAAGGAGGTCGAGTCGCCGCGCGTCTCGCCCGACGGGCGCACCATCGCCTACGTCGTGCGCACGCGCGACCTCGCGAAGGGGAAGCGCACCGCCCGCATCTGGCTCATGGACGCCGACGGCACGAACCGCCGTCCGCTCACGAACGGCGAGAAGCAGGACAGCGACCCACGCTGGTCGCCCGACGGGCGCACCGTCGCGTTCGTCTCCGACCGCTCCGGCAGCCCGCAGCTCTGGCTCATCCCGCGCGACGGTGGCGAGGCCACGAAGCTCACGGACGTCTCGACCGGCGTGTCCGAGCCGATGTGGTCGCCGGCCGGCGGGCTCATCGCCTTCGCCTCGGACGTGTACCCGGAGTGCGGCGCGGCCGACAGCTGCAACCAGGCCATCGCCACGCGGCGCGACAAGGGCCCGCTCAAGGCGCACCTCGCCGACCGGTTGCTCTACCGGCACTGGACCGAGTGGAAGGACGGCAAGCGCACGCACATCCTGGTCGTGGACGTGGCGACGAAGCAGGTGCGCGACCTGACGCCGGGCGACTTCGACGCGCCGGTGTTCCGGGCCGGCGGCGGCGGCGACTTCGTCTTCTCGCCGGACGGCCGGGAGCTGTGCTACGCCTCGAACCACGACGCCGACGCGGCGCGCTCCACGAACGCCGACCTGTGGGTCGTGCCGGTCGCCGGCGGCGAGGCGCGCAACCTGACCGCGGCGAACCGCGCCTGGGACGGCACGCCGCGCTACTCGCCCGACGGCCGCTGGATCGCCTTCCGGACGCAGACCGTGCCCGGCTACGAGTCCGACCGCGTCCGGCTGGCGCTCGTGGAGCGCGCGAGCGGTGCGGTGCGCGTGCTCACCGAGTCCTTCGACTACTGGGTGAACGACCTGCAGTGGTCGTCGGACTCGAAGCGCGTCGTCTTCTCGGCCGACTGGCAGGGGCGCGTGCCGCTCTTCGCCGTGGACCTGCAGGGCCGCGTCGCCGAGAAGCCGCTCGCCGAGCTCGGCACGGTGGACGCCTTCGACCTCGCGCGCGGCGCCGACTGGGCGGCGGTGGCCCGTCGGGGCATCGGCAGCCCTTCGGAGATCTTCCTCGTGAAGCTCGGCGGGGAGGCGAAGCGGCTGAGCTTCGAGAACGAGCCGATCGAGAAGGAGGTGGACATCCGGCAGCCGGAGTCCATCATCGTGCCCGGCGCCGACGGGCATCCCGTGCAGTGCTGGATCGTGAAGCCGCACGGATTCGATCCGGCGAAGAAGTACCCGCTCGTGCTCAACGTGCACGGCGGGCCGCAGACGCAGTGGTCCGACTCTTTCCGCGGCGACTGGCAGGTCTATCCGGGCGCCGGCTACATCGAGGCGTTCCCGAACCCGCACGGCTCGACCGGCTTCGGCCAGGCCTACACCGCCGCGATCTCGCGCGACTACAGCGGCAAGGTCATGCGGGACCTCGACGCCGTCGCCGACGCGCTGGCGGAGCTGCCCTACGTGGACGCCGACCGCATGGGCGCGATGGGGTGGTCGTGGGGCGGCTACGCGATGATGTGGCTCGAGGGGCACAGCAACCGCTTCCGCTGCCTCGCCTCGATGATGGGGCTCTTCGACCTCGGCGCGTTCTACGGCGCCACCGAGGAGCTGTGGTACCCGGCGTGGGACCTGGGCGGTGCGCCGTGGGAGTCGCCGTTGTACCGCCGCGACTCGCCCTCGGAGTACGTGAAGGAGTTCAAGACGCCCTGCCTCGTCATCACGGGGGAGAAGGACTTCCGCATCCCCTACACGCAGTCGCTCCAGTTCTTCACCGCGCTGCAGAACATGGGCGTGCCGTCGCGGCTCATCGTCTACGAGAAGGCGGGGCACTGGCCGTCGTGGTACGAGATGGCGCTCTACTACAACGCGCACCTCGAGTGGTTCCACACGTACCTGGGCGGCGATCCCGCCCCGTGGAGGAGCGAGGAGATGGTGCGCAACGGACCGCCGTTCGAGGTGAAGAAGTAGCGAGGCTCATCTGAACGATCGCGGCCCGCTCCGGCGACGGGGCGGGCCGTGGTGCGGTGGGGAGCGAACTACCCCTTCTTCCCGAACCGCTTCTCCACGTACTCGTCGAGCAGCTGCAGGAAGTCCTCGGCCATGGTCTCGCCGCTCAACGTGACGGCCAGCTTGCCGTCCACGTAGACGGGGGCGCGCGGGTCCTCGCCGGCGCCGGGCAGCGAGATGCCGACGTCGGCGTGGCGGCTCTCGCCCGGGCCGTTCACCACGCAGCCCATCACCGCGACGCGCAGGCCCTCGGCGCCGGGCGCGGTCTCGCGCCAGAGCGGGGTGCGCTCCTGGATGTGCACGAACACGCGGGCGGCCAGCTCCTGGAAGAGCGTGCTGGTGGTGCGCCCGCAGCCTGGGCAGGAGGTGACCTGCGGCGCGAAGCGGCGCAGGCCGAGCGACTGCAGCACCTGCTGGCAGACGCGCACCTCGTCGGCGCGCTCGCCGCCCGGTGTGGGGGTGAGGCTCACGCGGATGGTGTCGCCGATGCCCTCGGCGAGCAGCACGGCCAGCGCCGCGGTGCTGGCGACGATGCCCTTCATGCCGCCGCCGGCCTCGGTGAGTCCTATGTGCAGCGGGTAGTCGCAGTCGGCGGCCAGCGCGCGGTGCACGGTGACCAGCTCGCCCACGTCGCTCACCTTGGCCGAGAGCACGATCCGCT
>JAXDBZ010000130.1:0-6433 GCA_034678345.1 Candidatus Eiseniibacteriota bacterium
CCGCGGCCTTGAGGTCGACGCGCGGGAAGAGGATCACCGGCTCGCCCAGCGTGCGGGCCGCCGGCGCCGCGAAGGCGGGCTCGGCCGCCGCGCCGCGCTGCTCCGCGGGCGTGCCGGGCAGGCCCAGCACGCGCCACAGCTGCTCGCACTTGCCGGGCATGACGGGCCAGGCCCAGATGGCCACCAGCCGCAGCGTCTCGAGCAGGGCGTTCAGCGCCGTGCCCAGCTCGGCGCGCCGCGCCGGGTCCTTGGCCAGGTCCCACGGTCGCGAGCGGTCCACGAACTCGTTGGCGCGCTCGACCACCTGCCAGGCGCTGGCCAGCGCGTCGTCGAGCCGGATCTCGTCGTTCGCCTTCGGCACCTCGACCGCCGCCGCCGCCGCCGCCGCGGTCAGGGCACCGAACGCCTCGCGCACCGCCGGGTCCGCGAACGCCTCGGGGGCCCACTCCGGCGGCGTCGCCCCGGCGTAGCCGTTGTGCACCAGCTTCACCGTGCGGCTGGCGAGGTTGCCGAGCTTGTTGGCGAGGTGGGTATTGCAGTGCTCGACGAACAACTCGAGCGAGAACTCGCCGTCGCCGCCGGTGGGGATGGCGTCCACGAGGTAGAAGCGCAGGGCGTCGGTGCCGAAGCGCTCGGCCAGCTCGACCGGGTCCACGACGTTGCCGAGCGACTTGCCCATCTTCACCTGCTCGCCGCTCTTCGCCTTGCCCCTGGCCATCATGATGAAGCCGTGCACGTAGACCTGCCGCGGCAGCGGCACGCCGGCCGCGAGCAGCATGGCCGGCCACAGCACGCAGTGGAAGCGGCTGATGTCCTTGCCGATGAGGTGGAAGGCGTTCGTGTACTGCGGCTGGCCGGTGCCCGCCCACGCCGCGCCCGGACGCCCCTGGCCGTCGAGCTCCTGGAACTCGTCCTGGCGCGCCGCGCCGGGGCCGCCGGTCTCGCCCTGCTTGGCCAGCCACCACTTGGTGTAGACGCGCTGCGGCCAGCCCAGCGCCGACAGGTAGTTCGACAACGCGTCGGGCCAGACATAGACGGTGTGGCCCTCGCCGCCCTCGATCTCCTCGGGCAGCGGGATGCCCCAGCGCAGGTTGGGGCGCGAGACGCTCACGTCCTCCAGCCCGCCGCGGATCAGGTTCACGACCTCGGTGCGGCGGTAGTCGGGCTGGATGAACTCGGGGTGCGCCTCGATGTGCCTGAGCAGGGCCTCGTCGTACTCGGACAGCCGGAAGAAGAGGTTGGACTCCTTGATCTCCTTCGGCTTCTTCTTGTGCTCGGGGCAACGGCCCTTCTCGTCCAGTTCCTTCTCGGCCTTGAAGCCCTCGCAGCCTTCGCAGTAGAGGCCGGCGTACTCGCCCTCGTAGATGGCCGGCTCGCCGGTGCGCGGCGTCAGGGCCTCCGCCAGCCGGCGCATCAGCTCCTGCACGGCGAGCTCGTGGCGGCGGTCCGAGGTGCGGATGAACTGGTCGTAGGACACGCCCAGCTTCTGCCAGGCCGCGGTGAAGGTCTGCGACATCTGGTCCACGAACGCCTGGGGCGCGAGCCCGGCCTTCTCGGCGGCGGCGGCGATCTTCTGGCCGTGCTCGTCGGTGCCGGTGAGGAAGTAGGTGGCGTCCCCGCGCTGCCGGTGGAGGCGGGCGATCACGTCGGCCAGCACCTTCTCGTAGGCGTGGCCGAGGTGGGGGCGGCCGTTGACGTAGTCGATGGCGGTGGTGATGTAGAAGCGTTTCGGCACGGCGTCTCCGGGGTGGGGCGCGAAACCCCGATTATAGCGAAAGCGGCGCGGGGCGCGCGAGGGCGCGCGAAACCCGTGGCGGGACACGACCTGCCTGCCGGCCGGGGCCGGGCGGTGTCGGCGGCCGGCCCCGGCCCGGCGGGCGAGTGATGCCGGCGGCCCGGCTGCGTATAGTAGGGCAGATGGCCATCGAGAGCGCTGTGATCGGCAGGCTGGTGGGGTGGTTGACCCCGGCCGACGAGGCGGACTGGGACGCGCTGTACGCGGAACAACTGCCCCGCGTCTACAACTTCTTCCGTTACCGCGTGGGGGACGGTCCCGAAGCCGAGGACCTGACGTCGGCCACGTTCGAGAAGGCATGGCGCGCGCGCCACCGGTACCGGCGCGACCTCGGGGCCTTCTCGACCTGGCTGATGACCATCGCGCGGAACGTGGCCAACGACTCGTACCGCCGGGCCCGGGTCCGGTCCCACGCGCCCCTGGAGGCGGCCGAGGGGGTCGCCGCCGGGCCGACGCCGGAGGACCTGGCGGTGCAGCGGTCGGACTGCGAGCGGCTGTCGCGGCTGCTGGGGGAGCTGCCGGACCGCGAACGCGAGCTGCTGGCGCTCAAGTACGGCGCGGGGCTCACGAACCGAGCCATCGCGCGACTGACCGGACTGACGCCAACCAACGTCGGCACCATCCTGCATCGCACGATCCGGGACCTGCGCGCCGACTGGTAGGGAGGATGGAGACGATGGACGAACGCAAGCTCCATGCGATGCGCCGCGAACCGCGCCCCGAGTTCGCCCGCGAGCTGCACGAGAGACTGCGCCGCCAGGGCCCGGCGGTCGCGCCGGCTCGCGCCCTGACGCCGCGGCTCGGCTGGTCGCTGGCGGGGGGGCTGGCGGTGGCGCTGGCGGTGCTCTGCTTCACGGTCCCGGCCGTGCGCGTGTCGGCGCAGGCCTTCCTCGACCTATTCCGCGTGCGCAACTTCGCAGCCGTCTCGGTGGACCCGGCGCGGCTCGAGCAGCTGCGGGCGCAGAAGCTCGATCCCGGCTCGCTGCTGGCCGGCGGCCGGCCCGAGGTGCTCGAGGAGCCCGGTCCGCCGCGGGCGGTCGGCTCGATCGCGGAGGCCTCGGCCGCGGCCGGCCTCGCCGTCCGCGTGCCGGGGCGGATGCCCGCGGGGCTCACGGCGGACACCATCACCGTGCTCGGCGCCGGCGCCGTGCGCTTCGCCGTGGACGGCGCGCGCCTGCAAGCGCTGCTCGAGACCCTCGAGGTGCGCGACCTGACGGTGCCGGCCGGCCTCGGCGGCCGACCCATCACCGTGCGCACGTCGCCGACGGTGCGGCAGAGCTTCGTCGCGGAGCGGCGGCACGTCGAGCTGGTGCAGGGACGGAGCCCCGAGGTGGAGCTGCCGGCGGGCCTGGACCTCGCGCAGATCGGCGAGATCGGCCTGCGCGTCGCCGGGCTCGACCCCGGCGAGGCGAGGCGCTTCGCCCGCTCGATCGACTGGCACACGACCCTGGTCATGCCGGTGCCCCTGGACGCGGCGTCGTTCACCGAGGTGACGGTGCACGGGCAGCGCGGCCTGCTGGTCCGGTCCGCGGCGCCGGCCGGGGACCGGGACGGCCGCCGCCGGGGCCCGGGGCGCCTGCTGCTGTGGAGCGAGGGTGACGTGGTCTTCGCGCTGGGCGGCGACCTCGAGGAGGTGGACATGGTCGAGATGGCGGAGTCGCTGCGGTAGCCATGGTCCCCACGACCTCGCCCGTCATCGAGACCCACGGGCTGCGCCGGCAGTTCGGGGAGAAGGTCGCCGTCGCCGACCTGTCGCTGACAGTGACGGCGGGCGAGGTCTTCGGGTTCCTCGGCCCGAACGGGGCCGGCAAGACCACGTCGCTCAAGATGCTGCTGGGGCTCATCGCGCCGACGGCGGGCGAGGCGCGGGTGCTGGGCGCGCCGCTCGGCGACCGGCGCGCGCTGGGGCGGGTCGGCTTCCTGCCCGAGCACTTCCGCTTCCCCGAGTGGCTGACCGGGCACGAGCTGCTGGAGTTCCACGGCCGGCTCTACGGGCTCGGCCGCGCCCGGCGGCGCGCGCGGGTGGACGAGCTGCTCGAGCGCGTGGACCTGCTGGACGCGGCGCACCGGCGCCTGCGCGACTACAGCAAGGGCATGCTGCAGCGCGTCGGGCTGGCGCAGGCGCTGCTGGCCGAGCCGGCGCTGGTGTTCCTCGACGAGCCGACCTCCGGGCTGGACCCGCTCGGGCGCCTGCTGGTGCGCGACATCATCGGCGAGCTGCGCGGGCGGGGCGTGACCGTGTTCCTGAACTCGCACCTGCTGGGCGAGGTCGAGGCGACCTGCGACCGGGTCGTGTTCCTCAGGCAGGGGCTCACCGTGCACGAGCTGTCGCTCTCCTCCCCGGAGGCCGCGGGCCTGGCGGTGGAGCTGCGCCTCGGGCCGCACGGCGACGACCTCCTCGCCGGCCTGGCGCGCTTCGGCACGGAGGTGGCCGAGGCGGACGGGGGCGTGCGCCTCGTCGTGGGCGGCGAGGAGACGCTGCCCGAGCTGGCGCGCTGGCTGGTCGAACGCGGCGTGCCGCTCTACGAGATGCGCTGCCAGCGCAAGTCGCTCGAGGCCTGGTTCCTCGAGGTCATGGGTGAAGGCCAGCGGCCGGGGTGAGGTGATGCGCGGACTCCTGACGATCGTCCGGATCACGGTGCACGAGGCGGTGCGTCGCCGCATCCTGCTGGCGGCCCTGCTGTGCGGTGCCGCCTTCCTCGCGCTCTACGGCACGGGCTTCTACTTCGTCGCGCGGGAGATGCAGCACGAGGCCGCCGCCTCGCTGCTCCAGCGCCGCCTGGCGCTGAACCTGCTCGTGCTGGCCGGGCTCTTCGCCGTGAACTTCCTGAGCGTCATGACCGCCGTGCTGCTCCCGGCGGACGCGCTCTCGGGCGAGATCGCCTCGGGCGTGATGCAGACGGTGGCCTCGAAGCCGGTGCGCCGCTCGACGATCGTGCTGGGCAAGTGGGCGGCCTACGTGCTCCTGGTGGGCGGCTACCTGCTGCTGCTGGCGGGCGGGGTGCTGGCGATCGGCCGCGGGCTGGGGCACTTCACGCCGCCGGCGGCGGGCGCGGGGCTCGCCCTCATGGCGCTCGAGTGCGCGCTGCTGGTCACGGTGGTGATCGCCTGCGGCACGCGGTTCGGCACGATCACCAACGGGGTGGTCGTGCTGGGGCTGCACGGGCTCGCCTTCATCGGCAACTGGGTGGAGCAGATCGGCACCTTCGTGGGGAACGACGCGGCGCGGGCGATGGGCACGATCGCCAGCCTGATCATGCCCAGCGAATCGCTGTGGCAGCTCGCGGCCTCGCGGATGCAGCCCGCCGTCATGCGCGAGCTGCACATGAGCCCGTTCTCGCCGGCGTCGGTCCCCAGTCCGGCGATGATCGTGTGGGCCGCGGGCTACCTGGGCATCGCGCTGCTGCTGGGACTGCGCCACTTCCGCCGCCGCGCGCTGTAGCCCGGGCGGCGCGGCGGGCGCCTCAGGCGTCCTCGCCGCGGTCGTCGGGCGCGGCGTCCGCCTCGCGCTCCTCCGGCGGAGCGGCCGCCGCGACCGGCGCGCCCCCGCCGGGACGCGGCCACGGCCCCGGCGGCAGCTCGTCCAGACTCACGCGGTGCTCCTGGCCGTCGCCGTCGCGCAGCCACACCGCCTGCCGGTGCAGCTCGGTGCGGACCACGAGGCACGGCCCCCGGCCGGTGCGCAGGCGCGCGCCCACCGGCGGCAACTGGCTGGCGTTCAGCCGGTAGAGGGCCAGCTCGTAGGATAGGCAGCACATCAGCCGGCCGCAGGCGCCGGAGATCTTCGTCGGGTTGAGGGTGAGCTGCTGCTCGCGCGCCATGCGCAGGGTGACCGGGTGGAAGTCGCGCAGCCAGGTCGAGCAGCAGAAGGCCCGGCCGCAGGGGCCGCAGCCGTCGAGGCGCTTGGCCTGGTCGCGCACCCCGATCTGCCGCAGCTCGATGCGGGTCTGGAAGCGGGCGGCGAGGTCCTTGACCAGCTCGCGGAAGTCCACCCGGTGCTCGGCCGAGAAGTAGAAGGTGATGCGGTGGCCGGTGAAGGAGGCCTCGACCTCGGACAGGTCCATCTTCAGCTCGCGGACGGCGATGCGTTCGCGGCAGTACTCGAAGGCCTCGCGCTCGCGCTGGGCGAGGTGGTCCTCGAGGTCGAGGTCCTCCTCGGTGGCCTTGCGGATGATCTCGCGGGTGACGCTGGCGGGCCGCTTCAGCTCGATCAGGGCGGGGTCGCGCAGGCAGACGCTGCCGATCGTCTCGCCGTGCTCGGCCTGCACGATGACGCGGTCGTGACGCTGCAGCGACAGGTGGCGGGAGTTGAGGAAGAAGTCCTTGCGCGAACCGCGCAGGCAGACCTGCACGATCTCGGACATCTCGAAACCTCTATGGGCGGCTGGAGGCCGCCGGACCGGTCTCGCGACCGGGGCTTCGCGTGGATGGCGTTCCGGCGGCGGGCTCGGGTGCGGCCGCGGGCCCGGGGCCGGCTATGGGAAACCCTCGATGTCGAGGGAGACCGTCCGAGCATAGCGCAGGCGGGCACAGCCGCCTATGGCGCCGGGAGCCGCGCCGGGCGCGGGCGCGGGGCGCCTGCCCCGCCGCGCCCGCCTCAGCGCCAGGCGGCCAACAGGACGACCAGGGCCGCCAGGC
>JAXDBZ010000131.1:0-30315 GCA_034678345.1 Candidatus Eiseniibacteriota bacterium
CCGCGGCCGGCGCGCCGGCCTGCGGATCGCGCCGCCGCCCGGCCGGGCGGCGACCACCAGGGTGGCCAAGCGGCCGATCTCCGCCGGCTCGCGCCAGGTCGGGAAGTCGGCGAGGCTGTCCGCACCCATGAGCAGGAACAGCCGCGCCCCGGGGTGGCGCGCCCGCAGGACCCGCAGCGTCTCCACGGTGAACGAGGGCCCGGGGCGCCTCGCCTCGAGGTCCGAGACCGCCAGCGCCGGGTTGCCGCGCACCGCCAGCCGCACCATGGCCAGCCGGTGCCCGGCCTCGCTCCGGCGGCGCCGGAGCTTGTGGGGCGGCACGCCCGCCGGCACCAGCAGCACGCGGTCGAGCCGCAGCCGCGCCCAGGCCCACTCGGCCATCACCAGGTGGCCGAGGTGCGGCGGATCGAAGGTGCCGCCGAAGACGCCGATGCGTCGCATGACCCTACTTCTTCTTCTGGGCGCGCGGCTCGAGCCGCGCGAGCTCCTTGCCAGCGCGCACCCCGACCGGCCGGCCGGCGTAGCGCGACCGCAGCTCGCGCAGCGCGGTCATCGCCTCCTCCGACCTGCCGTCCCGGGCGTCGGCCAGCGCCAGGCCCAGCTCGGCCTCGGCCACGGCCGCCGTGGTCGGGTACTCGTCCAGTACGCGGCGGAAGTAGATGCGCGCCGGCGCGGTGCGCTGCAGCTTCACGTAGAGGTGGCCGGCCTCCACCAGCTTGGTGGCCAGCCGCTCGTAGGCGCGCTGGTTGCTCATCTCGGCCGCGCCGTTCAGCCGGTGCCCGGGATAGGCGCCGAGGTAGGTCTGGTACTGCTCGAGCGCCCGGCGGGTGAACTCCTGGTCGTAGTCGGGGCCGCGCGACTGCCCCCACAGCGACTCGGCGAGCAGGAACGAGGCGGTGGCCGCCGAGTCGCTCTCCGGGTAGTCGCGCAGCACGCGCTCGAACTGGGCCTGGGCCTCGGCCCACTCCTTAATGCGCAGGTTGGCCTCGCCCAGCATCTCGATGGCCAGGTCCACGTCGGCCCCGCCCGAGTTGTTGGCGACGTACGACTTGAGCAGCTCGATGGCCACGTTGTACTCGCCGTTCAGGAGCGCGCGACGGCCCAGCGTCAACCGCTCCGACTCGGAGTGGACCGCGGGGAGGGTGCTCGCGCCGCAGCCGGCCAGGAGCGCGGCCAGCCCGAGGAGGGCCGGCAGCCCGAGCCAGAACGCCCGCCCCCGCCGGGATCCGGTGCGCGGCGTCACGGGCGGTTCTGGAAGAACAGGGCCACGAGCCCGCCGACCACGGCGACCACGACGATGGGCTCGAACACCTTGTCCACGTTGCGCGTGGGCGGGGGGTTCTTCAGGTCGCTGTAGCGTTCGTCCTCGACCAGGGCGAGACGGTCCCGCGGGAAGGCGTCCACCAGGTTGTAGCTGGCGCCCCCCGTCCACAGCACGTTGGCGCTGCGCGGGTCGCGCAGCGTGAGCGCCCCCTCGACCAGCGACTGGCGCTCGATCTTCACGCGCCCCGAGAACGGCAGCCAGCCCACCAGCCGCAGGTAGGAGACCCGGGCGGTGGCCAGCTGGTACTCGAGCAGCGGATCGCCGGCCGGCGAGTAGGCGGCCAGGCTGTCGTCCTCGAGGATGCTGCGGCGCACCGTGGCGGTGACGCCGCGCCGCCCCAGCTCGCGCAGCACCGCGTGCTCGACGAGCATGTTGAGCGGGTGGCTCTCGGCCGGCGCCAGCACGACGTGCGAGCCGCTGTCGATCGGGGCCCCGCGCAGCCCGCTGGCGAAGGCGCTGTTGGCGACCAGGCTGAGCACCTGGAAGTTCGTCGCCGGGACCTTCGGCCCGCGCTTGCGCACGATCGGGGTGATCTCGGACTCGGCGACCGCGAAGGTCGTGTCGGTGGCCGGCTTGGGCCCGGCGGCGTACTTGAAGGTCTTCGCCTCCGCGGAGGAGGCGAGCACGGCCAGCCCGACCAGTGCCATCGCGAATCCCGAACGCATCACGCCGTCCCTTTCACAAGTTGTAGGAAGGGCCCCGCCGCCTCGGCCCGCGCGAACAGGTCGTATGCCGCCGCCCCCGTCACGCGCGCCTCGACCAGGGTCCCGGGCACGAGCCCGTCGCCTTCTACCACCACGCCCCCGTCCACTTCAAACGCCGAGCCCGCGGTGCGGGCTGCATACTGATTGCGCCCGGCCGGGCCGTCAATCATGACCGTGATCCGCTCCCCCACCCGGCGGGCGTTCCGGGCCCGGGACAACTGCTGCTGCCGCTCCAGCAGCCGCGCCCGCCGGGCCCGGCGCAGGGTGAGCGGCACCCGCGGGGTCATGTCCCAGGCGGCCGTGTCCGGCTCCCGTTCGAAGGGGAAGACGACCAGGTGCTCGAAGGGCTCCTCCTCGACGTAGCGGAGCAGCTCCGCGAAGTGCTCCTCGGTCTCGCCCGGGAAACCGACGATGAAGGTGGTGCGCAGCGCCACCCCCGGGATGCCCTCGCGGATGCGCCGGACCAGCGCCCGGGTCGCCGGTCCGGTCAGGCCGCGGGCCATGCCGCGCAGCGGGCCGGAGGCGATGTGCTGCAGCGGCAGGTCCACGTAGGGCACGACGCGCCGGGCCCCGCTCCAGACCCGGATGAGGCGCTCGTTCCACCGGCGCGGATAGGTGTAGAGCACCCGGATCCAGGTCAGCGCCTCGATTCCGTCGAGGGCCTCGAGCAGGTCGGCCAGCCCGGGACGGCCCGGCAGATCGGCGCCCCAGGCCGTGGTGTCCTGGCCGATGACGTTCAGCTCGCGCACGCCCCCCGCGGCGAGGCGGCGCGCCTCGGCGAGCAGCTCGTCGAGGGGGCGGCTCACCTGCCGGCCGCGCAGGCGCGGGATCACGCAGAAGCTGCAGCGCTGGTCGCAGCCCTCCGAGATCTGGTGGTTGGCCACGTGCGGCGGGGTCGAGAGCGGCCGGGGCGCCGGCGAACGCAGCGCGCCCCCCGGCTCGCCGACCTCGAGCGGCCGATCCCCCGGCGCCGCGAGCAGGTGCGCCGCCACGCGGGCCACCTCGCTCCAGCGGCCCGTGCCCAGCACCGCGTCCACCCCGGGGAACTCCTCGAGCAGCTCGCCGGCGGCGCGCTGGGCGAGGCAGCCGGCCACGATGATCCGCCGCGGCCCGCCCTTCTCCTTGGCCGCCACCAGCTCGGCGATCGCCGCCTTCGACTCGCGCACCGCGCTCTGCAGGAAGGCGCAGGTGTTCAGCACCGCGACGTCGGCGGCGGTCGGATCGGCCACGGTGCGAAAGCCCGCCTCGAGCAGCAGGCCGAGCATGTGCTCGGAGTCCACTGTGTTCTTGGGGCAGCCGAGGGTGATGAAGGCCAGCGCGGGCGCGGGCGGCGTCACTCGAGGTTGTCCTCGAGCCAGCGCTCGTCCACCAGCACGTCCCGGGCCTTGCTGCCCTGGAAGGGGCCGACCACGCCCAGCTGTTCGAGCTGGTCCATGAGCCGCCCGGCGCGCGAGTAGCCGACCTTCAGCCGGCGCTGCAGCAGCGACGTCGAGCCCTGCTGGTGCGACACCACCAGCCGCGCCGCCTCGCGGATCAGCTCGTCGTCGAAGGAGGCGCCGTCGTCGTCCTCCCCCTCGCTCTCCTCGACGGCGTTGACGTCGGTGGCCAGCGGCGCGCGCACCCCGGCCACCGCCTTGGCGCGCCAGAACTCGACCACGCGCGCCGTCTCCTCCTCCGAGACGTAGGCGCCGTGGATGCGGTAGGGCTCGGGCTTGCCGGCCGGCATGAAGAGCATGTCGCCGTTGCCGAGCAGGTTCTCGGCGCCGTTCATGTCGAGCACGGTGCGCGAGTCCGTCTTCGAGGCCACCTGGAAGGCCATGCGCGAGGGGAAGTTCGCCTTGATGACGCCGGTGATGACGTCCACCGACGGCCGCTGCGTGGCGAGCAGCAGGTGGATGCCGACGGCGCGGGCCATCTGCGCCAGCCGCGCCACCGGCTCCTCGATCTCCTGCGGCGCGGTGAGCATGAGGTCGGCCAGCTCGTCCACCACGACGACGACGTAGGAGAGCCGCTCGGGCGGCACCTCCTTGTCGCGGCGCTCGTCGAACTCGGCCGGCACCTGCCCGGTCGCGACCTTCTCGTTGTAGCCGGCGATGTTCCGCGCCCCGCACTTGGCCATGAGCTTGTAGCGCTTCTCCATCTCGCCCACCGCCCAGCGCAGCGCGCGGCTCGCCTTCTTGGCCTCGGTCATCACCGGCAGCACGAGGTGCGGGATGCCGTTGTAGGCCGACAGCTCGAGCATCTTGGGATCCACCATCACGAACTGCAGCGTCTCGGGGCCGTGCTGGTAGAGCAGGCCGGTGATGATGGCGTTCAGGCAGACGCTCTTGCCCGAGCCGGTGGCGCCGGCCACGAGCAGGTGCGGCATCCGGGTCAGGTCGGCCACGAACGGCTGGCCCACCACGTCCACGCCGAGCGGCACCCTGAGCGCCGCGTCGCTGGCGGCGTACTGCGACGACTCCAGGACCTCGCGCAGGTAGACCATGCGGCGGCGCCGGTTCGGGATCTCGACGCCCACCGCGGCCTTTCCGGGGATGGGCGCCAGGATGCGGATGCGCAGGGCACGCAGCGCCATGGCCAGGTCGTCCTCGCGCGAGACGATCTGGCTGACCTTGACCCCGGCCGCCGGCTCGAACTCGAAGGTCGTCACCACCGGGCCGGGGTGGATCTCGGTGACGCGGCCCTGGATGTCGAAGTCGGCCAGCTTGGCCACCAGCAGGTCGGCCTCGGTCTGCAGCTCCTCGGTCGTGACGATGTCCTCGAGCTGCAGGGGGCGCCCCAGCAACTCGAGCGAGGGGAACGCCTCGGTCGGCACCTCGCGCGGCTTCCCGTTCGGCGCCGGGGCGGGCGGCTTCGGCTTCGTCTCCCGGGGCTTCGGCTTCGCCTCGGGCCTCTGCCCCACCGGCGGCGGCAGGTCGAGCTGGTCGAGCGGCCGCGGCGGCTGGGAGATCCGCGGACGGGCCTCCTCCTCGCGGGCCGCCGCCTCGCGCGCCGGGGTCACCGCCGGGCGGGTCTCCTTCGCCCTCGGCTGCGTCCCGGGCTTGCCCCTGCCCTGCCGGACGCGGGCGTCGCGCCACTCGCCCCATGCCGTGCCCAGCCCCACCGCCGGGTCCACCACAGCGCGGCGCGCCAGGCGCGCGATCCAGTGGAAGCCCAGCTCGCTCGCGGCGAGGAGGGTCACCGCGAAGAGGGTGCCGGCCACGACCCAGGACCCCACCGGCCCCAGGGCCGAGGTCAGGGCGAGCGCGCCGGCGAAGCCCCACGTGCCCGACCAGGCCGCGCGGTCGAGGCCGCCGAGGCCGAGCAGGACGCACACCTCGAAGACCAGCAGGGTGCCGAGCAGCGAGCGGATGACGAGCGGGCCCGCCTTGTGGCCCCGCAGGCGGTTCCAGGCCCACACGGCACAGAGCAGGGGCACGCCGTAGGCCGCGGCGCGGCCGAACACCCAGACGAGCAGGGCGGACCAGGCGGAGCCCACGGGACCGCAGGCGTTGGGCAGGGCCCAGACGCTCTGGCCGGGCAGCCTCGGCTCCCAGGTCGCGACGGCCGCCAGCGTGAGCACGCCGAGGGCCGCCAGCAGGACGCCGACGATCTTCTGCTTCAAACCGGCCGACAGGGTCGTGGATGCCAAGAGGTGCTCGAGCCTCCCTGCTGTCAGGTGAACGCTACGAGGGCCCGGGGGCGACGGTGGCCGGCGTTCCCGACGGGCCGGCGACAGGCACACCGCGCCCGCTGCCCGCCTCCCTGGCGGACGGCCCGACATTCTGCCTCAGGCCGGGCCGCCGGGCAATGCCCGCCTGCCGGCTGCCCTGGCGGAGCGGCCCCGGTCGTGTCAGTCCCCCTTCGCGCCCAGCAGGACGGCGAACTGCCACAGGCGCGGCAGTCGCAGATGGCGGGTGAGGTGCCCCGGGAAGACGCGCCAGGCGTGGATCCGGTAACGGCCGCCGAACTCCCACGGATGCCAGCCCGACCGGTGCGTCTCGTAGGGCTGCCCGGCTATCTCCTGCGGCCGGAACCCCCAGGGAGTCGCCACCAGCACGCGCCGGGCCCGGCGCAGGAGCGCATCCAGCAGCGCCCACGCCTCGGCCTTCTCCAGATGCTCGATGGCATCCAGCAGCAGCGCGAGGTCGTAGCGCGGGACGTCGCCCGGCAGCACGCCGTCCAATTGGCGCAGGTCGCCCAGGTAGACGTGGTCGTAGACCGGATAGCGCGGCGGGTTGGCGTCCACCGCGTCCAGCCGCTGCGGGCTCGCGTACTCCCGCGTGAGCACCCCGTACTTGCCGTAGCCGGCGCCCAGGTCCAGCACGCTGGCCGGTCGCTCCCGCGCGATCAGGTCCACGATCCAGGGGATCTGCAGGTACTCGGAAGTGGGCATGGAGAGCCGAAGCTAGCACAGGGCTCAGGCGCCGTCAGGTGCGGCCCCGTCCCCCACCCTCGCCCAGGTGCGGCCCTCGTGGCCGAAGCGGAACGCGGCCGGATGCACGATCTCGGCAAGGGCCTCGAGCGCCTCGGCCACGAGCGGCCCGGGCTGATCGAGGGCGGCCTCCCCTTCCACCACGTACACGCGCCCCGCCCGGACCGCGCGCAGTCCCCGCCAGCCGGGTCGCGCGAGCAACGGCCGCGCCGCGGCGCGGGCAGCCTCCAGGTCGCCGGCCGGCGCGGCGAGCACGACCACGTCGGGGTCGGCGAGCGCGAGCTCGCCCGGGGCGATTGCGGCTGGCCGGTCCCCGTTCGGCGCCGGCGTGAGCTCCCCCCCGGCCCAGCCCACCAGCTCCTCGACCCAGGCGGCCGGCCGGCGCAGGCGCCCGAGCCCCACCAGGCAGGCGACCCGCGGATGTTCCGGCTGCTGGCCCGCCCGCGAGGCCACGGCGTCGAGGCGGGCGCGCAGCCGGGTGACCAGCTGCACGCCGCGCTCGGGGACACCCCGGGCGTCGGCTTCACGCCGCACGCCGGCCCAGACATCGGCCAGCACGGCGGACTCCGTGGGAAGGGCTCGCGGGCGCAAGGAACCTCGGTGGGCTGCGGAGGGGATCGGCACTCGCCATTTCCTACACCGCGACCCGGCGCGGGGTTCGAGAGCGGGTGCAATCACCCGTGGCCGTGCGCTAGTCTGCCGCCCGTGACCTCCTTCCCCTTCGCCCTGGCAAGCGTCCTCATCGGCGTCGTCGTCGGCCTGGGCCTGAGGCGGGCTCCCGGCCGCGGCCCCGGCGCGGCGCTCGCGACCGGGGCCGCCGCCTTCGCCGCGCTGGTGGCCTGCGAGCGCCTGGCCGCGGCGGTCCCCCCGGCCGCGGCCCGCGTGCCCGCCCAGCTCGCGGCCCTGGCCGCGCTCGTCCAGTGGGGCGCCGTGGCCGCCCTGGCCTTCCGGGCCCTGCGCCGCCGCGACCTGTTCTGGATCGTCCCCTTCGGCCTCGGCGCCCTGCTCGGCTTCGCCGGCGACACGCCTTCCACCGGCGGGGCGCTGCTGCTGGCGCTCCCGGTGGTCGCGCGCTGGCGCTGGATCCCGGAAGCCGGCCGCCGCACGCTGGGCTGGACCCTGCTCGGCGCGGTGCTCGTGCCGCTCCTCGCCTTCCTGCCCGTCTCGGGTGGACGCGCCGAGTTCGCCGTGCCGGGTTTCGCCGTCGCGCGCTACGTCGCCTGGGCGCGGGAGCTGGCGGGGCTCTACGTGCTGCTCGCCCTGCCCGGCCTCGTCCGCGCCTGGAGCCTGAGCGTGCGCCGGGTCGGCCGCCGCCTCGCCCTGCTGCTCGTGCTGAGCGGTCTCGTGCCGGTGCTGCTCCTGTCGCTGATGTGGGGCTTCACCACGCTGCTCGGCGTGCGCGCGGAGCGCGCCCTCTTCGCCACGCGGCTCATCGAGCGCGCGGGTGGCGAGCTGCGCGCCGCGCTGCGGGTCGCGCAGGCCGCCCCGCGCTCGGGCGGCGATCCCCTGCCCGCCGTGGCCGTCGCCCACGAGGGCTGGCCCGGCATGCGGCTGTGGCGTGCCGGCGTGCGCGTGCACGGCGAGCCCGTGGCGCAGGAGAGCGCGCTGGCGCTCTGGCCGGATTCGCTGCCGCAGAGCGGCCTCGTCGTCCTCGGCCACTCCCCGTGGCTGGGGGCGCGCGCGGCCGGTGCCTCCGGCGCGGTGGTGGCGCTGGTGCCCATGGAGGAGGTGCTTGCCGCCGACCTCGGACGGCTGCTGGGCGCGCGCCTCGAGGTGCAGTCCGACTTCCTCCCCGACACCGCGGAGACGGAGGCGGACTCCCTGGTCCGGCAGCTCGAGAACGTCGACCTCAGCCAGGACCCCGCGGCGGGCATGGACTCCCTCCGCCGCCGGCTCGGGCGCGGCGCGGGTGGCGTCCAGCTCTCCGTGAGCGGCCGGCGCGTCGTCGCCGCGGACCGCTTCAGCTTCACCGCCGGGCACGCCGTGCTGAACGGCATCGCCTGGCGCGGCCGCGGCTGGGAGCGGACCCAGGAGGTCCTCGCCGCCGACCTGCGCTGGCGCGACGTCGCGCTCGGCCTCTACCGGACCCTGGGCGAGAACCCGCTCAACTACGTCTCGCTCTTCTTCATCGAGCTGACCGCGCTCTTGCTGATCATGGTGGCCGCCGCCGACTTCGGCATGGTGCGCGCGCTCGGCCGCAGCATCACCGCGGCGGTGGCCGCGCTGCGGCACGGCGCCGGGAGGCTGGAGGCGGGCGATCTCGAGCACCGCATCGCCGTCGAGGGCGACGACGAGCTGTGGGACGTCGCCGGGGCCTTCAATCGGATGGCGGTGGGGCTCGAGCGCGGACGACAGCTCGAGATTGAGCGCCGGCACATCGAAGACGAGCTGGCCCTGGCCCGCCGCATCCAGGCGCGCCTGCTCCCGCCGGGGCCGCCGGACGTGCCGGGGCTGGACCTGGCCGGCAGCACCGAGTCGGCGCGCGAGGTGGGCGGCGACTACTACGACTTCCTGCCGCTCGGGGACGGCCGGGTGGCGCTGGTCATCGCCGACGTCTCGGGCAAGGGAGTGGGCGCCGCGCTGCTCATGTCGGCCTTCCGCGCCTCGCTCATGAGCCAGGACCTGGCGCGCGAGCCGGTGGCGGCGGTGCTCGCGCGACTGAACCGATTCCTGCACCACAGCGTCGAGCCGGGCAAGTTCGTCACCGCCTTCCTCGGCGTGCTGGATGGCGCGAGCGGCCGGTTCGTCTATTCGAACGCCGGGCACAACGCGCCGCTCGTGGTGTCGGCGGACGGAACGGTGGCACGGCTCGAGGCCGGCGGGCTCATCCTCGGCATCTTCGAGGACGTCGCGTACGAGACGGGCGAGGCGGCGCTGGCCCCGGGAGACCGGCTCGTGCTCTTCACCGACGGCGTGACCGAGGCGATGGACGAGCACGACGAGCAGTGGGGCGAGGAGCGGCTGATCGAGCTGGTGCGCGCAAGCGCGGACCTCGGCAGCGCGGCACTGCTCGGCCGCATCGTCGAGGCGGTGCGCCGCTTCGAGGGCGCGCGCGGCGCCTCCGACGACGTTACCCTCGTCGTGGCGCGGCGCAACGGCGCATAGGCGGCGGCTGTCAGTCGCTCCAGCCGGCGACGTTGGCGGCGGGGGTTCCGCCCGCGACGGTGAAGTTGCCGGCCGCGACGAGCTGCCCGTTCCAGGTCCCCAGCGCCAGCCCATAGCCGGCGAGCCCCGAGCCTGCGGGCATCCACACCACGCCGTTCCAGGCCGCGATGCCCGGGTAGGCCGCGCCACCCGCGGTGGTGAACTCCCCGCCGGCGATCAGCCCGCCGTGGTGTACGTTGAGGGAGTGCACGGCGGCGTCCATCCCGGAGCCGAGAGCCGACCACGCGCTTCCATCCCAGGCAGCGATGCGGCTGGCCCCGGTGCTTCCCGCCACGGTGAAACCGCCGCCCGCGATTAGCCGCCCGTCGAACTCGACCAGGGCCTTGACCCAGTCGCTCGTTCCCGCGCCGAGGGGGACCCAGGCGCTGCCTGTCCACGCGGCCACGTGGCTGGCGGAAGCTCCACCGGCATTGACGAACGTCCCGCCCGCTACGAGCTTCCCGTCGTACTCGGCGAGGGCCAGGACCTGCCCGTCGCAGCCGGATCCCAGAGCGGCCCACGACGTGCCGTCCCAGGCGGCGATGTGCTCGGCCGCGACCCCTCCCGCATGGTGGAAGGCGCCACCGGCGATCAACCGCCCGTCGAACTCGACGAGGGCGTCCACTTGGCCATCCAGTCCCGTGCCCAGCGACCTCCATGCCCCACCGTCCCAGGCGGCGACGTGCGATGCGGTGCCCCCACCGGCGGCGGTGAAATAGCCGCCCGCCACGAGCCGCCCGCCGTAGACGGCGAGCGCTCCGACCCAGGCGTTCGTGCCCGATCCGAGCGGGGTCCAGGCGAGGCCGTCCCACCGGGCGATGTTGGCGGCCGTGGTGCCCCCCGCGGAGGCGAACACGCCGGCGGCGACCAGTCGGTCATCGTGGACCGCGAGCGCATAGACCGGGCCACCCAAGCCCGCTCCCAGCGGCAGCCACGTCTGGTGCGCGACCGTGCTCCCTGTGGCGACGTTCGACAGCGCGGACCGGTTCCCGCGCTCGTCGGTGACCCGAAGGGCAAAGTGGTAGGCGGTGCTCGCCTCCAGGCTGGCGGCGACGACGAACTCCCTGCTCCCCGCGGCGCTGGGCGGG
Organism: Candidatus Eiseniibacteriota bacterium; assembly: GCA_034678345.1. Taxonomy (GTDB): domain Bacteria; phylum Eisenbacteria; class RBG-16-71-46; order RBG-16-71-46; family RBG-16-71-46; genus JANXPZ01. Next base: position 10,675 of record JAXDBZ010000131.1, read on the forward strand.
GGCAGGCCCGCGACCGGGGTCGCCGCGTCCCAGTTGGCCTCGGTGATGGGTGTGAGCGAGCGCCGGAGGTCGTATCCGTACGCGGTCCCCGACAGCGAGTCGTCGCCCGTGGCGGTCCACGTCAACACCAGGGAATAGCTGGTGGGGCAGACCGCGACCATGCTGTTGACGGCCGCCGGCCGCACCGAGTCCGTGACTTCGGGCTCTGTCGGCCCCCCGGACTTCCCGCAGCCGGAGACCGCCAGGACGAGGGCCAGCGAGCCGACAACGATGGGTCGAGCGATCCACCACAGGCGAGACGTGAGCACGGCCTCCTCCCTCTCCGCACGAGCGTGCCCGGTCAAGGTAGGGCGCCGCGGGAGCGCCGTCCAGACCGGACTGAGCGCCGTGACCTTGCCCCGCCCCACGGGCCTCGGATACAGTGCCGCGAACGCCCTTCCCGGCCGCACGGGACGGGAGCGCGGATGCCTTCCACCGACCGGGACGCCGCGGGGGCCCGCCCCTGCGCACCCCGCCGGTGGGACCCTGCCGGCGCCAGCCGGGTGCTGCAACTCCTGCTGAAGGAGCGATGCATGAAGACGTTGCGCCTCTTGGGCCTTGCCGGGCGCGCTCATGCCCCGCGGTGGATCGGCGCCGCGGCGGCCGCGCTCACCACGCTGGCCTGGACGCCGTGGGCGCGGGCCAGTGAACTCGACCTCGAGTTGCCCGAGCTCACCACCGTCTACTCGGTCTTCGGCCGCGAGGTGCTCGGCTCGCAGCTGCTCACCGCCGGGCTGGTGGTGTGCGCCCTCGGCCTGCTCTTCGGCCTGATGATGTACCAGCAGGTCAAGCGCCTGCCGGTGCACGCCTCGATGAGCGACGTCTCGGGCATCATCTGGGAGACCTGCAAGACCTACCTGCTCCAGCAGGGACGCCTGCTGCTGGTGCTCGAGCTCTTCATCGCCGCCTGCATCGTCTACTACTTCGGCGCGCTCAACCACCAGGGCCCGGGCAAGGTGCTGCTCATCCTGCTCTGGTCGGTGGTCGGCATCCTCGGCTCGTACGCGGTGGCGTGGTTCGGCATCCGCATGAACACCTACGCCAACAGCCGCACCGCCTTCGCCTCGCTGCGCGGCCGGCCGCTGCCGATCTACGAGATCCCCCTGCAGGCCGGCATGAGCATCGGCGTGCTGCTCATCTGCGTCGAGCTCATCATGATGCTGGTGATCCTGCTGTTCGTGCCGCGCGAGGCGGCGGGCGCCTCGTTCCTCGGCTTCGCCATCGGCGAGTCGCTGGGCGCCTCGGCGCTGCGCATCGCCGGCGGCATCTTCACCAAGATCGCCGACATCGGCTCGGACCTGATGAAGGTCGTCTTCAAGATCAAGGAGGACGACCCGCGCAACCCCGGCGTCATCGCCGACTGCACCGGCGACAACGCCGGCGATTCGGTCGGCCCGACCGCCGACGGCTTCGAGACCTACGGCGTGACCGGCGTCGCGCTCATCTCCTTCATCGCGCTGGCCGTGGTGCCCGACTGGAAGGCCTCGTTCCTGGTGTGGATCTTCGCCATGCGCATCCTGATGATCCTCACCTCGATCGGCGCCTTCGCCGTGAACGGCGCCATCGCCCGGGCCCAGAACCAGGGCCGGACGAAGATCGACTTCGAGGCGCCGCTCACCAGCCTGGTGTGGACGACCTCGCTGCTCTCGATCGCCATGACCTACCTGGTCTCGGCCGGCATGCTGGCCGACCTCGGCGGCGGCATGTGGTGGAAGCTCTCGACCATCATCTCCTGCGGCACGCTGGCGGCGGCGCTCATCCCCGAGCTGACCAAGGTCTTCACCAGCAGCAACTCGCGCCACGTGCGCGAGATCGTCGCCGCCACCCGCGAGGGCGGCGCCTCGCTCACCATCCTGTCGGGGATGGTGGCCGGCAACTTCTCGGTGTTCTGGAAGAGCCTCGCCCTGGTCGCGGTGCTGCTCGTCTCCTTCCTCATGTCCGGGCTCGGCCTCGACGGCTACATGACCTACCCGGCGGTGTTCGCCTTCGGCCTGGTCGCCTTCGGGCTGCTGGGCATGGGCCCGGTCACCATCGCCGTGGACTCCTACGGCCCCGTCACCGACAACGCCCAGAGCATCTTCGAGCTGTCGCAGATCGAGACCACGCCGGGCGCGGCCGAGGAGGTCGAGAAGCAGTTCGGCTTCCGGCCCGACTTCGCCACCGGCAAGCAGTTCCTCGAGGAGAACGACGGCGCCGGCAACACCTTCAAGGCCACCGCCAAGCCGGTGCTCATCGCCACCGCCGTCGCCGGCGCGACGACCATGATCTTCTCGGTCATCGTCATGCTGAAGAAGCACGCCGAGGCCACCGGCGGCGTCTTCGACCTGTCGCTCACCGAGCCGCGCGTGCTGCTCGGGCTGCTCATGGGCGGCGCCACCGTCTACTGGTTCACCGGCGCCTCGATGCAGGCGGTCACCACCGGCGCCTACCGCGCCGTCGAGTTCATCAAGCGCAACATCCACCTCGAGTCGGCCGAGAAGGCCTCGCTCAAGGACTCGAAGGAAGTGGTGAAGATCTGCACCCAGTACGCCCAGGCCGGCATGTTCAACATCTTCATGGTCATCTTCCTGCTGACGCTGGCCTACGCCTTCTTCAACCCCATCTTCTTCGTCGCCTACCTCATCGCCATCGCCGTGTCCGGCCTCTTCCAGGCGGTCTACATGGCCAACGCCGGCGGCGCGTGGGACAACGCCAAGAAGGTGGTCGAGGTGGACCTCAAGGAGAAGGGCAGCGAGTTGCACGCGGCCACGGTGATCGGTGACACGGTGGGCGACCCCTACAAGGACACCTCCTCGGTGGCGCTCAACCCGATCATCAAGTTCACGACGCTATTCGGGCTGCTGGCGGTCGAGACCGCGGTCGCGAACCCGGCCATCGCCCTGCCGGTCGGCGCCGTGCTCTTCGTCGCCGCCCTGTTCTTCATCCACCGCTCGTTCTACGGCATGCGCATCGGGGCGCACGCGGCGAAGTAGCCGCGCGCCCTCGTCGTCCCGCGCCCGCGGGGGCATCCGCCCCCGCGGGCGTCGCGTTGCGGGGTGGCGAGGGCGGGAGCGCCTCACGCCTGCGGCCGGCCTGCGGCCCCGCGCGGCCCCGGCGCGTCGCGCCCGTGCCTGCTATCATTGGGGCATGGAAACCACCTCCCGCAGCCTCCGCACCCGTCCGGCCGCGTCGTTCGTCCTCGCCCTGTCCGCCCTCTGCCTGCTCGCCGCCACCGTCCACGCCCAGGGCGTGCGCCTCTTCCGCGACGGCAGCGGCACCTACTGGGACCTCTCCTACGGCTGGGCCACCGTCAGCAGCATCGAGGTCATCAGCGGCAGCAAGGCCCCGCTCGAGTACGGGACCTACTGGCGCGGCACCAGCGCCCTGCGCATGCGCTACACGCCCCGCAGCGGTGGCGACTGGCTCATGGGCGTGGCCAACACCGGCTGGGCCACGGTGGACGGGATGGGCCTCGACTCGCTGGTCTTCTGGGCCTACTCGGCCACGGCGCTGCCCGCGGCCGACCTGCCCTACGTCTTCATCGAGGACGTGAACAACACGCGCTCGCCGCGCTACCCGATGGCGCCCTACAACCCGGGCGGCCTGCCCGCCGGCGTCTGGACGCGGCTGGTGATGCCGCTGGCGCCCATCCAGGCCGGGCCGGGCAGCGCCAACATGGCGAAGCTCAACAAGACCTTCTTCGCCCAGACGCCGGCCGGCACCATGGGTGTCCAGCGCACCATCTACCTCGACGAGCTGCGCTGGGTGTACGCCGACCCGACGCCCCCCGAGACGCCGCCGGTCACCGACGCGATGGCCTTCGAGCGCCACGTGGACCTGCTCTGGGACCTGCCCACGCCCGCCGACGTCGAGTCCTACCGCGTCGAGCGCCGCGTGAACGGCGCCTGGACGACCTGGCTGTGGGCCGCGGCCGAGCAGGGCGGCGTCGCCCTGTGGCTCGGCGCGCCGGCCGTCTCCTGCACGCTGCGCGTCGTCACCGAGGACTGGAGCTTCCGCGAGTCGGCACCCTCGGCCGAGTTCGCCCGCACTACCGCGCTGCTCGACGAGCGCGGGTTCCTCGACATGATCCAGCGCGCCACCTTCCGCTACTTCTGGCAGGGCGCGCACCCCGTCTCGGGGCTCATCCGCGAGCGCACCTCCTCCGGCGACATCTGCGCCTCCGGCGGCACCGGCTTCGGCCTCATGGCCATCCCGGTCGGCATCGAGCGCGGCTACGTCACGCGGGCCGAGGGCGTGGCGCGCGTGCTGCAGATGCTCACCTTCCTCGACGGCGCCGAGAGCTACTGGGGCGCCTTCCCGCACTGGATCCACGGCGTCACCGGCCTGAACGCCCACTTCCTCGGGCCCACCGACGACACCATGGACATCGTCGAGACCGCCTACCTCGCCGAGGGTCTGCTCACCGTGCGGCAGTACTTCGACGGCGGCTCGAGCGACGAGACGCAGGTCCGCGCCCTGGCCACGGCGCTGTGGGAGGGCATCGACTGGACCGCGTTCCGCGCTGCCGGCGAGGACCAGCTGCGCTGGCACCGCTCCCCCACCACGGGGCTCAGCAGCGCGAACGTGCTGGGCTGGAACGAGTGCGCCATCACCTACCTGCTCGGCGTGGCCTCGCCCACCCACCCGCTGCCCGCGGTCTGCTACCACTCCGGCTGGGCGCGCGACGGCGGCATGGTGCTGAACCAGAGCTACTACGGCTACCCGCTCTCGGTCGGCTGGGCCTACGGCGGACCGATGTTCTTCGCCCACTACTCGTTCGTCGGCTTCGATCCGCGCGTCAAGCACGACGCCTACGCGAACTACTACACCCACAACCGCAACCACGCGCTGGTGCAGGTGGCCTACTCGGCCGCGAATCCCGGTGGCCACACCGGCTACAGCGCCGCGTGCTGGGGGCTCACCGCCAGCGACGATCCCTACGGATACAGCGCGCACGAGTGCTACGGGAACGACAACGGCACCATCACGCCCACCGCGGCGCTGGGCTCCTTCGCCTACGTGCCGGACGAGGCGATGACCGCCGCGCGCACGTTCTACGACACCTACGGCGCCACGCTGTGGAGCTTCTACGGCTTCAAGGACGCCTTCCACCCCGGGCTCGGCTGGACGGCGAGCGACCATATCGCCATCGACCAGGGACCGATCCTGCTGATGATCGAGAACCACCGCACCGGCCTGCTGTGGAACCGCTTCATGGCCAACCCCGAGATCGCGCCCATGCTGGCCGCGCTCGGCTTCGAGCCCGACAGCGGCGCGGCGACCGGGGTGGAGCCCGGGACGCCGGTGGCGCTGCGGCTGGCGGCGGCGCCCAACCCGTCGGCCGGGGCGATGTCGTTCGCGGTGGAGCTGCCTGCCGCCGCTACGGCCGAGCTGGACGTGTTCGACCTCAGCGGGCGCCGCGTGACGAGCCTGCGGCGCGACGGGCTCGCCGCCGGCCGGCACGCTCTGGGCTGGGATGGTCGCGGCGCCGACGGCCGGCCGGTCGCGCCCGGCGTGTACATGGCCCGCCTGCGCGCGGGCGAGCGCGCGGTCACGGCGCGCTTCGTGCGCATGAGGTGACGCGGCCGGGCGGGGCCGCCCGGAGGTGACGACCGATGTCCTCGATCGCGCACGGCATCGCACTCGGACTCGCCCTGCTGGCGGGCAGCCCCCGGCCGACGCCGTCACCGGCGGCGGAGGAGGCGACCTTCCGGACGCGGCGGCTCGCGCTGGCGCGCGACATCGCCGCACAGGGCGTGCGCGACTCGGCGGTGCTGGCGGCGATGCGCGCCGTGCCGCGGCACGAGTTCGTGGCGCCCCTCTTCCGCGACCAGGCCTACGAGGACCACCCGCTGCCCATCGAGCGCGGCCAGACCATCTCGCAGCCCTCCCTGGTCGCCTACATGACCGAGCTGCTGCGGCCCCGGCGCGGCATGAAGGTGCTCGAGGTCGGCACCGGCTCCGGCTACCAGGCAGCCGTCCTGGCCGCGATCGGCTGCCGTGTGTTCACCATCGAGATCTTCCGCGAACTGGCCGCGAGCGCCGAGGCGCGCCTGAAGCGACTCGGCTATCGCAACGTCGCCGTGCGCCACGGCGACGGCTACCTCGGCTGGCCCGAGCAGGCTCCCTTCGACGCCATCATCGTGACGGCCGGCGCCGAGCACGTGCCCAAGCCGCTCGTCGAGCAGCTCGCGCGCGGAGGGCGCATGGTCATCCCGGTGGGCGCGAACGCCGCCGATGCCGAGCTGACCGTCGTCGAGAAGGACGCCGCGGGCCGGGTCACGACCCGCGAGGTCCTCCCCGTGCGCTTCGTGCCGCTCCTGCGGGGGGTGCGGTAGGGCGGGCGCGCCCGCCCATGGGTTCAGCGCCGCGGCTGCCGCAGCACCTGCAGCCGCGCCAGCGCTTCCCTGCGCACGCTGTCCGAGGCGTCTGCCTTGGCGATCCGCTGCAGCACGACGGGATCGCCGAGTTCGTGAACCGCGCACCAGCGCATCTGCCAATCGCTGTCGGTCGTAGCGATCTGGCTCAACACGGCCTGGTCGGTGAGGCGGTACAGCGCGGCGATGCGCACCTCGTTGACCTCGTCGCTTTTCCGTGCGACCCGGGCCAGCACGGCCTGGTCGGCGAGCTTCGCGACCGCGGCTTGGCGCACGCGGCTGTCGGGGTCGGCCTCGGCGATCCGGGCCAGCAAGGTCTGGTCCGTGAGCTTCCTCACCGCGGCCCGGCGCACGCACCCGCTGTCGTCGGCCGCCGCGATCCGGGCCAGCAGGCCCTGGTCCGTGAGCTTCCGGGTCGCGCTGTCCCGCACCCCCGCGTCCGCGTCCCCCGTGGCGAAGGCGGCCAGCACGGCTTCGTCCGTGAGCCGGGTGACCACCCGCCGGCGCACGAACGCGCTCGTGTCGGTCCGGGCGATGCCGGCGAGGACGGCCAGGTCCCTCACGCTGTCCGCCGCGATGCCCCGGATCAGCTCGTCGCGGTCGGTCCGGGCGATCTCGGCGAGCGTGCCCTGGTCGGTGACCTTGAGGGTCGCCATCGCGCGCACGCGGAGTTCCTCGTCGGTCCTCGCGACCTCCCTGAGCACCGCCTGGTCGGTGAGGTGGATCACGGCGTTGAGACGGAACCCCCAGGCGATGTGATGCCTGGCCACGCGAGCGTGCTCCGCCTGGTCGGCCAGGTACGCCTGCGCGATCCGGCGGACCTCGGGGTCGGAGGTAGTCCTGGCGATGTCGTCGAGCAGGACCGTGTCGGTGATGCGCTTGGTCACATTCGAGCGCACCAGGCGGTCCCCCGCGGTCTTGGCGAGACCCGCCAGCAGGACCTGATCCTGGATCTCCTCCGCCGCCCTCGCGCAAACGGAGTAGCTGCTGTCGTCCCTGGCGATCCGGAAACGCAGGGCCTGATCGCTGATGGCGGACACGGCGCTGAAGCGCACCATTTCGTCGTCGCTGCCCGTGGCGAGCCGGGCCAGGCTCGCCTGATCGGTGAGAGCCATCGTGGCGATCATGCGGACGTGGCCATCGGGCGCGCGGTCGGCAAGGTCGGCCAGCCGCCCCTGATCGCCGATCCTCCGGACAGCCGCCGTGCGCACGGCAGCGGCGCTGTCGGTCGTGGCGATGCGGGCGAGCAGGTCCTCGTCGGCGAGTTGGCCGACCGCGGCCTCGCGCACGGACGCGTCCTGGTCGGTCTGGGCGCACTCGGCGAGGGCGGCCTGGTCCTTGACCTGTTCGACCGCGGCCTTGCGCACGACCGCCTCGCCGTCGGTCCTGGCGATCCGGGCCAGCGCCGCCTGGTCGGACACCTTGGAGGCGGCGAAGGCTCGCGCGTACACGTCCTTCTCGGTCCGGGCGATCCGCTCGATCTCCTGGCAGGCCTCCGCCTTCCCGGCCCGGCACTTCTCCTCGAGCTTCCAGACCTTCTGCCTGACCGTCTCCGCGGAGGCCGTGCCGCCCAGGAGGAGCACGCACAGCACGACGATCACGGCGCCCGGGCGAACATGAACGCTCACTGCCGGTGTCACGTGCATCCTCCCTCCTTCGGATCGGCCTCCCCCGCGAATTCCGCGAGGCGCGCGCAACCGGCGTGGAAGACGTCGGGCTCGGGGATGAGGCTCAGGACGAGGTAGCCCTCGTCGGCGAAGTCGTAGAAGTGCCCGGGGTGCACGACCACGTCGCGTCGCATCAGCCCCAGCACCCAGTCCTCCTCGGTGCGGGTGCGGGGGACCCGCACCACGGCGGCCCAGCCACCCTGCGCCGCGAGCACGCTCAGCTCGGGCCGTTCGGTGACGAGCCGGTCCAGCGCGGCGAGGTTCTTCGCCACCCGCTCGCGCAACCGCGTCTGGAACGCGCCGCGCGCCGCGAGCAGCCGCGGCAGCGCCACCTGCACCGGGGTCGAGACGGAGAGGAACAGGTCCGCGATCCACTCCAGCCCGCGCAGGGCCTCATCGCGCGCGGCCGCGGGGCCGCCCACGACGATCCAGCCCAGCTTCATCTGCGGCATGCCGCAGACCTTGGAGAGCCCGCTCAGCACGAACGTGGGCACGCGCGCCTCGCCGACGAAGCTCGGCAGCGGCTCGTCGCCCCCCGCGAAATCGCCGAAGACCTCGTCGGCGATGATGGCCGCGCCGTGCCGCTCGCACAGCGCGGCGAGCTGCCCGCGCTCCGCCCCATCGAGGCACGAGCCGGTCGGGTGATTGGGCTGCACCACGATGACGCCGCGGACGTCGTCGCCGAAGGCCTGCGCGAGCGAGTGCGCGTCGAGGTGCCACTCGCCGTCGTAGGCGAGCCGGTACGGCCGCAGGGTCACGCCCTCGAGAGCGGCCAGCGGCTCGAACAACGGGTAGCTGGGCGCGGGCACGAGGAACGCGCCGCCCGGGTCGGCGAGCATGCGGAACAGGTGCGTGTACGACTCGCTCGTGCTGGCGGTGAGCACGATGCGCCCGGGGTCCACGATCTGTCCGCGGGCGGCGTAGTACTCGCCCACCGCCTCGCGCGCCGCGCGGCTGCCGCGCGGGTCGGGCTCGTAGCGCGCCCCCGCGGCCTGCGCCAGCGCCGCCAGCTCCTCGGACCGGGTGCCACCCAGGCCGACCCGGGTGGGGTTCGTCTCGGCGAGGTCGAGCAGCGGCGCGCCCGCGGCACGACGCTCGTCCAGCAGGCGCGCCCAGGCATTGGGCTCGAAGTCGCGCGGCAGCCGTCCGGAGAGCATGCCGGCACGGTACGGGGCCAGACCCTCTGAGGCAAGGCGCGCGTCCCTGGGGTTCCACCCCCGAGCCGCGCGATGGCGTCCCGGATGCAGGGCGGCCCCGTTGGGGTCCTACCCGTGAGCTGCGCGGAGGTACCCCAGATGCAAGGCGGACGGCCGGGGGTTTCTCACCACGGGCCGCGCGATGATGCCCGGGATGCAAGGCGGAAGGCCCGGCCCGACCGAGGCGTGTCACGTTCGACACGTCGCAGGTCGGGCCGGGCCTGACAACGCCGCAGACCGGGCGTCAGCGTGCGGCTACGTTCCCTCGCTCCAGCTGCGCAGGTACCGCTCCTGCTCAGGCGTGAGCACGTCGATGGTGATGCCCATCGTCTTGAGCTTGAGCTTCGCCACCTCCATGTCGATGTCCCGCGGCACGGTGTACACGTTCCGGCCCAGCGCCTTCGCCTTCTTCTTCAGGTACTCGAGCGAGAGCGACTGGTTGGCGAAAGACATGTCCATGACCATCGCCGGGTGGCCCTCGGCCGCGGCCAGGTTGATGAGCCGCCCCTCGCCCAGCAGGCAGACCTTCTTGCCGCCGCGCAGGGTGAACTCCTCGACGAACGGGCGCAGCGTGCGGCGCTTCGTGGACATCCGCTCGAGCGCCGGGATGTCGATCTCGACGTTGAAGTGCCCGCTGTTGGCGACGATGGCGCCGTCCTTCATGGCGGCGAAGTGCTCGCGCCGCAGCACCGACTTGTTGCCGGTCACGGTGATGAACACGTCGCCGCGCGGCACCGCCTCGGCCATCGAGACGACCTGGTAGCCGTCCATCTGCGCCTCGATCGCCTTGACCGGGTTCACCTCGGTCACCAGCACCGTGGCCCCGTGGCCCTTGGCCCGCATCGCCACGCCGCGGCCGCACCAGCCGTAGCCGGCGATCACCACGGTCGAGCCGGCGATGAGGATGTTCGTGCTGCGGATGATGCCATCCAGCGTGCTCTGGCCGGTGCCGTAGCGGTTGTCGAAGAAGTGCTTGGTCTCGGCGTCGTTGATGGCGATGACCGGGTAGCGCAGCGTCTTGTCCGCCGCCATGGCGCGCAGGCGGGTCACGCCGGTCGAGGTCTCCTCGGTGCCGGCCAGCACGCCCTTCAGGTAGCCGCGCTTCTTGGTGTGCAGCACGGTCACCAGGTCACAGCCGTCGTCCATGGTGATGTGCGGGCGCGCCTCGATGCACGAGACGATGTGCGAGTAGTAGGTCTTGTGGTCCTCACCCTTGATGGCGAACGTCGAGATGCCGTACTCGGCGATGAGCGCCGCCGCCACGTCGTCCTGGGTGCTGAGCGGGTTCGAGCCACAGAGGAAGACCTCGGCCCCGCCGGCCTTGAGCGTGCGCATCAGGTTCGCGGTCTCGGTGGTGACGTGCAGGCAGGCCGCCACGCGCAGGCCCTTGAGCGGCTTCTCGCGCGTGAAGCGGGCGCGGATCGCCCGCAGCACCGGCATGTTGCGCTCCGCCCACTCGATGCGCACCCGGCCGGCGCGGGCCAGGCCCAGGTCACGCACGTCGCCGGGGATGACGGGCTCGTTCACCGCCGCCGCGCGCTTGGTCTTCACCGCCATGCTCTCTCCTTGGGAAGGGGTTCGGAGTCTCGTGTCGCGTTCTCGAGGCGGGGAGTGTCGCACGAAGGGCGCGCCGGGCTCAAGCGGGGCTGGCGTGGCCACGCGCTATGAGGTATGCTTTTGCATATGAAGCGGACCACGCTGATCCTCGACCCCGCGCTCTACGCCCGGCTCAAGCAGCAGGCGGCCCGCGAGGGCCGCACGCTGTCCGACGTGGTCGAGCGCGCGCTGCGCCTGGGGCTCGCGGCGCTGGCGGGCGGCCGGCGCGGACGCGTGGCGCTGCCCTCCTACGAGCTGGGGCCGTACCTGGTGGATCCGGCCGACCGCGAGTCGTTCGCCGCGCTGCTCGCCGGCCCGCCCGAGGCGGAGGAGCCCTGATGCAGGCCCTCGACACGAGCCTGCTGGCCTACGCCGTGAACCGGCACGCCCCCGAGCACGCCCGAGCCGCCCGCGTGGTCGAGACGCTGGCCGACGGGGCGCTCCCCTGGGCGCTGCCCTGGCCGGCGCTGCACGAGTTCCTGCGGCTGGTCACCCACCGGCATGCCGTGGCGCGCACCCTGAGCCCGGCCGATGCCTGGGCGTTCGTCGAGGCGCTGCTCGCCAGCCGCTCGGTGCGGCTCATCGGCGCCGGCGAGGGGCACGCCGCGGCGCTGGCCGGGGTGCTGGCCTCCCTCCCGCCGGGCGCGGGGGTGCCGGCCGGGCTCGAAGTCGCCGCGGTGCTGCGCGAGCACGGCGTGCGCGAACTGCTCTCGGCCGACGAGGGGATGAAGCGGTTCGCGTTCCTCTCGGTGCTGGATCCCGTGCACGGGCAGCCCTGGGCCCCCGGCGATGCCCCGCAGCGGCGCTACCGCGTGCTCAAGCCGAGACCGGCGCGGGGCTAACTCCCAGCCGGTCCGCCGCGTCGCGGGGTCCGGCCGCCGCCATCGCAGGCACCCCGCCCGACGCCCATCCCCGAAACATGTTGCCGACTTCGTGCGTACAATTAGTGTCTTGTCCCGCGGAGGCTCTTGCTGTGCCCAAGGACCCCATGGAGACTGCCGGATCATGAAGAAGCGAGTCATTTGGATCGGTGCCGCCATCGTGGTCGTGGCCGGCCTCGTCGGCGTCGGCATCGTCCGCAGCCGTACCACCAAGCCTCTCTCGGTGCAGACGGCCAAGGTCGCCCGGCAGAAGATCGTGCAGAAGGTCAGCGGCACCGGCAAGATCCGGCCCAAGGTCCAGGTCGAGATCAGCGCCGACGTGAGCGCCAAGATCATCCTGCTGCCGGTGGTCGAGGGCCAGCGCGTCGAGAAGGGCACGCTGCTCGTGAGCCTGGACCGCGAGCGCTACCTGGCGGCGGTCGAGAGCGCCGAGGCCATGGTGCGCTCGGCCGAGGCGAACGCGACCCTCGCGCAGCAGAACATGACCCAGGCCCGCAACGAGTACGGGCGGTCCAAGGAGCTGATCGCCAAGGGCCTGGAGGCGCAGGCGACCTACGAGGCGAAGGAGGCCCAGTACGAGGTGGAGGCGGCCCGCCACACGTCGGCGCGGAACCAGGTGGAGCAGGCGAAGGCGGCGCTCAAGCAGGCGCGGGCCGACCTGGCCAAGACCACCATCTACTCGCCCATGGCCGGCACGGTCAGCGCGCTGAACAAGGAGCAGGGCGAGATCGCCCTCGGGTCCCAGTTCCAGAAGGACGTCATCCTCGTCGTCGCCGACCTGCGCGAGATGGAGGCGGAGGTGAACGTGGACGAGAGCGACGTCACGTCGGTCGCCGTCGGGCAGAAGGCCGAGATCGAGGTGGACGCGATGCTCGACCAGATGCTCACCGGCGTGGTCTCCGAGATCGCGAGCAGCGCGAACACCTCCGGCCTCGGGACGACCGAGCAGAAGACCGAGTTCACGGTCAAGATCGCGATCGTGGACCCGCCGAAGACGCTGCGCCCCGGCATGACGGCCAGCGCGGACATCATCACGAAGACCAACGACCACGCCCTCGGCATCCCACTGCAGAGCGTCGCCGTCCGGACCGTGGACCAGCTCACGCGCAAGGGCGAGAAGCGCGCAGACGCCGAGAAGCTCTACCAGGCCGACCGCGACGGATTCGTCGAGATCGTATTCGTCCTCGACAAGGGCCGGGCGACCGCCCGGCAGGTCAAGACCGGCATCCAGAGCGACGAGCTGATCGAGGTCCTCTCGGGCCTCGACGAGGGCACCGAGGTCGTCAGCGGCAGCTATCGGGCGATCTCCCGGGACCTCGAGAACGGCGCGGTCGTCACCATCGACCAGAACCCGCCCAGGCCCGAACCGGAGCGGGACGCCGGCTCGTGAGGCCGGCGGGCGCGGCGCCATGAGACTGGCGATCGAGCTGGGCGAGGCCTTCCGCATCGCCGTCGCCGCCCTGCGCGCCAACCTCGCCCGCGGGATCCTGACCGCCCTCGGCATCATCATCGGCGTCGTGGCGGTGGTGACCACGATGACCGCGGCCAACGGGCTCTACAACCGCTTCCGCGAGAGCTTCTCCGCCGTCGGCGCCGACGTGATCTACGTGTCGCGCACGCCGTGGGTGGTGATGGGCGACTTCTTCCTCTACCGCAACCGCCCCTACCTTGATCTGCGCGAGGCGCGGGCGCTGGAGGAGAAGCTCCGCGGCCGCGCCATCGTGAGCCCCTCGCTCACCAGCCAGCAGGACGTGCAGTACCGCGAGGAGCGGATGGACGGCGTCACCATCATCGGCACCACGGAGAAGCAGACCGCCCTGTCCAGCGCCCGGCCGCAGAGCGGGCGCTTCCTCCTCCCCTTCGAGGTCCGCTACAAGCGCAACGTCTGCGTGATCGGCACCGTCGTCCGCGACGGGATGTTCGGCACCGCCGACCCGATGAACCGGACGATCCGCATCGGCCGCACCGCCTTCCGCGTCATCGGCGTCATGGAGAGGCAGGGCGGCAGCTTCCTCGGCGGCCCGAACTTCGACCGCCAGGTCTTCATCCCGGTCACCTCGTACGTCCGGGCCTTCGGCGGCGACCGCCGCCGCCAGAACGTCAGCATCGCCGTCAAGGCCCCGTCGCGCGAGGCGCTGGCCGAGGTCGAGTCCGAGGTGGTCGGCAAGATGCGCTCGATCCGCGGCCTGCGACCGACGGCGCCGGACGACTTCTCCATCAACAAGCTCGACTCGCTGGTGGGCAGCTTCAACAACGTGATGGGCGTGGTGCTGCTCATCGGCCTGCTGGTCACCGGCATCTCGCTGTTCGTCGGCGCGGTGGGCGTGATGAACGTCATGTTCGTCTCGGTGACCGAGCGCACCCACGAGATCGGCATCCGCAAGGCGATCGGCGCGACGCGGCGCAGCATCCTGCTCCAGTTCCTGCTCGAGTCGTCCACCATCTGCCTGACCGGCGGGCTCATCGGCATCCTGCTGGCGCTGGCCGTGACCGCCGTGATCAATGCCGTGCTCATGCCGGCCAGCGTCTCGCTGCCGATCGTGGCGGTCGCCGTGCTGGTCTCCATCACCGTCGGCGTGCTGGCCGGCATCGTGCCGGCGCTCCGCGGGGCGCGGCTCGACCCGGTCGAGTCGCTCCGCTACGAGTGACCCCGTGACCCCGAGGCCCGACCGTGGAACTGCGTGACGCCCTGCGCATGCCCCTGCACGCGATCGTCAGCAACAAGCTGCGCTCGGCGCTGACGCTGGTCGGCATCGTGGCCGGCGTGGCCTCCATCATCGGCGTCATGACGGCCCTCTCCGTCGTGCAGGCCACCCTGGAGCGGGAGATGAGCGTGCTCGGCGCCCAGACCTTCCAGGTGCAGAAGTGGCCGGCGGGCGGCTTCGCCTCGGACGCCGAGCAACGCCGGGCCATGCGCCGGCCGCCGCTGACCGTGGCCAACGCCGACGCCATCCGCGAGCGGGTGAAGAGCGTGGACCTGGTCGGCTCCGAGATCTGGGACCACGGCTTCACCGTGGCGTACCGGGGCGAGACCACCAACCCCAACCTCTCCATCGTCGGCGGCACGCCGGAGTACCCGCCCAACAACACGCACTACGTCGGGCTGGGCCGGAACCTCTCCCCCATGGACGTGCGCAGCGCCAGCCGCGTCGCGGTCATCGGCCACGCCATCGCGCGCAGGCTGTTCCCCTTCAGCGACCCGGTCGGACGCGAGGTCCGCCTCGACGGGCGCAAGTTCCAGGTCGTCGGGGTCTTCGACGAGAAGAAGTCGGCGTTCGGCGGCAACTTCGACAACTACGTCCTCATCCCGGTGACGTCCTTCCTCGAGATCTACGGCCCGGTGGACCGCCAGGGCAACCTGCGCTCGGTGAACATCACCGTGCGGGCCAAGACGCCGGCGCTGATGCAGGAGGCCATCGCCGAGACCAAGCTGGTGCTGCGGCGCGACCGCGGCCTGCGGCCGAACGAGCCGGACAACTTCGACCTCTACAGCACCCAGAGCCTGATCACCCAGTTCAACCGCATGAGCGCCGGGGTCAAGGTCGCGGCCTTCGTCATCGGCATCATCGCCCTCGTGGTGGCCGGCATCGGCATCATGAACATCATGCTGGTGGCGGTCACCGAGCGCACCCGCGAGATCGGCCTGCGCAAGGCCCTGGGCGCCCCGCGTGCCAGCATCCTGAGCCAGTTCCTGCTCGAGGCCGTCATCCTGTGCAACATCGGCGGCGTGGTGGGCGTGCTGGCCGGCTTCGGGCTGGGCAACCTGGTCTCGGTCTTCGCCCACTACGACGCGCGCGTGCCGCTGGAGTGGGCGGTCATCGGGCTGTTGTTCTGCTCGGCCGTGGGGATCGGCTTCGGGTTCCTGCCGGCGATGCGCGCCGCGCGACTCGACCCCATCGAGGCGCTGCGCTCGGAGTAGGCGGGGCGGGGCGGCGCCCTCTGCTACCCGAACCGCCGGCTCTAGCTCACCGGCGCTGTGAGCTCTCGAAGACCAGGCTGCAGCACGTCACGGCCCCCTCGGCCTTGGCCAGCTCCGACAGGTCCACGGGCACGACGTCCAGCCCCGCCTCGCTCACGCGCTCGAGCGTGCGACCGAAGGCGGCCGCAACCACCACGACCTCGCCCACGCGCAGGGTATTGGCCGCCTCGGGCTCGCGCGGGTCCACCTCGATGGCCCTCATCCCCACGAACCGGGCCGCGTCCACCCACGCCGGATTGACCAGCACGACGTCGTCGGCCACCAGCGTCACCGCCGACTTGAGGTGCAGGCAACCGCTCAACGGAACCGGCACGACCGAGTACCCGTACGGCGCGAGCCGATCGCGCATCTGGTTCAGGGCGTCCTCGTTGCTGCGTGTCGAGCGGCCCACGTAGATGGTGCGCCCCGCGACCAGCACGTCGCCGCCGTCGAGCGTCGCCGGAGCCTCGATGCGCACGGTGGCGCAGTGCGGCCCGAGGACCGTGGCGATGGAGGGGATCTCGGCTCGCCGGGACGCGGCACCCGGGCGGGTGAGCAGCGCCAGTTCGTCCAGGACGACCGCGGTGTCCTCGACGAACACCGAATCCGGAAGGTCCGGCTCGGCCGGCAGGCTCACCACCGTGCAACCCAGATCCGCCAGGCACTGCTCGTACTCGCGGTGCTGCTGCCGGGCGCGCTCCAGGTCGACCGGCTCGCGCTCGCGATACGTGAGTTCGCAGCTCCCGATGGCGGGACTCACGCCCCTCGTGATCGCCACGCGCATGCCGTCCCCCCGTACTATCCGACGCTACCCCCAGTCACGACCCCGTGGGCCAGAGTAGCAGTTTGGGCCCGCGCGCGGCTCGCGGCCTGAGTCGGCCGGGCCGACCCGCGACTGCCGCTTAGCCCTGCCTACAGCCCGAAGCGCCGGATCTTGTTGACCAGCGTGGTGCGGGGCACGCCCAGGATCCTCGCCGCCTCCGTGCGCGAGCCCGCGGCCTTGACCAGCGCCTCCTGCACGAGCCGGCGCTCCTCGACCTCGAGCTCACCGTTCAGGGTCGTGGGCACCTCGGCGTTGTGCAGTTCGAGCTGCTCGGGCGTGATCGGGCGGCCATCCTTCGCCAGCAACACCACCCGCTTGATGACCGCGCGCAACTGGCGCACGTTGCCCGGCCACGCGTAGTTGACCAGGCGCTGCATCGCCGCCGGCGACAGCTCGACCTTGCGCCCGGCAGCCGCACAGGCCTCGGCGAGGAAATGCTCGACCAGCAGCCGCACGTCGTCGCCCCGCTGGCGCAGCGGCGGCAGCGTGATGACCGCGTGCGCCAGCCGGTAGTAGAGGTCCACGCGGAAGTCCTTACCGCGTTCGAGATCGCGCCGATCGCGGTTGGTCGCCGTGATGATTCGCGTGTCCACGGCGATGTTCCCGTTGGCACCGACCCGGCGGGACTCCCCCGTCTCGAGGAAGCGCAGCAGGCGCGACTGCAGCTCGATGGACATCTCGGCGATCTCGTCGAGGAATACCGTCCCCTTGTTGCAGACCTCGAAGATCCCCGCCTTGTCTCGGGTCGCACCCGTGAAGGCACCCGTCACGTGCCCGAACAGCTCGCTCTCGATGATCTCACGCGGCAGCGAGCCGGCGTTGATGGCCATGAACGTGCCCTTGCGCCCCGACAGCGCATGGATGCCGCGCGCGACCAACTCCTTGCCCGTGCCGGACTCACCGAGGACCAGCATCGGCGTGTCGCTCCTCGCCAGCGTCGCGACATCGTCGAGCAGCGAGAGCATGCTCGGACTGCGCGTGACGAGGCCGAAGGTCTCGAAGGCCCAGGCAGCCCGGCGCTCGAGGTCGTGCGCGCGGCGCGGACGGCGCGGCGTGCGCTGCGGTGCGTCCTTCACCAGCCCCGCGGACGGCGGCTGCACCAGCCTTGCCAGGCGCTCGTTCGCCTCGGCCAGCTTGGCCTTGGCCCCGATGCGCTCGAAGTGGTCCTGGGCCGCGAGGTAGGCCTCGTGAGCCGCTCGGCGGTCGGCGTAGATGCCAGCGTGCGGGCCGAGCAGCCAGTCGCCGTAGGCCATCCAGAGCTTGCCCCACTCATACGGCGTCTGGATGTCTTCGTAGTACGCAAAGCCTTCGTCGAACCACTTCCTGGCTTCGTCGTGCTTCCCCACTGCTGCCGCGCTCAGGGCCAGGATGCGGTAGGTGGCGGCCTCCTCGTAGCGATCGCCCAGCGCGCGCCAATGATCCAGAGCGACGCTGGCCTCCCGATGCGCGGTAGCCAATTCACCCATCAGGTAGTGGCACTCCGCCCCACGACAATGGACGTCTCCAACGATGTCCCCTTTGGGGGCAACCGCCAGGCCCTTCGCGTAGACCCGCTCGTAAGTGGCAAGCGCGTCCACGATGTCACCCCGTTCGAGCTGGATGTCGCCGAGGTACTGGGCAGAGAGCACCGCGGCCCGCGATTCAATCGCGGTCCCCCACAGCGGAACCGCCTGTGCGGCGGTCGCTGCCTCGTCAAGTCTGCCCAAGTGAGTCAACACAGCGGCCCTGACCAGATGTCCATATGCTTGCTGCATCACGCTCTCTTGGCTGACAGCATCACGCACGCAATCATCTGCCAATCGCAGGGCCTCTTCCAGACGTCCTCGCTTCCAGCTGAGCACGGCAAGTCCGCGTCGCGCATGACCCGCATGATGTCGGTTCCCCAGCGACTCCAGGAGCGCCAGCGCCTGTTGGCCTGCGCGTTCTGACTCAGCCCAATGGCATGAACGGCGGACGTACACGGCGTAGTCGAGCAACACAACGCTCTCGAGGTATTGGTTGCGGATCCGCCGAGCCCCCACCAACGCATCGAGGGCCAAGCGAAGGGCCGCTTCGGTCTCGCCAAGCGTCCAGTGCGCCATCGACAAGTAGATTGTGCAAGTAACAAGCAGGCTTGAGTCCGCCTCCGTCAGCAGACGCTCGCGAACCCGGCCCAGAGCTTGAAGGGCCTCCGTAGCCCGGTTCGTGCCCCAAAGGCACGCACCCTGCAGAACCTGCAACTGATCGGCCAGCGTAGGCTGCGTGCCCAACTCCTCCGCTGACTCCGCCTCGACGCGCCAGGCAGCATCTGCAGCCTCCGTGAATCGATGCGCCCCCAAGAGCATGGACACCCGAGCCAAGTCCAGCCTCAACCGCGTCTCAGGCGGCAGTGTGTCCTGCGACCAAGGCACAGAATCGAGCAGTTCAATCGCCATCGAGGCACCGCCAACTGGCAGCAACTCCTCACACAGGTCGACTACGGCATCCACCAGAGACCGTCTCGCATCGGCGCTCTGTTCAGACGAAAGGAGCGTCTTCAGCGCCCGGATTCGCATTACCAAGGCCGTCATCGGTTGCCATCCACGCTGGGCGCAACCCACTGCCAAGCAACTGCCGCCATTGCGTCGGCGCACCGCAGCTCGCACCTAACCAACTGGGGGCTGGCGAAGAGCGCGAGAAACACGTGGCCTCCCGGCCAGCTGTCCTGGCGCTGTCCAGGACCCGTGGGCGTATCCGGCTCTCCACTCTGGTCATTGGGCGATTCAGCCGGCAACACCATTCTCTGAGCGGGTCCGGCAATAGCAGGGTGCGTGGGCCACACCACCCCCGCTCCCGTGCCAAGCACCACCATCCACACCATCCACCGGCGCGGAGGTCTCATCGCCAACTCCTTGGGGGGCGAAGGCGCGCAACCTGCACAGAACGCACACGACCCCAAGCCGGCAGCCGGAGGCCGTCAGCCCAGGGTCGGGAGCAAGTCTTGCTGTGAATCGGGGGGATGGTGCGCATGGCGATCCCCAGCCAGACCAGCGTTGGTCAACGCCTGAGTACGCTAGGCCCGGGCCCGCGCAACGTCAACTGGAATCTTGATATAGCCACCGGGGCGCGCCCGGGGCCCGCCCCGGCCCAATCCCGCAAATGCAGAG
>JAXDBZ010000132.1:0-3461 GCA_034678345.1 Candidatus Eiseniibacteriota bacterium
GGCCGCCGGGTGACGGAGGTCGCGGCGCACGCGCCGGCCGCGCGCCGCGAGGCCGGGCGGCGGGCGGTGGCACGGCTGCTGCGCCGCGGCGGTGGACCGGCATGAACGCGTCGCTGGTCGAGGGCTACCGCGCGGCGGTGGGCGCCGGCCCGATGGCCGCGCTCGAGTCCCTCGCCCGCTCCCTGCGCGGCCACCGCATCGCCATGGTGAACTCCACCGCCGCGGGCGGCGGCGTCGCCGAGATCCTGCACCGGCTCGTGCCGTTGCTGAACGAATTGGGCGTGCCGACGACCTGGGAGGTCCTGCCCGGCGATGCCCGCTTCTACGAGATCACCAAGGCCATCCACAACGCGCTGCACGGCGCCCCGGGCGTCCTCGACGACGACGCCCGGGCCCACTTCCTCGAGACGAACCGCCGCGCCGCCGAGCGGCTGGCGCTCGACGCCGACCTCGTCTTCGTCCACGACCCGCAGCCGGTGGCCCTGTGCGGCCTCCGCCGCCGCCCCGGGCAGCGTTGGCTCTGGCGCTGTCACATCGACCTGTCCCGGGCCGACCCCGGCGTGCTGGCGTTCCTCCTGCCGCACGTCGAGCGCCACGACGCCGCCGTCTTCTCGCACGCCAGCTTCGTCCCGCCGCTGGACGTGCCGGCCTTCCTAGCCCCGCCCTCGATCGACCCGCTGGCCGAGAAGAACCGCGAGATGGACGACGAGGAGGTGGGCTGGCGTCTCGAGCCGCTGGGCCTGCCGCGCGAGACCCCGCTGGTCACGCAGGTGTCGCGCTTCGACCGGCTCAAGGACCCGCTCGGCGTGCTGGAGGCGTTCACGCTGGCGCGGCGACGCGAGCGCGCGCACCTCGTCCTCGCCGGCGGGGCGGCCGACGACGACCCCGAGGGCGCGGCCGTGCTCGCCGAGACGCGCGAGCGGGCGGCGAAGCGCCGCGACGTGACCATCCTCGACCTGCCCCCCGACTCGCACCTCGCCATCAACGCCCTGCAGCGGCGCTCGGCGGTGGTGGTGCAGAAGTCGCTGCGCGAGGGCTTCGCCCTCACCGTCTCCGAGGCCCTGTGGAAGCGCCGCGCCGTCGTGGCCAGCGCCGTCGGCGGCATCCCCCTGCAGGTGATCCACGAGCGCACCGGCCTGCTGGTGCACTCGGTGGAGGGTTGCGCCCTGCAGATGACACGGCTGCTGCGCGAGCCGGCGCTGCGCCGGCGCCTCGGCCGCGAGGGCCGCGAGCACGTGCGCGACAACTTCCTCCACCCGCGCGAGGCGCGGGACTACCTGGCGATCTTCGGCCACCTCCTGCGGATGCCGGCCGCCGCCGGGGGGCCGGCGCTTGTGCCCCCACCGGGTCGTCCCTAGACTCCGCGCATGCCGATCTACACGCGCAGCGGCGACGACGGCAGCACGGGCCTGCCGGGCGGCGGGCGCGTGGCCAAGGACGCCCCGCGCATCGAGGCGCTCGGCGGCGTGGACGAGCTGAACGCCGCGCTGGGCACGGTCCGCGCCCACGATCCCGGCGGCCCGTTGCACGCCGAGCTGGCCACCATCCAGTCCCGGCTGCTGCTGCTCGGAGCCGAGCTGGCGGGGGCCGGCAGCGAGCGCATCCGCGACGACGACGTGGCCACGCTCGAGCGCTGGATCGACCGGCTCGAGGCTGAGTTGCCGCCGGCGACGGGCTTCGTGCTGCCGGGCGGCTCCCCGCAGGGGGCCCGCCTGCACGTGGCACGCACGGTCTGCCGCCGCGCCGAGCGGCGGATCTTGACCCTGCGGCGGACCGAGCCGGTCGGGCCCGCTCCCGTCCGCTACCTGAACCGCCTGGGGGACCTGCTCTTCGTCATGGCCCGCTGGTACGACCGGCGGGCCTCTGGACAAGCGGAGGCCCCGCGGCGATAATGCCGCCGCACACCATCCGAGGAGGACCCATGCACCGGGTGCCACGCGGTACCGCATCCGGCCGCGCCCCTCGTGAGTGGCTCCCCGCCCTGGTCCTCGCGCTCCTGCTGGCTTCCACCGCGGCCGCGGACGTGACGATCCAGGAGACGACCGTTTCCGAAGGCCTCGGCGGCTTCGGCAACGGCACGACCCGCCGCACCAT
The DNA here is from genome assembly GCA_034678345.1 of Candidatus Eiseniibacteriota bacterium. Classification (GTDB taxonomy): domain Bacteria; phylum Eisenbacteria; class RBG-16-71-46; order RBG-16-71-46; family RBG-16-71-46; genus JANXPZ01. Next base: position 2,095 of record JAXDBZ010000132.1, read on the forward strand.
GATCGTCGCGGGGGACGCGAGCCGCTCGGAGGACGAGGCCACCTACACCGGACGGTTCAAGACGCTGGCCGGCGGCGGCAAGCCGCGGACCACCGTCTCGATCACGCGGATCGACAAGGAGGTCGTCTGGAGCCTCGATCCGCAGAAGAAGACCTACAGCGAGCTGACCTTCGCCGAGATGCGCGAGCTGATGGCGGAGGGCCTCGCCGGGGCCGACGCCGCGCCGGAGGCGCAGCCGCAGGACGCCGACATGACGTTCACGGTGGACGTCCGGCGCACGGGGGCGAAACAGACGGTGAACGGCTTCGCCGCCGAGCAGGCGGTCGTCACCTGCACGGGCCGGCCGAAGGAGGCGGGCGCCGAGGGTGGCGAGACGCGCATCGTGATGGACCTGTGGCTCACGAAGGGCACGCCCGGGGCCGCGGAGATGGCCGAGTTCGGCCGGCGCTTCGCGGCGAAGCTGGGGATCGAGGCGCAGATGGCCGGCCTCGGCGCCACCGTGCGGCGCATGTACGGCGGCGCCATGAAGGAGATGGGTGAGAAGCTGAAGGGGCTGGACGGCTATCCGGTCCGCAGCACGTTCACCATCGAGGGCGCGGGCGGCCCGAAGGCCGTGCCGCCGGCGGAGAGCGCGGCCGAGGCGAAGGCCGAGCGCGAGCGCGCGAAGGCGCAGGCCGAGGCGGACGAGAAGGCCCAGGACCGGCAGGACGCCGGCGAGATCGGCGCGGCCGCCGCCACGGGCGGGGGCGTGACGGGCAAGATCGGCGGGCTGTTCGGCCGGAAGCTGGCCGGGATGGCGCAGAAGAAGGCCGAGCAGAAGGTCGAGAAGAGTGCCGGGGAGAAGGCCTCCCCGGGCGCGGCGGGCGGCTACCTGTTCAAGGCGGTCACCGAGGTGACGAGCATCTCCACCTCCCCCGCGCCGGCCGGCAGCTTCGAGGTTCCAGCCGGCTACAAGCTGCAGAAGAGGGATTAGGCTGAGCGCTTCGTGGCCCTCGGGGCCGCGAGGCGTCCGGACCCAGGATCGGTGGGTAGAGGCCCGCGGGCGTGGCGCCGTACGTCGCGCGCCGGGGCGGGCTTCCCCGCGCGGTCCGGCCATGAACCACCCGCGCCCGCGCGACGGCGCTCGTCGGCACGTCTCATCGGCGCCGCGGCGGGGGGACACGCAGAGGAACACCCATGAGATCACGTCGCCGCCGGCCACGAGGACCACGTCCACCCCAGCAGCCGATGATGGAGGGTGGGGATCCCGGCCTCCCCCAGGCCGGCGCGGAGGGCGGCGGCCTCGCCGCGCCCATGCCCCAGGCCCAGGGCCAGCCGCAGGGCCAGGGCGCCGGCTCCAGCCGGCGGCGGCGGCGGCGCGGCCGCGG
>JAXDBZ010000133.1:0-19758 GCA_034678345.1 Candidatus Eiseniibacteriota bacterium
GGCACGCCGCAGCTGCGCGCCTACTCCGGACGCGCGAAGCCGATCGAGGTCGAGGGATTCGCGCTCGGGCGCTACCCCGAGAGCTACACGAACTTCTGGGTGAGCTGGCGGGCGCGCTGCCTCACCGGCAACCACGGCGCCTTCCCCGCGGCGTGGCGCCCGGCCATCGAGCACGAGCTGACGCGTTCGCAGGCCGTGCTGCGCGCCTGGGGCGTGGGCTGGCTCGACCTCGACGCCGGGGCGCCCGACTCCGTGCCCGGCCTGAGGAAGGTGGCCGACGACGCGCACGGTCCGGTGTACGCGCTCGATCGCGCGCTCGGTCGCGCCTACGCCGTGACCGACGTGGTGCCGCTCCCCGACGCGGACGCCGCGGCGCGCGCCATGATCCTGCCCGGGTTCGATCCCGCGAGCGTCGCGGTGACGACGAGCCCGGAGGCCGGCGGGACCTACCCCGGCTCGGCCAGCGCCGCCATCCACTGGGTGAAGGACGAGCCCGAGGAGATCGTGCTCGACGTCGTTGCGCCCGACCGCGCCTTCGTGGTCGTGGCCGACAGCCACTTCCCCGGCTGGCGCGCGTGGGTGGACGAGGCGGAGGTCACCATCGCCCCGGTGAACCTGCTGGTGCGCGGTGTGGCCGTGCCCGCCGGGCGCCACCGCGTCGCCATGCGCTACGAGACCATGGGCCTGCGCCGCGCCGTGACCGCGACCCGCGCCGGACTCGGCGCGTGGATCGTGCTGGCGCTCGCGGGTACAGGTTGGACATGGATCCAGGGCCGCAGGAAGGAGAGTGCGTCATGAGCGAGCCCCGCCACGTTCGCAAGGTCGTGCGCAGCCGCCCGACCCTCGAGGGCGCCGGCGTGCACCTGCGCCGCGCCATCGGCTTCGGCGACCCGAAGACCTACGACCCGTTCCTGCTGCTCGACGACTTCCGCTCCGACGAGCCCGCGCACTTCCTCAAGGGCTTCCCCTGGCACCCGCACCGCGGCATCGAGACCATCACCTACGTGCTGCGCGGTGACGTCGAGCACGCCGACAGCCTCGGCAACAGCGGCGTCATTGGCTCCGGCGACGTGCAGTGGATGACCGCCGGCAGCGGCATCATCCACCAGGAGATGCCCAAGGGCGACGCCGGGGGCTCGATGCACGGCTTCCAGCTCTGGGCCAACCTGCCCGCGCGCGACAAGATGATGGCGCCGCGCTACCGCGGCGTGACCGCGGCCGAGATCCCCGAGGTCACGGTCGGGGGCGGCGCGCGGGTGAAGATCATCGCCGGCCGCGTGGGCAGCGTGCAGGGGCCCGTGCGCGACGTGGTCATCGAGCCCGAATACCTCGACGTCAGCGTCCCGCCCGGCGCCACGTTCACGCACGCCGTGCCGCGCGGGCACACCGTGTTCGCCTACGTCATCCGCGGCTGGGGTGTGTTCTGCGGGCAGAAGGAGCCGTTCAGCTACGAGATCGAGGGCGCCGGCTACTTCGACATGGAGCGCGGCGGCCAGCTCGGCGACGCGCACCTCGTGCTCTTCGACGACGGCAACGCCGTGACCGTGACCACCGACAAGGATCCGGTGCGGTTCCTGCTCATCGCGGGCAAGCCCCTGCGCGAGCCCATCGCCTGGCACGGGCCCATCGTGATGAACACCCGCGAGGAGCTGCGCCTGGCCTTCGAAGAGCTGGATCGGGGGACGTTCATCAAGTAGACCGGGCACGAGCACCGAGGGCGCGCCGGATGCCGGCGCTCCCTCTTCGTGTCCGGACCGATGCGCGCCTACCGCACCAGCACGAACCGCACGCTCAGCCCGCGGCCCGCAGCCTCCAGCCGGGCCACGTACATCCCCGCCGGCGCCAGCGTGCCCGAGCCGTTGCGCCCGTCCCAGGTGCTCATGTGCTCGCCCGCGCCCGCGCGCCCGCTCGCCAACTCGCGCACCACGCGACCGGCCAGGTCGTACACCACCAGCCGCGCCTCGCCCTCCGCCGGCAGCGCCCAGCGCAGCACCGCGCTCCCGCGCGCCGGGTTCGCCGAGCCGAGCGACAATGCCAGTGCGGCCGACGCCGGCTCGTCCACTCCCACCGCCCCCACTGGCAGCACGGTCGCGTATGCGCTCACGTTCCCGTGCACGTCCACCGCGCACAGCTTGTAGTAGTACGGCGCCCCGGCCACGTCCACGTAGCCCGTGTCCGCCGGCTCCGCCACGAGGTTGCCTGGCCCCGGCACGAAGTCCGCCGTCGTGCCCCGATGCAGCCGGTAGCCCGCCAGGTCGGCCTCGGCGTTCTCCATCCAGTGGAGCACCGACGTGCCGGCGGCGTACTCACCGGCGAACGCAGCCGGCGTCGCAGGCGCCAGATCGTCCACCGAGTAGCCCGAGTCCGGCGCCGACAGCCAGAACATGGTGCCCGAGGTGTTGCGGCCCACCACCATGAACGCCGTGTGCGGGTTCGAGCCGCCAACCGAGTCGCCAAGCGTCGGGGCGACGTAGCTGTAGCCCTCGACGTAGTGCAGCGGGCTCACCGAGTCGAGGTACTCCCAGAAGTAGGTCTGCGCCCCGAGTGGCTGAGCCACGATGTCGCCGGTGGCGGGTGTTCCCACCCGCTCGCCGAGGGTGAACTGGCGTCGGCCGCCCGCCAGGGCGAACGACACGGCGCTCACGGGCACGGATCGCAGCACGTCGTAGGCGGCCAGGTTCGGGTCGAAGATCGGGTCCAGCCAACTCGCGTACCACGACACCTTGACCTTGCCGCCCTGGTCGTTGGGCACATCGCGCACCGAGGCGATCACCGGCTCGGGATTGCCGAGGTAGCCGAACCGCTCGACGCGCTGGACGTAGATGTCGCCGAGGCCGCTGCGGTTGTCCTGCCACGTCATGATCGCCCCGGACCCGGCTGCGCCGGGTGCCCCGCCGTCCGAGACGATCGTTGGGGAGTACTGGGGGCCGGTCGCGATGCACAGGGCCACGCCGTCCGCGGCCCACTGCGCCACCCCCGCCGCGCTCACCTTCTGCGCGTAGATGTCGGAGGTGCCGCTGCGGCGGTCCCGCCACGTCACGATCGCCCCGCCCGCACCGTCGGAAGCAATCGTCGGGCTCTCCTGGTTGCCCGTCGCGGTGCACAGGGCCACGCCGTCCGCGGTCCACTGCGTCGCCCCCGCCGCGCTCACCCGCTGCGCGTAGATGTCGTAGGTGCCGCTGCGGGGGTCCAGCCACGTCACGATCGCCCCGCCCGCACTGTCGGAAGCAATCGTCGGGCTCTGCTGGTTGCCCGTCGCGGTGCACAGGGCCACGCCGTCCGCGGTCCACTGCGTCGCCCCCGCCGCGCTCACCCGCTGCGCGTAGATGTCGCTGTTGTCTCCGTTGCGGGGGTCGTGCCACGTCACGATCGCCCCGCCTGCGCCGTCTGAGACGATCGTCAGGAAGCCCTGTCCGTACGCCGCCGTACACAGGGCCACACCATCGGCCGCCCACTGCACCGCACCCGCTGCGCTCACCCGCTGCGCGTAGACGTCGGTGTAGCTGCCGCTGCGGTAGTCCAGCCACGTCACGATTGCCCCGCCTGCGCCGTCCGAGACGGTCATGGGGTACATCTGAGCGCTCGCTGCCGCGCACAGGGCCACGCCATCGGCCGTCCACTGCGTCGCCCCCGCTGCGCTCACCTTCTGTGCGTAGATGCCGTAGTTGCCGCTGCGGTAGTCGTACCACGTCACGATCGCCCCGCCTGCCCCGTCCGAGACGGTCATGGGGTACACCTGAGCGCTCGCTGCCGTGCAGAGGGCCACGCCATCGGCCGCCCACTGCACAGCACCCGCCGCGCTCACCCGTTGCGCGTAGATGTCGTAGTTGCCGCTGCGGTTGTCGGACCAGGTCACGATCGCCCCGCCTGAACCGTCCGGGACGATCGCCGGGGAGTACTGGTCGCCCGTCGCGGTGCACAGCGGCACGTTGACGTTCGGGTCGTGTGACCAGGCGGCCAGCGCCGACACCGTCGACAGCGAGAGGGGGGCGAGCACTAGGCCGCCGGACAGGAGGAGGACGCGGGACGCGTGCATGACGGGCACCCCACGCGTGCGCCGGAACTCACGATCGGGCGAGCTCGCGGGGGGTGTGGCTCGCGACACCGGCCGGGTCCGAGGACGCCCTGCCCGGCCGGGCGTCCGTCCGCCGCCTCCGCCGCGCACGCGGGGCCACAGAGGCGCGGGGGACAAGTTCATTGTCCCGCCCGGGAGTCCGGACGGGCAACAACAATCGCCCCCGCTGCCTCACTCCCCGGTTGACTGGACCGCTGCCGCCGGTACACCATGCGCGGGTTTGAGTCGTGTGCCCGGGTGCGGGAAGGACGCATCCGGGTAATGCGATGCGGCGGAATGGGCAACGACCTCGGACGTGGTCGGCTTCATCCAGCGTGGGGAGACGTGCATGGCCTGTGTGATCGGAATCCCGAAGGAAACGGCGGCCGCCGAGAAGCGCGTCGCCACCGTGCCGGAAGTCGTCGAGAAGCTGATCAAGCTCGGCTTCTCGGTGGCCGTCGAGAGCGGCGCCGGCGATGCGGCCAACTGCGGCGACGACGCCTATCGCGCGGCCGGCGCCGAGGTCGTGCCCGACGCGAAGGCGCTGTGGGCCAGGTCGGACGTGGTCTTCAAGGTGCGCCAGCCTTCGGCCGACGAGGTCGGCCTGATGCACGAGGGCCAGACCCTGATCTCCTTCATCTACCCGGCGCAGAACCCCGAGCTGATGAAGCAGCTTGCGGCGAAGAAGGTCACGGTGCTGGCCATCGACTCGCTGCCGCGCCAGCTCAGTCGCGCCCAGAAGATGGACGCCCTGACCTCGATGGCCGGCATCAGCGGCTACCGCGCCGTCATCGAGGCCGCCAACGCCTTCGGCCGCTTCTTCAGCGGCCAGATCACCGCCGCGGGCAAGGTGCCGCCGGCCAAGGTCTTCATCGCCGGCGCCGGCGTCGCCGGCCTCGCGGCCATCGGCACCGCCGTCGGCCTGGGCGCCATCGTGCGCGCCAACGACACGCGCGCCGAGGTGGCCGACCAGGTCAAGTCCATGGGCGGCGAGTTCGTCAAGGTGGACTACGAGGAGGAAGGCTCCGGCGGCGGCGGCTACGCGAAGGTGATGAGCGAGGGCTTCCAGAAGGCCCAGCGTGAGATGTACGCGCAGCAGGCTAGGGACGCGGACATCATCATCACCACCGCGCTGATCCCCGGGAAGCCCGCGCCGCGGCTCATCACCGCCGAGATGGTGAAGTCCATGAAGCCCGGCAGCGTCATCGTGGACATGGCCGCCGAGCAGGGCGGCAACTGCGAGCTGACCGAGCCCGGCCAGGCGGTCGTCAAGCACGGCGTGACCATCATCGGCTACACCGACCTGCCGAGCCGGCTCGCCCGGCAGTCGAGCACCCTCTACGCCACGAACCTGTTCCGCCTCACCGAGGAGTTGTGCAAGACCAAGGACGGCGTCCTCGACGTCAACATGGAGGACGACGCCATCCGCGGCCTGACGGTGATCAAGGACGGCGCCGTCACCTGGCCGCCCCCGCCACTCCAGCTGCCGGCGCCCGCGCCCAAGCCCGCGGCGGCCGCGAAGCCGGCCGAGAAGAAGGGCGCCCACGGGCACGGAGAACCCGGCGCGCCGCCCTCGCCGCTGCGCACGGCGGTCACGTTCATCGTCGCCGGTCTGCTGTTCGGGCTCGTCGGCGTCGGCGCCCCGGCGAGCTTCCTCGCTCACTTCACCGTGTTCGTGCTCGCCTGCTTCGTCGGCTACATGGTGGTGTGGAACGTCACCCCGGCCCTGCACACGCCGCTCATGAGCGTGACCAACGCCATCTCCAGCATCATCGCCATCGGCGCGCTGGTGCAGGTCGCCCCGCCGCTGCTGGCGGGCACGGAGACCCTGACGCGGCCCACGGGCTGGATCGTCGGGCTGGCGGTGGCCAGCATCGTGATGGTGTCCATCAACATGTTCGGCGGCTTCGCGGTGACGCGTCGCATGCTCGAAATGTTCCGGAAGTAGGAGGAGGCCGCCCATGATCTTCACCCCGAGTCTCGCGACCGTCGCCTACATCGGAGCCACCATCCTCTTCATCCTCAGCCTCGGCGGGCTCTCGCATCCCGAGACGTCGCGCCGCGGCAACGTGTACGGCATCATCGGCATGACCATCGCCGTGCTGGCCACCGTCTTCGGCCCGCACGTCACCGCGGCCGGCCTGCCCTGGATCGTCGCGGCGATGGCGATCGGCGCCGCCATCGGCCTGTGGGCGGCGCGCACCGTGAAGATGACGCAGATGCCCGAGCTGGTCGCCATCATGCACAGCCTGGTGGGGCTCGCTGCCGTCCTCGTGGGCTTCGCCAACTACATCGACCCGGCGGCCACCGCGCACTTCACCGGCGCGGAGAAGACCATCCACGAGGTCGAGATCTACCTCGGCATCCTGATCGGCGCCGTGACCTTCTCGGGCTCGGTCATCGCCTTCGGCAAGCTGGCGGCCAGGATCAGCGGCAAGCCGGTCATCCTGCCGGGCCGGCACTTCCTCAACCTGGCCGGCCTGCTGGTGGTGCTCGGGTTCGGCTACGGCTTCCTCACCGCGGCCGAGGGCACGAACCAGGGCATGATCGCGCTGCTGGTCATGACCGCGGTCTCGCTGCTCTTCGGCGTCCACATGGTGATGGCGATCGGCGGCGCCGACATGCCGGTCGTGGTCTCCATGCTGAACAGCTACTCCGGCTGGGCGGCGGCGGCGACGGGCTTCATGCTCAACAACGACCTGCTCATCGTCACCGGCGCGCTGGTCGGATCGAGCGGCGCCATCCTCTCGTACATCATGTGCCGCGCCATGAACCGCAAGTTCCTAGCGGTCATCTCGGGCGGCTTCGGCGGCGAGGGCGGTGCCCCGGCGGCCGCGGGCGGCGCGCAGCCGGCGGGCGAAGTCAGCCCCATCAGCGCGCCGGAGACCGCCGAGCTGCTGAAGGAGTCGAAGAACGTCATCATCGTGCCGGGCTACGGCATGGCGGTGGCACAGGCCCAGCACGCGGTGTACGAGATCACGAAGCACCTGCGCGAGAAGGGCGTGAACGTGCGCTTCGGCATCCACCCGGTGGCCGGCCGCATGCCCGGCCACATGAACGTGCTGCTGGCCGAGGCCAAGGTGCCCTACGACATCGTGTTCGAGATGGACGAGCTGAACGGCGACTTCCCGGACACCGACGTGGCGATGGTCATCGGCGCCAACGACATCGTGAACCCCGCCGCCGAGGAGGACCCGACCAGCCCCATCGCCGGCATGCCGGTGCTCCAGGTGTGGAAGGCGAAGACCTCGATCGTCATGAAGCGCAGCATGGCCACGGGCTACGCCGGCGTGGACAATCCGCTGTTCTACAAGGAGAACAACCGGATGCTCTTCGGCGACGCCAAGAAGATGCTCGACGAGGTGCTGGGCTCGCTCAAGGGCTGAGCCGGTCCGAAGACGCGACGCCCCGCCGGTGCGAGCCGGCGGGGCGTCTGCGTTGCGCACACGACGGGCTGCGCGCCCCTCACAGCCCGCCGCGGCTCAGCGCCCGCACCACCAGCACCAGCGCGAGGGCCAGCGCGGCCACCGCCGCGGCCGCGCCGCGGACGGCCGGGCTCGCCTCCTCCGCCCGCCTCTGCTCGAGCTGCAGCAGCCCGACCACACCTATCCACACCGCGAAAGCCGCCGCCGCCGGCAGCGTGGGCAGCGGCTGGCCCACGGACTCCATGATCCGCGCGATGGCCGGGACGAGGCACACCTCGGCGCCGCGGTAGAGCCACGCGGACGCATCGAGCGCGCGGTCGCGCGGGGGCGGAGCGTCGGGCACCGTCTCGGCCCGCGCGCGGGCTCGCTCGAGCGCGGCGCGGATGACGTCGGCACCCGAGCCCCAGAGGAGCGCGAACGCGGCCAGCCACACGGCGCCCCACGGATGCGCGAGGTCGGGGTGCGCGGCGATGTAGCCGAGCAGTGGGGCGAGGCCGGTCCGCACGCCGGCGCCGGCGTGCGGCAGGGGCAGGCGCTCGAGCAGCGCGGCCGCCCCATGCGCGAGGGCGACCGCGACCAGGAGGAGCAGCCAGCCGCCGATCCCCGGCAGGGGACCGGGCGCGCTGAAGACACCCGCCGCGGCGAGCAGCAGCGTGACGAGCAGGCGCGGCGCGGGTCGCGCGAGGAGGTCAGACGAGACGATCGATCCGATCATGGCGATGACGGCACGATGCCTGCCGGCCGGAAGGTCTCACTGCAGAACGTAGAGGTGTCCTCCGGCGCCGAACAGCACCTTGCCGTCGTAGACCGATGGGTTGCACACCATGCCTTCGGCCTTGTACCGCCAGCGCTCCCGGCCCGACTTCGCATCGAGCGCGTAGAGGCAGCTGTCGCCGGCGCCGAAGTAGACCAGGTCGCCGGCCACCGCCGGCTTCGAGTACACCAACCCCTCCTTCTTTACGTCCCAGAGCCGCCGGCCGGTCCGCGCGTCGAGCGCGTAGAGGTGGCTGAAGAGCGTGTTGAAGTACACGCGCCGGCCGTCCACCGCCGGGTCGGAGCTGATGCGCTCGTCGGCCTCGAACCGCCACCGCAGCCCTCCCGTCCTCGCGTCCAGCGCGTAGAGGCCATGATCCCAGCTGCCGAGATAGGCGATGCCGGCCGCGATGGCCGGGGCGTGGTAGACCTTCTTCTGCGCCCGGAAGTGCCAGCGCTCGTCCCGCGTGGAACCGTCGAGCGCGTGGACGTTGCCCAGCCAGTCGGTGATGAAGACCAGGTTCTCGTGCAGCGAGGGGCTGCAGCACATCCCATCGGCGAAGCGTACGGTGTCCCGCAGCATGCCCGACCGCGCGTCCACCAGGTAGAGCAGTCGGTCGTGGCTCGTGAACCAGACGGCCCCGTCGTGGAGCAGCGGGGGGAAGCAGATGGATGCGTCCGCTCCGCGCTTCGCGCCTTCGGTCCGGTAGGTCCACACCGGTTCGCCCGTCTCGAGGTCGAGCGCGTACATCACGCCGGTCTTGCCGCCCCAGTAGGCCGTGCCCCCGGAGATCGTCGGCGGCCCGTTGACGCCCCCCACGCCTTCGCGCTTCCACCTGAGGGAGCCGGTCGCCAACTCGACGGCGTAGAAGGTGCCGCCCCAGTCACCGAAGTAGACGACGCCATCGTGCACCAGGGGAGGCGAAGAGATGCCCTCGCGGACCAGGAACCTGAACGCGAGGCCGTGCAGCCGTGTCAGCGCGGGCGACGCGTAGACCCCGGTGTGCTGCGGGCCGCCGTTGTACAGGACCACGCGGTCCCCAGCGGCCCTGGCGGCGGACAGAAGAACGAGGATACCGACCAGCAGGGACGAACGCAGCACTCGCCGCATCGTACGGTCCTCCGCGCGCTGCTCCCGCATCGCCGGGCCCCATCGCGTCCTGCGCGCACGGACGAGGTTCGTTCGACGAACCGGTCGCCCGGCGACCGCCCGCCTCGTCCTATCGCGAGCATATGGGCCCCCGCGCATCGCGTCCACACGGCCGCAGTTCGGGCGGTCCCGCTCGCGGGGGCCCCGCTCAGCCCCCGCAGGGCGCCGCGTCGGCGGGCGGCTCGCGGCGCGCGCCCGGCGGCTCGGCGCGCTGCGCGATCCAGACGCCGGTCAGCACGAGCGCGGCCGAGAGCAGGAAGCCCGCCGGCAGGGCCTCGTGGAAGAACGCCCAGGCCAGCGCCGCCGTGGCGGGCGGCTGCAGGTTCGACCACACGGCCACCGCCGCGGGTCCGATGTGCCCGATGCCCCAGAAGAAGATGAAGTAGTTCACGCCCGAGGTGAGCCACGCCAGGTAGAGCACGCCGGACCAGCCCGCGGCCGAGACGGCGCGGAAGTCGAACCCCCACGCCGCCACCAGACCGATGGGCAGGAAGATGAGCGTGCCGGCCACCAGCGACTCGCTGGTCACGAGCAGCGGTCCGTAGCGGCGGGTCGGCCCGCGGCCGAGATAGAGGTAGAACGCCCAGGCGACGACGGCGGCGAGGATGAGCAGGTCGCCGCGGAGCGAGTGGGGATCGAAGTGCAGCCCGCGCTGCAGCAGGAGCAGGAACACGCCGGCGAACGCCAGCACGACGCCGAGGATCTGCCGCAGCGTGGGCCGCGTGCCGCAGGCCGCGGCGATGAGGATGATGAAGGTCGGCGTGAGCGCGTAGAGCAACGCGGCGTGCGTGGCGCTCGCCCAGCGCATGCCGTAGAGGAACAGCCCCTGGTTCAGCGGGATGGCGAGCAGGCCGAGGAGGAGGATGCGGCCGCGGTCCGCGCGCGCCAGCCGTGCCCGCGGGCGCAGCAGCCGGGCCGCCGGCCACAGCACGCAGCTGGCGAGGACGAAGCGCACGAGCGCCAGCACCAGCGGCGGGAACTCGCGCAGCGTGGACTTGGCGATGAGGAACGTGCCCGCCGCGATGAAGACGTTGAGCAGCATGGCGGGCACCAGGAGAGCCGGACGGCGCGGGGACATGCGGGGCAACGTATCGGCCCCGTCGCCCCACGGCAATCGCGCGCGGACGGGCCGCGGACGGGCGCGGCAGCGCGAGGCACCGCCGCGCCGGCAAGCTTGCGGGCCTGCTCCACGGTTCCCCGTTCACAGGCCCGTTCGCATTGCCCGACCGACAAGGTGGCGGGGCGGGTCGCTTCAGCCGACCGGCCCCCGATAACGGCCAACCTCCACGGGCCCGGCCACCGCTCCTTGTCTGTCGTTCCGAGGTCTCGCGACCTCGACCACGCCGCATCGCAATCCGCGGACCAACGCGCGGCGGCGCGGCAGCGGCGTCGCAAGTGCCGGATCCACGCGCATCGGCCCCGACGGCACCGCGCGCGCGGCGCCGGCGCAAGACGCCGCCGGTGTCCACGGCGTTGCGGCCGCCGTCCGCGGTTGGACGCGGAAGCGGCGGCCGGGCGCCGTACTGGCCCCCCTGTCACCGGTCCGCCGCGGGCGTCTTCGGCGTGCACGCGCCGCGTCGCCGGCGGGGAATCCGCGGCTTTTCGCGGGAAAACGCCCCCTTGACACGCTGCACACCCGTGCACTAAGGTCCAGGGCATCGATGTCGGCGGCGGACTGGAGAACACGGAGGCGCGAGCCATGTTGAACGACCGGGCGCGAGAGATCCTCTCCTACATCCGGACCTTCCAGCAGGAGCACGGCCTTCCCCCCACGATCCGCGAGATCGGCAAGGCGGCCGGGATCTCCTCCACGAACGGCGTCCGCTACTACCTCACCATGCTGGAGAAGGCCGGGTACCTGAAGCGCCAGAGCAAGGTCTCGCGCGGAAACAGCCTGCTCTCCTCGACGCCGCGACCGGGCGTGCCGCTGCTGGGGCGAGTGGCCGCGGGCGCGCCGATCCTGGCCGAGGAGTGCATCGAGGACACACTCGACGTGGGCGAGGTCTTCGGCGATACGAGCGGTTCGTTCGCCCTGCGCGTGCGCGGCGACAGCATGATCGAGGCGGGCGTGCTCGAGGGCGACGTCGTGATCGTGCGGCAGCGCGACCAGGCGCGGCCCGGCGACATGGTGGTCGCGCTCCTCGGCGACGAAGCGACGGTGAAGTACTACCGCCCGCGCGGCGACCGGATCGAGCTGGCGCCGGCGAACCCGAAGTACGAGCCGATCCGGGTGACGTCCGAGAAGGAGTTCCGCATCCTGGGCGTCGTGACCGGGGTGCTGAGGACCGTGGGGAGATAGGCCCCCTCACGCCGAGGCGGTCCCCCTGCGAGAAGGTCGAATCCCCGCATGGCCAGAGGCATCCATAAGTCTGTGGCCCTACTGCACAGATGTTCAGCACAAGAGGAGGAAGCGCGATGAGCCACAGCCTCCCCCCCGAGATCGATGAGGCGCTGCGCGGCCGTTGGGAGCCCGTCTACCGGAGCCAGCTCCATTACGCCATCAACTGGGGCACGCGGGGACACCGCCACGTGCTCCGTGCCCGCCACGTCCAGACCCTGCGCGAGTTGCTCCGCCGGGCCTGTGACGAACTCGGCTACTCCATGGTCGAGTTCGCTGCCACCTCCGACCACGTCCATCTGCTGCTCGGCCTCCGCCCGACCCAGAGCGTGGCGAGCGCCGTCCGCCAGCTCAAGGGCCAGACCGGACTGGCCCTCCTCGAGGCGTACCCGGAGCTGCGGGTCTGGCTCCGCGGGAACCTGGTCTGGGACGAGCCCTACTCGGTCGAGACGGTGAGCGCCCTCCGGGTCGAGAGGGTCGCCGACCGCCTCCGGACCCTCCACGGTCCGGACGAGGATCTGGCTGCCGCGAGCTGACCGGGGCGGGGAGCGACACCCCCGGCGGGGAGGCACTCCGGACATCGCTGGCGAGGGTGCCCGGGGAGTGATCGCCGGCCCCCAATCCTGACCATCCGGGAGTGGCCGGACCGACCTCTATTCGGGGTCATCCGCGGATGTCCTGACGACCTCGAATCGAGGTCGTTCAGCGGGAGCTCTTCCGAGCCGAGCGGGTGACCGGCGAGGCTCCCGGCGACCGCGGCGGACTGCATGGCGACGAGCCCATTCGGATGCCGCCGAACCACGCCATTTACCGCCCCACCGAGGACCGATTCCGCATGGTCAGGAGAGCGTCAAGGACCGCGCAACATGCCTCGGGACAGCGCCGCCTGCGTGCCCAGGCGCCGGTCGCGACGAGTCCAAGATTCACGAAATGTCGTGACTTCATATGGGCATCGGACGAGCGCAAACGAGGAGGCCAGCGCGTGCCGAAGCAGGCGTGATTCACGAAATCTCGTGATGGCGATTCGGGCCGAATCGAGGCGCGCGATGGCGCCACGACGACGCGCGGTGGGCGGCTCACCGGCCTCCGCGGATCGACGGGGATCGAGGTCAGAAGAGGGGCGTGCGAGCGACCCGCCGGGACCACTCGCGGGAGCCACGGCGCAGCCTCAGGACGACGCGGCTGCCGGGGTCGCCCTCGAGGCTCCGACTCACCTCGATGACGTCGCGACCGGCGACCGGGATCCCATCCACCGCGACCAGCTCGTCGCCCGTCTGGACGCCCGATCGCGCCGCCGGCGAACCGACCGCGACGGCCATCACACGGAGCGTCCCTCCGACGCTCTCGAGCTGGATCCCGGGATGGCAGTACTCCTCCCGGCGGTCGGGTACGTCGCCCTGCGTCGGGTCCAGCCAGAGCGTCCGACGGCGGTAGTCGAGGGCGACGCGAAAGTGCTTCAGGAAGGAGTACCCGAGCAGGCCATCCACCGGCTCCCCGATGGCCTCCTCGAGCTGCCGATGGGGGTCGCCACCGAGCACCGCTGCGTCCACCCACGACCTAGTGACCGGACGCCCGGCCGGCCCCACCCCGATCCGCGGCACGCGGACCATTTCGGCCGACGCGTCACCCGTCAGCGTCGGCGCTCCGAGACCCCTCACCGCCGGCCACGACCGCCACCCCGGTAGCCTTCGGTCCAACGCCCGGCTGAAGAGCACGGTCTTGGTGGCCCCGGTGTCTAGGATGAGGCTAAGCTCGCTCTGGCGTCCGCCAGGTTCGGCATCGGCGCGGACCCGGAGCAGGATCTTCCCGTCGGCGACCATGCGGAAGGGGACCGCCACGGCATCGGCGGAGAGCGCCAGCCCGATTCCGGGCGGCCCCGGGCTGGAGTCGGCCCCCGCCGGGAGCAGGACCATCGTCTCGGCCGCGTAATCGAGCACCACGACCCGGTCCCGAAGGATGGCCTGGCCGATCAGGCCGATGACGGGGCGCCCGGTGACCCGGCGGATGATCCCCGCGTCCACCGTCAGCACGGGAGTCACCTGGTCGATTTGGAGCCCACCGAGCTGCAGCCGAGGCAGCGGCCGCGTCGTCACGTCAACGACGGGCCCGGCAGCAGCGGCGTCCACGAGGCCCAGTCGGCTGGAGAGGTCGGCGTCCACGGCGAGGTAGCCCGCCCCGGTGTCGAGGAGCATCGGTCCACTCGTGTCCGGGATGGCGGGCGACGACAGCGTCGCGCCAACCAGGATCGCGCCAGCGACATCCTCGAAGGCGATGGTCTGCGTGCCCTCCGGCCACGGCACCGTCGCTAGATCGGTCGAGGCAGGCGATCGCGGTGCCAAGAACACCGCATGAAGAAAGCTGCAACAAATTGCTATATATATAGTTGTGGCGATTCGCATTGAACTGGCCGATGCGGGTGAAGAGGTGAGATGAGCAGGCCGCGGCGTCAGCCGACGCGGGGGTTGTCGGTCCGCAACTGGACGCCCTCGGTCCCCGTGTCCAGCATGGTGCATCGGCCGGTGAAGTAGACACCGGGCTCCATCATCACGCTGACTGCGGCGACGTCGCCCTCGACGTGGGCGCCTTGCTTCATCTCGAGCGTGCCGAGCGCGCGCACATTCCCATACACGCGCCCTTCGATGACCGCCTCCTTCACCTCCACGTCCGCCCGCATGAGGCCGTGCTCGCCGATTTCCAGGCGGTCGCAATCGAGGATGTCACCCTCGAATTCCCCTTCGATCCGGAGCGTGCCGTGCACCATGAGAGTGCCGCGGAAGCTCGAGCCGACCCCGACGACGGTGCTAGGAGCGGGCGACTCTTCCGCCTCAGAGGAACGCGTTCTGAACTTCATCTCCCACCTCCCTGCGGTGCGGCGGTCGAAGCTGAACGGTCGCGGCGTCCGTGTCGCGGGAGACGCCGGATTACAGGGCCCCCCAGGCCTCGAGCAGGCGCTCCAAGTCCTCTTGCCCGTAGTACTCGAACTCCACCTTCCCGCCCTTGCGTCCCGGCGTAATCGTCACATGGGTGCTGAACTTCTGCTGAAGGCGGACCTCCCACTCGCGCATCCCGCTTGCTTTCTGGGCGCGCGGTCGCGAGTGCATCCGGCGCAGCTTTCGGCGCACAAAGGACTCGGTCCGGCGGACAGAGAATCCCTTCGCCTGCACGTAGCGAGCCGCCATCACCAACTCGGCCTGCTTCTCGATGGCCAGCAGGGCCCTGGCATGCCCGGCGCTCAATGTTCCACGTGAAACCATCTCCTGGACCTCCCCCGGGAGGCCGAGGAGCCGAAGGGAGTTCGTGATCGAGACCCGCTGCTTGCCGACGCGCTCGGAGATCTGCTCGTGGGTCATCCCGAGCTTCTCGACCAGGGTGTTGTAGGCCCTGGCCTCCTCGATTGGGTTCAGATTCTCTCGCTGGATGTTCTCGATCAGCGAGAGTTCCATCATCTCACGGTCCTCAACCTTCTTAATGATTGCTGGTATGTTCTTGATGCCAACAATCTTGGCTGCTCTTAATCTGCGCTCGCCGGCCACGAGCTGGTACCCGCCAGCGCCAGCCTGGCGACGCACGATGATTGGCTGCAGCACACCCGTGGCCCGGATCGAGGCGGCCAGTTCCTGGATGGCTTCGTCGTCGAAGAGCGTGCGCGGCTGGTATGGATTGGCCTCGATGTCGGTGACGGGAATCTCCGCGCCGCCGCCAGCCTGGTCGTCGATTGTCGCCGCCGTGGACGCCAGCGGTGGGATGAGCGCTTCAAGCCCGCGCCCCAGTACCTTCCTAGGCATGCTCCAGGACCTCCCGCGCCAACTCACGGTAGCTTTCGGCGCCTGTGCTGTGTGGATCGTAGAGAACGATGGGCTTCCCGAAGGAAGGCGCCTCGCTGAGCCTGACGTTCCTTGGTATCACCGTGCGGTACAAACGCTCGGCGAAGAACTTCCTGGCCTCATCCGCCACCTGTTGGGAGAGATTGAGCCGGGAATCGTACATGGTGAGGAGCACGCCCTCGATCCTCAGCCCCGGATTCAGGTGGTCCTGGACGAGCCGGATCGCGCCGATCAACTGCGTGAGCCCCTCGAGCGCGAGGTACTCGCACTGCAGCGGGATCAGCACAGAATCCGAGGCCGTGAGGGCGTTGACCGTCAGGAGACCGAGCGACGGCGGGCTGTCCACGAGGATGTAGTCGTACTGCTCGCGGACCTTCGTGACCGCATGCTTCAGGCGTGTCTCGCGCGCCATCACTCCGACCAACTCGACCTCGGCACCAGAGAGTCGCTGCCCGGAAACGGCCACGTCCAAGTTCGCCAGAGCGGTGGGTAGGACTGCCTCAGCCAGCTCCGCGTTACCCAGCAGCACCTCGTAGATCGTGGTCTTCTGGTCGTTGCCGTTGACCCCGAGCCCGCTGGTCGCGTTCGCCTGCGGATCCACATCCACGATGAGGACTCGGCGGCTCTCCTGGGCGAGGCATGCGCCGAGGTTGATCGCCGTCGTGGTCTTGCCGACGCCGCCCTTCTGGCTGGCAATCGAGATGATCCGTCCCATTCCCTTGAGCTCGGTATCCTGTAGGGGGCCACGGTCGTGCGCGGGCGATAGCGCTTCGCCCGCAAGATAGCAGCCGCGGAGGCCGCAGGACAAGCCCGCTGTTTCACGTGAAACGTGACGCGATTAATCAGCGTATCGGGTTGTCTTCCTGATGAATCTGGAGACCGAAGTCTGGCCGTTCCCGATGTCGAACGAGCCGGAGTGGTCCCAGGAGCGCTCCCAGTGCTGATCGCCGGCCATCTCCTCGTCCTTCCTGCTCCCCTTCCACAAGTAGGCGGAGCCACCCTCGATGACCCAATTGGCGGCCAGCGCGAGAGTCGGGCCGAGGCGAAGGGTGGCCCTGGAGGTGAAGGCGTCGAACCGGCCGATTCGGGAAGAATCTCCGAGGAGCATCTCCAGACGACCCAGCTCCACTTCGATTCCACGCAATTCAATTTCTTCTGAAACTTTACGCAGGAACAATGTCTTGTTCCTGCGCGACTCGACGAGGAGCCATTGCTCGCCGACACCGGCCAACGCGAGCGGGATTGCCGGGAATCCTCCTCCAGAGCCGAAGTCCATGATCCTCTTCGGCCCGGTTTCCCGAATCCATGCCGCTGGGGCGAGCGACTCGAGGATGTGCCGCTCCACCAGCCTGGACTCGTCGCTCGCGGAGATCAGGTTGGAGAAGCCACGATTCCACTCGAGCAGCATCTCGGCGTACCGCCTCATCCTCGGAAGCACCGAGGTGGCGTCGGCTTCGATGCGCACCAACTGCTCTTCGATCAACCCCCAGGGCTGCCGATCGAGCAGGCTCTTGAGGTCCCGAGGGGCCTGAACACGCGGCGTTCTTCCACGAGCTACAGATTCTAATTGTCTGCCAGGAATTCGCTTGGCCATTTTCGTCGTGCCACGTCGGATCGGTGATCCTGGCCGACGAGGGCGAGGTGAGGTCCCCGCCCCGGGATTCGGTGGGACTCCGCGATCCGCGGTCCGACGTGCGCCGGCCGACGGAGATTTCCCCTGGGGGCGGCCGCCTCGGGCATCGGGTCCAGCGACGCGAGTGGCGCCGCGCGCCAGCCCAGCGCCGGACGCCGGCCGCCCTCTCGGATTCTGCGGTCGCCGGCCCCCTCCGCGTCCGCCCGATCCATTCTGTGCGCGCGGCGCGCTGCGTGGTCTCATGCGCGCGCACTCTAGCACGCGGCGGGCCACGCGGTACCGGAGGATCGCGACGCGGCAGACCGCGCTCACCCGCACCGCGAGTCGCGACGGCGGCGCGCGACGCGGAGCCGTCCCGCGCGGACGCGAGCCTCGTCAGCGCGATGCGGTGGCGAAGCGGCGCGCGTGGACGAGCAGGACGCTCACGTCCGCCGGGGAGACGCCGGCGATGCGCGAGGCCTGCCCGACGGTCGCCGGCCGCCAGCGCAGCAGTTTCTCGCGCGCCTCGCGCGACAGTCCGTTGAGGCCGTCGCTCCACATCGCTTCGGGCAACTCCAGGTGCTCGAGTGCGCGAGCCCGCTCGGCCGTCCGCTGCTGCCGCCGCACGTAGCCGTGGTAGCGCACGCGCACCTCGAGGCACTCGCCCCAGGCGGGCGGCAGTGACGTCGGAACGCCCAGTCCGGGCAGCGCCTCGTAGGAGCCCTCGGGGCGCGCGAGGAAGGCGAGGGCACGGACGGGGCGGGGCACGCTCCGCCCCGCGACTCCGACGCCGCCCGGCTCCGCGCGCGCGCCGAAATCGGTAGCACCGCGCACGTCCGCGTCCGCGTCCGCGCCCACGCCCGCGCCCACGCCGCGGCCCGCATCACCCCGCTCGTCGGCAGCCGCGCCCGCGCCGGGATCCGCATCACCGTCCGGGGCCGTCTCGACCGGCGCCGCGACCCGCAGCGTGATCCGCGCCAGGCGCCGCTCCTCCGCCGCGATCGCCGCGTACTTCGCGCGGACGCTCGCAAGCTGTTCGTCGGTGATGAGCCCGAGGGCGTGCCCGATGCCGGCCAGGCGCTCGTCGGCGTTGTCGGCGCGGAGCAGGAGCCGGTGCTCGGCCGCCGAGGTGAACATCCGGTAGGGCTCGGAGTGCTCGCGCGTGACGAGGTCGTCCCCCAGCACGCCGATGTAGGCCTGGTCGCGGCGCAGCACGAAGGGCGCGCGTCCCAGCAGCCGGTGCGCCGCGTTCACGCCGGCGACGAAGCCCTGCACCGCCGCTTCCTCGTAGCCCGATGTGCCGCAGACCTGGCCGGCGAACCAGAGTCCCGGCACCCGCTTCGCCTCGAGGGTGGGCGCGATCTGGTGGGGCAGCACGAAGTCGTACTCGACCGCGTAGCCGGGCCGCAGCATCTCGGCGTGCGCGAGCCCCGGCAGCGTCCGCACGCAGGCGAGTTGCACCTCCTCGGGCAGGCTCGACGACATGCCGTTCACGTAGATCTCCGGCACGTCGCGGCCCTCGGGCTCGAGGAACACGGGGTGCGCGGGCACCTCCGGGAAGCGCACGACCTTGTCCTCGATCGAGGGGCAGTAGCGCGGCCCGCGCCCGCGGATCTCGCCGGAGAACAGCGGCGAATGCCGCAGGTTGGCGCGGATCACCTCGTGCGTGCGCGCGTTCGTGCGCGTCTGCCAGCAGGGGAGTTGCTCCAGCTCGAGCCGCCCGGTCCAGTGGGAGAACGGCGGCGGCGGCACGTCGCCATGCTGCACGGCGAGCGCGTCCCAGTCGATCGAGTCGCGGTGGAGCCGCGGCGGCGTGCCGGTCTTGAGCCGCCCGCGCTCCAGCCCGAGCGCGGCGAGCGATTCGCTCAGGCCGTGCGCCGCGTGCTCGCCGATGCGGCCGCCGGCGAGCTTGCGCGGGCCGACGTGGATGAGCGCCCCGAGGAACGTGCCCGGCGCGACCACCAGAGCGCGGCAGGCGAGACGCCTCCCGTCGGCGAGCGTCACCGCGGCGACGCGCCCGTCGGCCAGCTCGATGCGCTCCGCCACGCCGGTCACGCGCTCGAGGCCCGGCAGCGCCGCCAGCAGCCGCGCCATCTCGAGCGAGTAGCGCGCGCGGTCGCATTGCGCCCGTGGCGACCACACGGCGGGGCCGCGGCCGCGGTTCAGGATGCGGAACTGGATGCCGGCGCGGTCGGTGGCGAGCGCCATGAGGCCGCCGAGCGCGTCCAGCTCGCGCACCATGTGGCCCTTGGCGATGCCGCCGATGGCGGGGTTGCACGACATGCGCGCGGTGCCGGCCGGATCGGCGCTCACCAGCGCGGTGCGCAGCCCCAGGCGCGCGCCGACCGCCGCCGCCTCGCAGCCGGCGTGGCCCGCGCCGATCACCACGACGTCGAACGCGCTCATTTGCCGACGCAGAAACGGGCGAAGATGCGCTCGAGGATGTCGGCGCCCAGCGCGCGGCCGGTCACCTCGCCGAGCGCGCCCAGCGCCTCGCGCAGCTCGAGCGCCACGATCTCTCCCGGCGCGCCGCCGGCCGCCGCGGCACGCGCCCGCGCCAGCGCCGCGCGGCTCCGCTCGAGCGCCTCGGCGTGCCGGCGGT